>JBBPZC010000083.1:0-13914 GCA_038199275.1 Actinomycetales bacterium
CGCTGCGGTTGCGCCGGTTCGGGCGGTAACTGGCCCGCGGTGCCGCCTTCGAGTTCCACCACGAAGCCGGCACCGCGCCGGGGAGAACCGCGCAGCTCATCCAGCCGCACCAGGACCACGCCGCCCATGATGGCCACGCCGCCCAAAAGCTGGATGGTGCGCGGCATTTCGCCCAGCAGCAGCCACGCCCAAATAACGGCGAACAGCACCTCAAAGAGCGCCACGAACGAGGCCACCTTGGAGCCGAGCCCCCGCGTGGCCACGATCCCCATCAGGTAGGCAAAGACCGTGGTAACAAGCACCAGGCCCAGTACCGGCACCAGCCAGTGCACCTGTGCGCCGGCAAAAACGGGGCTGTTGAAGGTGAAGGCCATGGGCAGAATTCCCACCGCACCCAGCCCCACAATCATGAGCGCACCCACCGCCATGCCGCCGCCGGCCATGAGAACGGGAGGCACGTCGTCGTCCGCGCGTGCAGACATGACAAAGTACACGGCGGAGCAGACGGCAGCCCCCAACCCCCACAAAATGCCCTCGACGCTCACCTTTTGGCTGCCCGCCAAATCCAGCACCAGCACCAGCCCGGCCATCGCGCAGGCGGCACCCACTATGGTCAGCAGCCGCGGCCGGTGCCTGGTGATCAGCCATGCCCAGCCCACCAGCAGTACCGGAGACAGATACTCCAGCAGCAGCGCCACCCCAATGGAAAGGTGCGCCACGGCGTTGAAGTAGAACAGCTGGCAGAGCGCAATGGGCACCACGCCATAAATCGCAATCCGTCCGAGCGACCGTTTCACCGTGGTCCAGCGCCGCACCAGGGTGATGATCACCGGAATGAGAAGGACGACGGCGGCACCTCCAATGCGGGCCGCGACGGCCGCCCCGGGGGACCAGCCCACATCGAACAGCGACTTCGCGAAGGGGCCGGACAGGGCGAAGGCAGCGGCGGAAACCAGCGCAATGACAAGCGCAGGCGATGCCATGGCCGGTCCAACCGCGGAAGGGGCAGGCGAAGTTGTTGAGGTGGTCATTTTAATCCCAACGTCATGAGCAATAAGCGTTATGCTAGTGACATTACGCTCGAGTCTTGTCAGGAGTCAACATGACCTTTAGTCATGACACGGAGGTGGCCCTGCTGTCCGCCGTCCATTTGATCAACACCGCACCCACCACCGTCGCCGCGGATGGGAGCACTTTCGGGGAGGACTCCCTGGAGACCGTCGCCGAACTGGATGCCTTTGTCCTGGCGGAACAGTTCTCCGGGTCGCGGGAGCACACGCTGGCCGAGGTTGCGGCCGTGCGCGGGATGCGCACCGAATTGCGCAGCATGTTTACCGCCAACGAAGAATCCGCCGCCGGGATGGTCAACGATCTGCTGGCCCGCGCCCGGGCTCTGCCGCAATTGGTCAAGCATGATGCGTGGGATTGGCACCTGCACGCCACCGCACCCGGGGCGCCCTTGGCCGAGCGGATGGGTGTCGAGGCGGCCATGGCCTTTGTTGATGTCATCCGCGGCAAGGAACTGGACCGGTTGAAGGTGTGTGCTGCGCCGGATTGCGCCGCGGTGGTGCTCGATCTGTCCAAGAACCGTTCCCGCAGGTATTGCGACACCGGCAACTGCGGCAACCGGGCCCATGTGGCCGCGTACCGGCGTCGTCAATCAGGCCTTAAATGAGCGCGAACGGTGAGTAGTTGCCAATGTTTCAAATAAACATTGGCAACTACTCACCGTTCGATTTTTCTTGGGGGTGAGAAAGCCTACTTCATGGTTCCTGCCGAGACCGAGCCCTGAAGCTGGCGTTGGAAGAGAACATACATGATCAAAACCGGGACAATGACAATGATGGCGGCGGCGAATAGCGCACCGAAGTTCACCGCGTAACCCATCTGGCCGGCGAAGGCCGCGATGCCCTGTGACAACACATAGTTTTCACGCTTGGTGTTGATGGCAACCGGGATCAGGTACTGGTTCCACAGGCCCAGGAAGTTGAAAATGGCAACAGAAGCCATACCGGGCTTGGCCATGGGCAGCATGACCTGGAAGAACGTGCGCCATTCGCCGGCCCCGTCAATTTGTGCGGCTTCGGCAATCTCGTTCGGGAGTGCCTTGAAGAAGGAGAACAGGAAGAACACGGTGAAGGGGAGCGCGAACGCCACGTACACAATGATCAGGCCGGGCAGCGTGTTCAACAATCCCATATTTTGCAGGATGAAGAACAACGGCACGATGGCCAGGAAGATGGGGAACGTCAGTCCTGCGAGCATCAGGTAGTAGATGGCACGGTGGCCGGGGAAGACGTAACGGGCCAAAACATAAGCACACATGGCGCCGAGCACCATGACGATGACCAGGGCGAAGCCCACCACAATCACGGTATTGAAGAAGTACATGCCAATACCGGCAGTATTCCAGGCATCGACATAGTTCTTGAACTGCCACTCAGCGGGCAGTGAGAACGGTGAGGCAAAGATTTCCCCGGTGGTCTTGAACGAGGACATCAAGGTCCAGCCCAAGGGAATCAGGACGAGCAGCGCCCACAATGCCAGCATCGTGTGCGAAACGCCAGCCACCATCTTGTCGCTCTTGGTGTCCTTCGGCTTGCGCACAACGTGGTCGCTCTGACCGGTGGTTTTTGAAAGTTTCAATGACATTATTCAGACACATCCTTGCTGCCACCGGTGATTTTGTTGACCAGGAAGACGAGTGCCGAGAACAGCAGGGTAATGACGGCCAGCACCACACCCATGGCACAGGCCAGGCCAAATTGGCTCTTGCCGAAGGCCGTGGTGAACAGCTTCTGGGACATGACCAGTGTGGAGTTTTCGGGGCCGCCGGTGGAGTTCAGGACAGACATGTACACAAACGCGTCCAGGGCCAGGATGCCCATGTACACATAGGCGGTCTGGATGTTGTCACGAATGAGCGGGATCGTAATGCTGATGGCCGTGCGGAATCGGCCTGCACCGTCGATGCGGGCTGCCTCAAATGTTTCTGCCGGAATACCCTTGATCGCCGCAATGAACAGGATCATGTAGAAGCCCACGAAGCCCCACACAATGACAACCATTGAAGCAATCATGGCCGTGCGGGAGTCACCCAGCCATGGGTAGTCCTTGAACCCGTCCAGGCCAATCCCGGTCAATATGCCGTTGAGCAAACCGTTGCTGGGGTTGTAAATCTGCTGCCAGATAATGCCAATGACAACAGCGGGGATGACGTAGGGGAAGAAGGAAATGACACGGTAGAAACCGGCCCCCTTCAGGCCCTTGATCTGTCCACGGCTGCTGCCGCCAATCGTGACAAGCGTGGCCAGAATCAATGACAGGATCACCGTGATGATCGGCAGGAAAACAGCCAGCGTGACGCTGTTGCGGACCGAGAGCATGAAGATGTCATCGTTGAAGAGCTTGACGTAGTTGTCGAACCCCACGAACGGCATGTTGTTGTCGAAGCCGCCCCAGCTGGTCATTGAGTAGTACACGGCCTGAACGAAAGGCGATATTACAAAGACCAGATAGATCACCAAGGGCAGTCCCAGGAAGACCGCCATGAAGCTGACCTTGTCGAATGTCAGTTTTTTCCGGCGCCGCCGGGTGGTGGCGACAACGCCCCCACCCCGCCGCACCTTCTGTGTTGCTTGTGTCACTTCACTTCAATCTTCGTAACCGAATCGTCCTTGGCCACCTTGTCGGTGATCTCCTGCAGCGCCTTGGTCAGGCCCGCGGTGTCCAGCTTGCCGTCCAGGAACGAGTTCCAGGGCACCAGCTGGTCGGGGTTCATGCCGTAGGTGTCAACGAAGTTCCAGGTGAAGATGTCCTTGCCGGCCTTCGCCAGCATGTCCGTCTGGGAGACCAGCGCGGTGGAGCCGAAGCCGTCGGCGGGAACGGTGCCCTTGACCACGGTGGGGGCCAGCTTCTCCTTGGCGAAGTTGGTTGCCGCTTCCTTGGAGAGCATGGTGCGCAGCAATTCCTTGCCGGCCGCAACGTTGACTCCCTTGGAGGGGACGATAAAGGGCTCGCCGCCCGCGGAGCGCACGCCCGCCTGGGCGATCTTCGGGCTGGCGGAGACCACGGGAATCGGGGCGCCGGTCATCTCGAAGCCTGCCTTGGTCTGATCCTTCATCTCGTTCTCGATCCAGGAACCGGACGGGTAAAGAAGGGCTTCCTGGCCGTTGCTCCACTGTGCCTGGGCCGCGGTGAAGACGGTGCCGGAACCACCGGGCTTGAACATGCCCGCCTTGACAATCTTCTCCATGGCGGTGAATACGCCCTGCACGGCCGGCAGCGACCAGCAGTCGGGCTTCAGGTTTTCCAGGGCGAGGCGAACCTCATCGCCACCTTCCTTGATGGCCGACTCAATGGCCATGGTCTGGTAGTACGTTGCGGCTTCCTTGCCCCAGACGAACAGGTACTTGCCCTGCTCCTTGGCCTTGACGCCAAGGTCATAGGCTTCGTCCCACGTGGTGGGCACGGTCCAGCCATTTTCCTTGAACAGGCTGGCGGAGTACCACCATGCGTAAACCGTGAGCACGTAGTTGAGGGCGGCAAGCTTGCCGTCAAAGGTGCCCGGCGCGAGCACGCCGTCAAACAGGGTGTCCGCGATCTTGGTGCCTTCGAGGTTGTTGGCATCGATGACGCCCTGGAGGTCCTCCAGCTGGTCCAGGATGACGCTGAAGCCGATGGACTTGGCACCGGAGTTGTCGATCAGGTCTGGCGGAGTTCCACCGGCAAAGCGCGGCTGCAGTTCCTGGGCAATGTCGGTCGACGGGTTGATCGAGACCTTGACGTCGGGGAAGTTCTTGCTCAGGATCTTGCCGGCGAATTCGACATAGTCGATGCCGTAGCCACCCTTGAAGATCACGGCGTCGAGTGCGCCCGTTGAGGCTACGCCAAACGGGTTCTTCGTAGGATCGACGTCACCGGCAGGAGCGGCTGAGGTCGGCTCGGTTGAGCCACCACCTGCACAGGAAGCCAAGGCCCCACCGAGGGGCAAAAGAACTGCGGTGGCCAGTGCCCCGCGGAGGAATCCACGACGCTGCAGCGGCTTGTTCTGAATGTTCATTCTGTGTACTGCCTTCCATTATTGGTATGAACGCTATGTGCGGTCTTACGTGGTACTACTTTGTACTTGGAAAGTACGGGCATTTGGAGTCACGCATCACGCCGGAGCCGGCCAATATACTGGCCCACCAGTGCTGTGTTGTGTTCATCCCCGCCCGGAATATTTGCCGAAATATAGATGGGCGGTTGCTTCCCCGCACGGACAATGTGCTGAACTGTTGCAATCGTGAGCAGCTGCGCAATATACGCCGCCGTAATGGATGAAACAGCACCAACACCTCCTCCGCCGGAAACTTCCAGGGTCGTATCGCCATAAGGCGCCCTGTTATCGATAACAATATCGGCAATCTCACTGAGCCGCAGCCCGCTGGGATGCTTTGTCTCGACAGCATTTGTGTGTTCCAGGCTGGTCACGGCAATAACCGTGTGCCCACGCTTCTTCGCGGCCAGCGCCAGACCGACTATCGAGCCGTTCACGCCGGAGTTTGAGGCGATGATGAAGATGTCCCGCGGATCCACCAGGGAGAGTTCAAAAAGCTCCTCTGCAACTCCGGTTTCGCGCTCCAGAACTGATCCCTCGAGTGAGTCCAGAACGGAGACGTTTCGCTGGCCATGCAGGACCAGATCGCGCAGCGCGATCTTGCTGGTGGGAATCAATCCACCGGCACGGCCCGCAATCTCCATGGCGAAAGCCTCGGAGTGGCCGGTCCCGAAAGCCTGGATCACTCCGCCCTCTTCGAGCGCATCGACCATGGCGGCAGCCGCCTCGTCGAGTCCGCCGTTGGCGGCCCATGCGGTGAGTGCATCGAGCCGCGTGGACACCTCCAGGCTGAAGGCGGTGATTGAATCAGACATGGGCTTGGCCCTTTCCCGTGGCACGCGCGCTTCGGCTCGAGGCTACTTCCAGACGGGCAGCCCGGGTGGGGCGCCGGTGCGGGGAAACCGCCATCGCCGATGCGGCAAGTTTTGAAGTGGTCTGGGAAAAATTCACCTGGGCCACGAGTAGATAAATCATGTCAAGGACCAGCAGCTGAACGTGCTTGGCAGAGAGGTCATCCGGCTGCAGGAACTGCTCATGCACGGAGGTGATGATGGAAGCGTCGGCGCTCTCAGCCAACGGGGAACCGGGGTTGTTGCTCAACGCGACCGTCAGCGCGCCGGCTTCACCCGCCTCACGCAACATCTGCAGGGTTTCTTCCGTACGACCGGTATTGGAGATGCCGATGGCCACGCAATTGCTGTCCTGGATGGCCGCACTTGTCAGGCCCGCGTGCACCTCGGACCAATGGTGGGCATTGATGCCGATGCGGTACAGCCGGGACTGCAATTCCTTGGCCATGACGGCACTGCCGCCGATGCCGTAAATATCCACATGGGAACTCATGGCAATGCGCCGTGCAATCTTGTTCATAAGCGCAAGATCCATAACGGCGGCCGTCTCGGCCAATGACCGGGTGTGGGCGTTGACCAGCGTACTGAGGACGTCACGAGGGGAATCGTCCGGACCAAAGGCGCGGCCAATGTCCGCCTTCCACGATTCCCGGGCGTCGCTTCGCCCAAGATCCGATGCAATGCTGACACGGAACGGTACGTAACCGGCGTAGCCAAGCAGGCGGCAGAAACGTGTCACCGTGGCCGGGGACGTCTTGGTCGCCTCCGCCAACTCCATGATGGAAAGCTCCAACGGGGCCTGCGGGTGCTCCAAAAGATATGATCCGATTTTTGCCATGGCAGCCGGCATATCAGGTAGCTTGGCCTGAATGCGGTTCACGACACCTGCAGCCGTAACCGCTGCGGTGGGGGACGTGAAGGCTGACATTTGAAAATCCATTTCTTTTTGATGGGTACATAATGAAAACTATTCTCACAGCCGATGTAAGTCAAGTCACACGTAGACACGGATTGATAACGATGCATAATTTTCTCGCAATAGACGCCGGCGGAACATCCTCGAGGGCGGTTCTGCTGGATGCCACCGGGCGGTGCCTGGGCTACGGCGTCTCTGGCGGCGGAAACCCTGTATCCCGGGGATTTGAGGCCGCAATGGAGTGCTTGCTCCAAGCCTCCAAGACTGCACTGGGTGACGCCGAAAAGCCACTCGCCCAAGTGCTGATTGCGATGGCCGGAGCATCGCTTGAACTACCGACCGAAGCCTTCCGAAACGGCTTCACAACACTTGGTCTCACCGGCGAGGTGATGATTGAATCTGATCTTTTGGCCGCATTTTATTCTGGAACTTGTCATGATGATGGCGTTGCGTTGATAGCCGGAACCGGGGCCGTCGGGGCAAGGGTCAGCAACAGCCAACTCGCCGCGGTTGCCGACGGAACCGGGTGGCTGCTGGGTGATAACGGTTCGGGATTCTGGCTGGGGCGGGAGGTTGCGCGGGCAGTCGCTGCCGCCCTGGACGGCAGGGGCAGCACCACGGCGCTCATGCGGGCCGAGCTGGACATCCCCCTGGACCGCAACGACCGCACCCAGGGACGTCTACGCGCCCAGCAACAGCTTATTTCCAAGGTTTACGGGCAAACTGCCATCGAGCTCTCCCGTTTTGCGCCGCTGGTCTTTGCGGCCAAGGACGACGCCGTTTCCCTCGCCATTGTGGGCCGGGCCGCTGACGCGTTGGCGCAAACGCTGCGCAGCGTCATGCCTGAGGGTGCCACACCGGAAGGCAACGTCGTGCAGGAAGGCGCCGCCCCGGATCCACTAGAGGAACCAGTGCAGCCGATTGTTTTCGGGGGAAGTGTTCTGACCAAGGCGGGTACGGTTGCCGCCGCCGTAGTCGGGAGGCTCGCGGCAGCCGAGGGTACGGAGCTTGCTGGCGGTGGCGCAGGAATCACCCCGATCCTTGTGGAGGACGGTGTGGTGGGCGCCGCGGTCCTGGTGCTCAAGCGCAGCGGCATCACAGTGGACCAGGGCGTCTTCAACCGGATACAGGAAAGCCTGGCCACCCTGCGTAACGCAAAGTAGCCAGACCGCAGGGTTCCGCTAACGCGTGGGTGAGCCTCCGTCGTCGTCCGCATCCCTTGCGGGGGCATCCGCGGCGGGACCGGAGGCCTGCGTGCCACCCTGAGCCCCGGTGCCGCGCGGGCGAAGACGATCAGCGGAGCGGCGGTTGATGCCCGATCCCTCGCTGAGGTAGGAATCGTTCTCCTTGTGGCCCATGACCAACAGGGAGGCGATGAGCAAGGAGGCAACGAAAGCGATGCCAAAGGCAATGCCCGCCAGATCCCAGCGCAGCCCGTTTCTGGTGCCTCCCGCGGAAACCACGAGGGTGACCAGACCGGCCACGGCAGCCAGTGCCAGAGAGAATCCGAGGGGGAATTTAATGGAGTTGCCTGAGTCTGAATTCTTCGGCTCTACACTGCCCACATTTGATCCTTTAGCTTGTTTGGTATGCCACGCACCGCGCGCTTCTACGCAAAGTAGAACATACGGTGTCTAGTTTACGCGGCTTTTGACTTGCCGCCGTCATGGCGAAGTGTGAGAGCGGACAACGTCCACAGTGCCCCTGTCATCAGGGCACCGCCGCCGGCGACGCCGAGCAGGCCGTGCGGTCCGGCCGCAGCGAACGCGGGCAGCAGAATTCCGGTGCCCAGACCAAGGATGCCGGAGATGATCCAGTCGCCACGCAGCGGCGATTTTCCCTTGGCACCGTTGGGATTGTGCAGGGCGGCAAAAAGCTCGGCAGCACCCATGACGGCCAGAGCCACACCGGCAAACCAGGCAGCGGCAAAGGCATTGAGTGAGATCGCTACAACCACGCCACTGATGGCGAGCAGGCCCGCAGCACCCAACAACACCGTGCGGCCGGTGTTGCCGCGCGGCAGGGCAAGGGTGCGCACAACCAGATAGTGGCAGGCGGCGAGCACCAGCAAATATGCGGCCAGGGTCAGTGACATGCCCAGGACGCCGGGGTTGCCCCAAAAGACCGTGACGAGGCCAAAGGCCACCGTGGCAAGGGCGCGCAGAAGTATGGGTTGCCACAGCATGAGACCTCCGGTAAAGGAAGAATCTGCACGGTTGGACTGGGGTAGCGCCGTTTCACTCACCCATCAAGTGTAGCGGTGCCATCCCAATCGTCGACAATCTAGGCACCCACCTGCATCCAGGCGCCCGTGCGGGCGCGCAAACCCAAGGTCAACCCGCGCGCACCCATGTAGCCCAGGCTGAACGCTGCCCATACCCAAAACAGCCCAGAAACTGTGTCGCCAAGGTTGCTGGCAGAAACCCAGTACAACAGCGGCAAATAGATGACCAGGTTGCCCAAGCCAACCAGGGCCAGGTACCGGGCGTCGCCGGCGCCGATGAGTACGCCGTCGAGCACGAAGACGTATCCAGCCAGCGGCTGGCCAACAGCCATGACAACGAGTGCGGCAGCCAAGGCTGCGTGCACTTGCGGATCTGAGGTGAAGATCCAGCCCACAACGCCAGAGGCAGCCCACAGGACAAGGCCGGTGATGACCCCGAAACCGAGCCCCCACTTGACCATGGTGCCGGTCAGGGCACGGACCTCGCGCACGTTTGCGGCGCCGAGTTCTTTGCCAATGAGCGCCTGGGCGGCGATGGCCAGTGCGTCGAGAGCAAAGGCGAGAAAGGTGAAAAGGGTCATGGCCAGCTGGTGCGCCGCCAGGTTGATGGGCCCCTGCGCGGTCACCACCAGCACCGTAACCAGTATGGCCACCCGCAGCGAGAGTGTGCGCAGCATGAGCCAGCTGCCCACACGCGAGACGGCACGCACTCCGGCGAGGTCGGGGCGCAGGGAGACTTCGTAGTGGCGTGCCGCCCTGATGACGATCACCAGGTAGACCCCGGCCATGCCCCATTGCGCAATGACCGTGCCCAATGCTGCGCCCGCCACGGACATGCCCAATCCATACACAAAGACAAAGTTCATCACGATGTTGACGGCGAATCCGATGGTGGCAACAATCAGCGGGGTCTTCGTATCCTGCAGACCGCGCAGCACACCCATGGCGGCCATGACCAGCAGCATGGCGGGGATGCCAGCCAGACTGACGAGGAAGTATTCACGCGAAAACGCCAGCACTTCACCGCTGGCACCCATGGCGTTCAGTAGTGGCCCGCCGGTGAAAACGCCCACTGTGGCAAGCACCACGCCTAGTGCTGCAGCCAACCACAGTCCGTCACGGCCTACAGCCAGCGCCTGCGCATGCTTGCCGGCACCCAGCAGGCGGGCGACGGCCGGCGTGGTGGAGTATGCCAGGAACACCATAAGTCCAATGACGGTCTGCAGCACCGTAGCGGCCAGGCCCACACCGGCCAGTTGCGAAACCCCCAAGTGGCCCACGATGGCCGAGTCCGCCAGCAGGAACAATGGCTCGGCAATAAGCGCACCGAAGGCAGGTATGGCCAGCGCTCGGATCGCCTTGGCAGTCGAGCGGCGGGTGGCCCGTGCGGCGTCCTTGGGTGTTGTGGTTTGCGGCATGAATCAACAGTAGCCGGGACCGCACGGCGGCTGTTCCCCCGGATGCCGAGGCCGGCGCGTCACTGGGCCGTCCCGGCAGCTATCCCCGGGCCATCCCGGCCGCAGCTAGTAGCTGCCGCCGCTTTCGCTGGCCATGTTGGCGAAGCGTGAGTAGTGGCCCTGGAAGCCCAGCACAATGGTCTTGGTGGGACCGTTACGGTGCTTGGCGACGATAACGTCAGCCTCGCCGGCACGGGCCGATTCCTTGTCGTAAATATCCTCACGGTGCAGCAGGATCACCATGTCGGCATCCTGCTCAATGGAACCGGATTCACGAAGGTCGGAAACCATGGGCTTCTTATCCGTTCGCTGTTCAGAACCACGGTTCAGCTGTGACAAGGCAACCACGGGAACTTGAAGCTCCTTGGCCAGCAGCTTCAAAGCACGGGAGAACTCGGAGACTTCCTGCTGGCGGGACTCAACGCGCTTGCCTGAAGACATGAGCTGAAGGTAGTCCAAGACCACGAGCTTAAGGTCATGCTGCTGCTTCAGGCGACGGCACTTGGCGCGGATTTCCATGAGCGACATGTTCGGGGAGTCGTCGATGAACAACGGGGCTTCGTTCATTCTGCCCATGGTGGTGGCTATCTTGGACCACTGGTCGTCCTTGACGGTTCCCTTGCGCAGATCCTGCAGGCTGATCGTGGCTTCGGCCGACAGCAGACGCATGGCAATTTCGTTGCGCCCCATTTCCAGGGAGAAAACAACCGTCGCCATGTTGTGGTCAATGGCGGCTGAACGGGCCCAGTCCAAAGCGAATGTACTTTTACCCACGGCCGGACGTGCTGCTATGACGATCATTTGGCCTGGGTGCAGGCCGTTGGTGAGTTCGTCGAATTCATAGAATCCGGTGGGCACACCGGTCATGCCTTGACCCTTGTGGCCGGAGGCCTCAATTTCATCCACAGTGGATTCCATGACGTCCTTCAGGAGTACATAGTCCTCTGTGGTGCGCCGCTCGGCCACGGCAAAGATCTCGGCCTGTGCGGCGTTGACGGTGTCTTCAACTTCGCCGTCCTGGGCATAACCCATCTGGACAATTTTGGTGCCTGCTGTAACGAGTCTGCGCAGCACGGCCCGCTCGGCAACAATTTCAGCGTAGAAACCGGCGTTGGCGGCTGTTGGGACCGACTGGATCAGCTGGTGCAGGTAGGCGGCGCCGCCGGTCTTGGTGATCTCGCCGCGCTTGGTCAGCTCATCTGCGATGGTCACGGCGTCTGCAGGTTCCCCGCGGCCGTACAGGTCCAAAATGGCTTCGTAGATGCTCTCGTGGGAAGGGCGGTAGAAGTCGTTGCCACGCAGCACCTCAACGACGTCGGCAATGGCGTCCTTGGACAGCATCATGCCGCCGAGCACGCTCTGTTCCGCCACGAGGTCCTGGGGTGGGGTCCGGGCGAAATCCGACTCCCGACTGGACGATTCTGATTCCCTGGTTGGAGCCGACATGTTCCTGACCTCTTTCTGCCCTGCTGGCCGGGTATTTCACCACTTGCGCACCTTGCTCACGCCAGTACTGCCACTCCTACCAGCTGATACCGACAAAGTTGTCGCTTCGGAGAGCTCAAGTGCAAGGTTAGACGCTGATATCGCATCCACCAACCTCGCTGTCCACTGCCCCTGTGGATAACCCGTGGATTAAACAGCCCAGCTTGTGCACAGGATGGGGACAAGGTTGTGGATAAGACTCGGGTCGCGGGCAGAAACTGCCTCTGACTAGGTGAAACTCTGTCCACTGGGTGTGGAGAACAACATTCTTATTAATGAATAATCCAACATGATCAGCTATTGACCACAGAGGTGAGGCAGGATACAGGCAGGGATATCCACAGAAACATGTCCCGCTGTGGATATCCGCGACTGTTTTTCCACTGAGGGCTGCTTCCATGCTTTTATACTTTTATGCACGCTTAGGCATGCGCTTGCTCCCAGCCCTTGTCATGGTGGCGGAGCAGGTAAAAGCGCCGGGACACTATGCTGGTCTCAACGGCTGAAGGCCACACATGGGCAGCGATGCAACGAAGCGGGCAAAAACATCCAACCCCGCGAAAACATCCAAAACATCCAATAAGACAGCCCCTACCGACGCCGACCCGGAACAGTTCATCAGCACCGTCAACACCACAGAGATCCGCCGGGTGGATGCCCACACTTTGCTTGTCTTGATGCAGGAGATGACGGGGCAGGCGCCGTACATGTGGGGCCCCAGCATCATTGGTTTCGGTGAGTGCCACTACAAGTACGCGTCGGGCCGGGAAGGTGACGCTCCCGCCGTCGGATTTTCATGCAGGAAGGCCAACCTGGTCCTGTATGGCCTGAGCTGGCCCCCGGGCAGTGAAGCCCTGCTGGAGAAGCTGGGGAAGTTCAAGGCCAGCGTGGCCTGTATTTACATCACCAAGCTGGCCGACGTGAACCTGGGGGTGCTCAGCGAGCTGATAGCGCGGACGTACAACTACTCCACCACCACAGACATCGCGTCACTGCAGTCCCAGCGGAAATAACCCAACGCAAAGCGGCAAACACCCAGAAATGGGGATGCAAAAAGCCCGGCCCCAATCGAGGGGCCGGGCTCTTCAAACGGTGCAGCGAAACTAGCTGGCTACAACGTTCAGGGTGATCGTTGCTGAAACGTCCTCGTGCAAACGAAGAGTTGCAGTGTGCTTGCCAACCGACTTGATGTGGGCGGGCAGTTCGACCTTGCGCTTGTCAATGTTTCCCAGACCTGCATCGGCAACAGCCTGTGCAACGTCGGCAGCCTTGACGGTACCGAACAGACGACCTGATTCGCCTGCCTTGACCTTGAGGACAACAGCGTGGGCCGAAAGGGCAGCAGCCTGCTCCTGTGCAGCCTCAACCGTGGCGTGTGCGTGAGCAACACGCGCAGCCTTGATGGTCTCCACCTGCTTCTCACCGCCCTTGGTCCAGGTCAGTGCGAAACCGCGGGGCAGAAGGAAGTTACGTGCGTAACCGTTCTTTACCTCAACGATGTCGCCAGCGGCACCGAGGCCGCTTACTTCGTGGGTCAAAATGAGCTTTGCCATGTTTATTTATCTCCCTTAACCGCGGCCAGCGCCGGAGTAGGGCAGCAATGCAACTTCGCGGGCATTCTTGATTGCCTGTGCGATCTTGCGCTGCTCCTGGACGGTAACACCCGTGACGCGACGCGCACGGATCTTTCCGCGATCAGAGATGAATTTGCGCAGCAATGCTACGTCCTTGTAGTCGATGACGGTGACGTCAGCAGCCTTCAAGGGATTGGACTTTGGTTTGGGCTTACGGAGTTCAGCCTTAGCCATCGTGGAGCTCCTTAGTATTCGTGGAGCCCGTGGATATTAATCCGCGGGATGGTGTGCGTACGGCGGTTGCCG
>JBBPZC010000084.1:0-20883 GCA_038199275.1 Actinomycetales bacterium
CACCCAAGGCCCCAGCAACAAAAGCACCCGCGTCCAAGACACCCGCCAAAGCACCGGCCAAGGCCCCGGCACCCAAAGCCCCAGCAACAAAAGCACCCGCGTCCAAGACACCCACCAAAGCACCGGCACCCAAGGCCCCGGCACCCAGAGCACCTGCCAAGCCCACACCAACAGTTGCACCCCGTAAAGTGGCAGCTGTCGCCGCTCCGGGAGCCTCGGACGCATTCGTGAAAACTGTGCTGGCCAAAACCAACGAGTACCGTGCCCAGAACGGTGCCGGACCTCTGGTCCTGAATACAACCATTGGTGCCGGATCGCAAAAATGGGCCGTGAATCTGAACGGACAGATCAACAACAACACCCTTGACATGGCCAAGCTCCACCGTCCGGATGCCGGCGCCTCCATCCTCCCTGCTGGCCATGACATGTACCGGGAAATCATCGGCATCAACGGCACCGCAGAGCAGATCGTGGATTGGTGGATGTCCTCTCCCACCCACCGCACCGCGCTGCTGGACAAACGAGCCACGGATCTCGGACTGGGTTATGTCACCACAACCAAGTCCGGCTGGAGCGGGATGAAGGTGGTCGTGGGCAACTTGGCCGGGTACCCGGCGTCGCGCAAGAAGCAGCCACAGCCTGCACCGGCGCAGGTGTTTCAAGCAGGCGATATTGCCGCCGTCGACTCCGCCGGCAATTTGTTTGCCTACCCCTCGGCCAAGGGCGGCGACTTGTGGCAACGCAACTATGTCTCCTCGGGCTGGTCGGGCGTGAAGCAGATGGTCGTGGTCGATTACAACAATGACGGCCGCCAGGACTTGGTCGCGGTATGGGTGGACGGGCGGCTCACAGCGAGCTATGGCCAGGCCAATGGCACCTTGAAGGCCGCACACCGGATCGGCACCGGATGGGGCACGTATGAAATTGTCATCACCCAATGGAAGTCCGGAACGGTCCACCCGTCCATCGTCGCCAAGAGCCTTGTCACGGGACAGTTGTTCCTGTACCCCAATTTGAATGGGAGCACGTTCGGTGCGCGCCAGCAAATTGGCACCGGCTGGGGACCTTTGACGATCCTTGCCGCCGACTTTGATGGCGACCGCAGACAGGACCTGCTGGCCCGCAATGCCGCCGGGCAGCTGCTGCTCTACCGCGGCAATGGTTCCGGGACGTTCATGAATGAGCCGCGCAGGGTCGTGGGGACAGGGTGGAATTCCATGGGCCATATTTCCGGCATCGCCAATCATGCCGGCACCGGCAGTTACGGCGTGCTGGCCCGTTCCTCCAACGGCAACCTCTTCCACTACCCGATTCTGCGCAATGTCTGGGGTGCCAAGCAGCAAATTGGCACGGGTGGCTAGTCAGCCATGAAGCTGGGCAGCTGACTCCACCCAGCCCGGGCACCCACCGCGCTATTTACGCGTACAGCCCGTTCAGCCACGCGCCCCAGGCGGCGGCCTCGGCGTCGGCACCGTCGGCGAACAGGTGCACGGTCATGCCCACCACGGCACCGAACGCGTTGCGGCCAAAGAAGCGAATCATGGCATCTTCGGTGCGCAGGCCAACAAAATTCGGGTCCAGGTAATCGACCTCGGCGTCCACAGTCCCGAGTCCCGCAATGGCGAGCGAAACATGTCCGCCGGCTCCGGCGTCGTGAATCCCCAGGGCCGCCTTGACCTTCTCAAATGCCTCCGGCGCTGAAGACGCCGCGGGGCCCTGCACGTCCGCGAAGGCGGCCTGCTTCCCGGCGAAGAACTTCACATACTGGCCCAGCGTGTGCTGGTAGAACGCGGTGTGCTTGGACGCGCCGTCGTATTGGTTGTCCCAGTCCTCGAAGAACACGCCACTGTGGACGTAGCGCAGCCAGGACTTGCCGTCGGGGCGCTCGGAAATGTCGTAGTCGAGCTGGTTGAAGAAGCCGCCCTCGCCGTCCATGCGGTTGGAGAAACGGTGCGGCGGCTCCCACACAGTCACGGTGCTGCCGAACGGGCCCGCGCCGCCGAGCTTCGGTTCGATCTCCATGGGCCACATCCAACCCGAGGTGCCCTGCGTCGCCGCGTCAAAAACCTCCTGCGGCGTGCCCTCGATCTCGGACTCGTGCACAATCTTGAATTCCTTTGCCATTTCCTACTCCTCAATGCGGCCGGGCGTGCCGGCAATTTGTTCGGGCACTTGTGTTTTCACGCTGGGATGAAGTGCGACGACGATCCTGTGCTTGCGCCCGCCGCTCGCGTTTGCGCTGTGGTACTTCTCCATCAGAAGGGCTGTTCCTTCCGCCAGTTCGGCGACGAACGCCGCCCTGTCGGCGGCACTGGCGAACGTCACCTCACCGTCCATGGCAAACGTTGCCAGCCGTTGCTTGGCCCGGTCTGCGCCGGTGATCAAAATCCCCACGTCCCGGACCAGCCGGGCCGCGAGGGCCAACATCCAACGAGCGGAGAAGCTGTTGCGTTCCAACGCAGGGTCGGGCGCAACGCCGGGGAGGGCTTGCGGTGAAATGACGTACGACCGTGCCGTGGCCACCATGATGCGCTCGGTGACATTGCCGCGGCGCCGCTCCCCCAGCAGTTCCACCAGGCCAAAACCTTCCAGCATCCGCAAGTGGTAATTCACTTTCTGGCGGGGCAGCTCCATCCGCGCCGCAACGACCGCCGCGGAGGCGGGCTCGCGCAGCTCGGCCAGGAGCCTTGACCGGGTGGGATCAAGGATCGCTTCGGCTGCGGCGGCGTTCTCAATCACTGCTACGTCCAACATGGTTCAAGTATCGCCCCGACAAATAAATTTGTCCAGTGCCTAGGTTCGCAGCACAACCGGCCGTGACGTTGCAGTAGTGATTGTTCCCAGCAGAGAAGCTACCACTGCAATGTCACGGAAGACCCGGGGCTGAACCCGGCGCCCGGACGCTACCTCTCTATCTGCCGGCGCACCATCTCATTGATCCAGAGGGGCGCGAACGGGGAGGTGCAGTTCGGCGGCGTGGGGTAATCCTTCAGCACTTCCAGGCGTTCGCAATGGCCGGTGCGCGCGGCCGCAGCTCCGGATTCTCAATGCCGATCATGGCCAGCGATCTGGTCGCAAAGATGGAGGCGCCACCGGTAAACAGTTGTTCAACCTAGGCCTCTCCTTCTCGTCACCCCTGGAGTATCCCTGCTATTGCTCAGAGTCGAGAGTGAACAGGCGCCTCACCACCAGACCGTCAGCCAGGTCATCGAGCCCTTCATTAATATCCGCAAGCGGCTTCGTGTCCGTGTGTAGTAATTCAATTGGTAGCCGCCCATCTCGCCACAACTGAATGTAGCGGGGAATGTCACGCGCGGGGTTGGCGTCGCCCATGTACGAGCCGATCAGCCGCTTGCCTGTGCCGGCAAATTGTAGAGCCTGCACGGTGAGCATCTGCTCTGGGTGTGGCAGCCCCACGGAGACCAGTGCGCCGCCACGTGTCAGCAGGGCCAAGCACGCTTCCATCACTTTGGCACTGCCCACCGCCTCAATGGCCACATCAACTCCGTCCCCGGCATGTGCAGCCACCAGAGCGCCCGCATCTGCCGGAGAACCGGCAAAGTTCGCGCCGCACTGCAACGCCAATGCCTGCTTTTCCGGCAACGGGTCGATCGCGATGACCGTGGTACCGGCAAGCTGAGCGGCCCCCATCACCGCCGCCAGTCCCACGGCGCCCAGACCAAAAACGATCACCGATTGTCCCTCGGTGACGTTGGCGGAGTGAACGACGGCACCGATGCCGGTGAGGGCGGCGCAACCGAACATGGCAGCGACGTCCAACGGTACGTCGTCGTCTATGACCACCACGGATTCCCTCGCCACGACCGCGTACTCGGAGAAAGCGGAAACGCCCAGATGGTGGTTGATCCGCTCCCCCGCCTGGGTGCGCAGGACGGCCTCCCCGTGCAGAAGGTTTCCGCTGCCATTGGACTCGGCGCCTCGGTGGCACAGTGCCGGGCGACCACTGGAGCAGGCACGGCAACTCCCGCACATCGGGACGAATACCAGGACAACACGATCCCCGGCCTTCACATCATCTACGGCCTGTCCGACGGCAGCCACGGTTCCGCTGGCTTCGTGTCCCAGTGCCATTGGGAGCGGCCGAATTCGAGAACCATTGATGACAGAGAGATCTGAGTGGCATAGGCTGGCACGTTCAATTCTTACCAACACCTCCCCGGCACGTGGCGCAGGGACGGGGAGTTGTTCAAGTGTCAGCGGCGTGCTCTGGCTGTAGGGACGACCCCCGCTGGCAGTGCGCAAGATGGCGCTGGTCATCAGTTTTGGTTCAGGCATCCGTTGAGCCTTCAAAGGATTCAATCCGGCGTGACTTCAGTTTGGGGATGATCTGACCCAGGCCAATGGTTTTGAAGTGATCGTATTCACGGTGCGCTGCGAAGCCGGCAGCATCGGAGTAGCTCTCCAAGATTACGATGTGGCCGGAGTCTTCCACACCGCGGTAAAACTCGTACGAGATGTTCGCATCCTCAGTCCTGCTCAATGCCGCCAGCTGGCTCAGCAGTTCAAGCACATTTTCCACCTCACCGGGCTGGGGGAAGTAATGGGCGACAACTTGAAAGTAGCTCGTTGACATGTCTGTTGATTCCTTTAGGTATGGAGCGGTGGTTTGAGAATTATTGGCGTCCGGCCAGATCCCACAAATCAAGGCTGCTGGAAGAGATGCCCGTGGCACCTTGACGTAAAGCCGCGGCAACTTCGGCACCGGTACTGATGAAACCAGAGGCGATATAGGGTGACAATGCCCGGAGCTCTCCGGGTTCCAGATGCGAAACCACCGGCCAGGGCATAATTTGTACCAGGTCCGGTTTGCTCTGTTCTACGGCCATTGTGCTGCGAGGCAGGTTGGAGCGATCGGTAACAAAGACTTTGTGCATGGTAACCATGCCCATCTGGTTGGCGCGCTGGATGACCGCGGTCCTGGTGCTGACCACCCCGTGGGCGCCGATCTTTTTCAGGTACTCGACGGCACCGCGGTCCTGGCCCAGTCCGGAACAGGCGTCGATGTTCACGAAGGTGAACTTGCCTGCCCCGGACAACGCCTTGATGAGTCCCTCGAGTTCGTGGAGTGCCACACTGGCCAAAATGCATATGCGGCACTGCGAGGCCAGAAAGCTTGCCACGGCGTCCACGCCGAACACGGCAGCAATGACCGGGTTGCGGGTCAAAGGCACAGCCAGTTCTTCGGGAAGAGTGCTCATGGAATTGATGCTCGCTTTCAGGTTCGTTTCGATAGATGGGTGGCGTTACAGCCCCAATTTGCCCGGGTTCAGCAGGTTCTTCGGGTCCAGCGCGGCCTTGACGGTTTGCAGGACGCTAAAGCCGGTGCCCAGCGAACGCGCCATGTACGGCCCGCGAAGCAGCCCGACACCGTGGTGGTGGCTCAGCGTGGCACCATGCTTGATGATGACCTCGTTGGCCGCATCCCAGGCCGTCCGGTACCATTCTGCCCGCTTGTCCACGTCCACGTCCCCCCGCATCGAGAAGTACAGGCAGGCACCATCCACGTAGGCGTGCGACTGGTGCGCGGAACCGGCAAGTGTGCCGGGAACGGCGTTCACGGCGGCGACAACATCGTCGTAAACCTCCGCCAGCCCCTTCCATGGGCCGATCATTTCCAGGGTGTCGGCCACCAGCCCGGGGCTGCGCTTGAAACCTTCGGCGCTTTTTCCAGTGAGGTATCGGGTGTCGAGCCAGCGCTCAAAGATGGCTTCGTCGTCAAGCTTCACCCCGGTGGCCACGCAGACACGTTCGCTGATGGCCAGGCCGGCTTCCACCAGTTCCTCGGGCCCCTCGTCGGCAACAAGCAGCACGTTGGTGTCGGGCAGGCCGAACTGCACGCCGCTTTCCAAGTTGTCGTAGAGGCGCAGCGCTGCAGGGGTGGCGCCCTGCTGCATGATCTGGCGGCAGGCCTCCAGCCCATCGGCGAAGCTGTCGAAGCCGTAGGCGATGGCCCGGCCGTGGTCCGGCAGCCGGTGCAGCTGGAACCGGATGGTCGTCACCACGCCCAATGTGCCTTCCGAGCCAATAAACAACTGCAGCAGATCAGGCCCGACGGCGGCGCGTGAGCTGTTGCCCAGCGTCACCAGCTCGCCGTTTGCCAGGACCACGTCCATGCCAAAGACCATGTCCTCGATCTTGCCGTAGCGGGTGGAGAGCTGGCCGGCACCGCGGCAGGCCACCCATCCGCCCACCGTGCTGATGGCGTAGGACGAGGGCCAGTGGCCCATGGTCATGCCGTATTCGGCTTGGATCTTTTCCTCAAAGATGTCGCCGAAGACCCCGGCCTCGACCTCGATGATCTGGCTGTCTTCATCAAAGCCGATGAATCTGTCCAGGCCGCACACGTCGAGAACGATGCCGCCAGCCAAGGGCAGTGCGGCACCTGTGACGTTGCTGCGCCCGGCGGAAACGGTGACCGGAATGTCGTGCGCATGGGAAATGCGCATGACGGCCTGGACCTGTTCGGTGGTGGAAACGGCCACAATGACGGCTTCCGGGTTGGCGGGGCGGCCGCTGGTCTGGGCGATCATGGTGGCAGCCCACCAGTCGCGTGTGCCGTCGGTGACTTGTTCGGCGTCGGTTACCACTGAGTCAGCAACCTGTGCCAGCTGGGCCAGCACCGGTGGAGATACAACGACGGGGGCACCGCCGAAAACCGGCTCACCGGATACTGAGCCCAGGTTTTGGGCGAAGGCGGGCTGGGTGGGGGCACCCACCGTGTAGTTGCCCCGGTTGTAGCCGCGCTTTACTGCTTCTTTGCTAATCATGGTTATTTTTCTCCCATCAGGATCGCGCGTTCGTGCGCGGTTTGGTTTCGGTAGGAGGCCACCTGGGCCTCAACATCAAGTGCGGAAAGATCAAGTTCCTTCATCAGCAGCTCGCCCACGCGTTCAGCCGCAGCGGCCGAGGCGTCGCGTGCCATCATGCGGGCCCGCATGCGGCGGGAAAGGATGTCGTCAACGCTGCGTGCCAGTTCGTGCCGGGCAGAGTAGACAACTTCGGCTTCCAGATACGGCAGGCCGTCAACAATGGGCTTGTTGAGGGTGGGGTCGTCTGCCAAAATGTCCGTGACAAAGCGGGCTTCGGTGCCGTACCGCTCGCCCAGGTGCGAGGCCAGTCCGCCGGAGGCCACGATGGCTTCGGCGTCATAACCGGCAGCACCGAGCAGGTAGGCGTTCTTGGTCCTGCAGCGGCGCTTTTCACCCAGTACCTTTTGTGCTGCGTCCACGGTTTGTTCAGCCATGTGGCGCGAGGTGGTCAGCTTGCCACCCACCACTGTGACAAGGCCGTCCGGGTCAGTGCGGATCTCATGGTTGCGCTTGACCTCCATGGTTTTGCCTCCGGGAGGAGCCACCAGGGGACGGCAGCCGCCGATGCTGCCGACGACGTCTTCAGGTTCGATGTCTATGTTCAGCGCCGTGCTGGCACCGTCCAGCAGGAAGTCCATTTCCTCACGGGTGCAGTTCACGTCGTCGAGGTCGCCTTCGTAGTCTTCGTCGGTGGTGCCGAGGTAGGAGGTGTCCCCCCAGCGGGTGATGGTGGCGCGGCGGTTGCGCCCGGGGACCGGGATGGTGACCGTGCAGTCGTTGCGGATCTTTGTCCACGGGACCGCGATGTGAACGCCCTTGGCGGGACGGATTGAGGGCGCATCCGCGTCTCTGCCAGCACCGGTCCAGTCGCGCAGCCAGACGCCGGTAGCAATGATCACTGCCCCGGCGTGGGCGCGAATTTCACGTCCGTCCACCTCCGCCACCACGCCGTTGACCTTTCCGCCCTGGCGGATGACGTCTGAGACCTTGGCCCCGTTGAGGACAACACCGCTGTGGTAAGCCGCAGTGCGGGCAAGTGCAAGGGTCAGCCGGGCGTCGTCGGCCCGGGCGTCGTAGTACATGAAACCGCTTTCAAGCTTTTCGGCCTTGAACGTGGGGCAGTGTGCCAGCACCTCATTCTTTGTGAGCTTTTGGTGAATGACGCCTTCGCGCCAGCCTCCGGCGAGGTCGTACGTCCACAGCAGGCTTTCAAAACCTGCGGCCAGTCGGCGGTCAAATATTCCGTCCTCGGACAAAACTGGGAAGAGGAATGGCAAACGTTGAACAAGGTGTTGGGCGTTCTTCCGCAGGCGTTGACGTTCCAGCAGTGAGTGACGTACTAATGGCAGGTTCCCCTGCTCAATGTAGCGCAGGCCGCCGTGAATCATTTTGGAGGATTTCGAGGACGTGCCTGATGCAAAGTCGTCTTTTTCCAGCAGGGCCACTTTGTAGCCACGCAGGGCCGCATCCATTGCGGTGTAGGCTCCTGTGACTCCGCCGCCCACAACAATCATGTCAAAGTGCCCATTGTCGAGCCTATCGATTTGTTCATTGCGGCCCAGCGGTAGCGGGGTATCCGAGACCATATTGGCCCGGTCCATTTTCGGTTTGCGTGAAGGCAGGGAAATCATTGTGTATTGCTCTTTCGAGAGTTGCTTAAAAACGTTGATGTTCAGCGAAGATGGTTGAAATTAGCCGTGAACCAGCGCCAGTTCGCTGGCAATGCGCTGTTTCCATTGGGTACGCCGGGACAAGCGCTCAGCCGCCGATATTTGTGGTTCAAAAACCTTGCCGGGTCCCATTGCTGCCACAGCCTCCTGTAGCGAGTTCCAAAGGATGCCATCGGACCCAGCCATGAAGGCAACTCCACGCAAGGTCGCGTGTTCGGTTCCGGGTAGCCGACGCATGGGAATCCCAGTCAGGTCGGCTTGCATCTGAATGAGCGGATCGCTTCCGGAAAGGCCTCCGCCCACCACTATTTCCGTGACGGCTATACCGGCAGACTCTTCATTGGCCTCAACGCTGCTGGCAACTGACTGGGCTACACCTTCCAAGACGGCGTACGCCACCTCAGCACGGGTGTTGGCCATGGACAGACCCGTCAGTGAGGAGCGCAACCCCGGTTCCACCACGGGCGTGCGGATGCCGGTCAAGGTGGGAACGAACATCACCCCGTTGGAGTTTGTGGCAGTGGCAGCAAGCTCGCTGATTTTACGGGAGGACTCAAACCAGCCAAGCGTGTTGCAGACCCAGTCCAACGCCGAACCAGTGGTGGCAGTGAATGTTTCCACCGAGTAGATGGTCTCATTGTTGCGCCGCCACCCTGCCATGGTCAGAGTCCCGTCGTACAGCCCGGGTTTCAACGGCGGGGTAGGTCCAGTCAACATGTCTACGAAGCTGCCCGTTCCGTGGCCGCACATGGCTTGTCCTGCCTCAAGGCAGCCCAAACCCACTGTGCTGGCGTGTTGGTCGCCCATGGCGGCCAACACGGGAACATTTATGCCCAGCAGTTCAGAGTTGCTGTGGCCAAAGTGGTCCACGTCCTGACGCAGTTCCGGAAGCAGATCCAGCGGGCACCCCAAAGCCGTGATCCAATCTCTGGCATATTCGTGCGAGCTCAGGACATAGGCACCTGCCGATGTGGCGTTGGTGCTGGTGGCAACGTAAGACCGCTCTGCCGTCAAGCTCCAGAGCAGCCACGTTTCAATCGTGCCGAACCCGAGTCTGCCTGTGTCGTAGGCCGCCGAGACGGCAGCCGTTTCGCGTAGGTGGTGGGCCGCCCACAGGTATGGTGAACGCACACCTGAAGGACGGCCCACCGAAGCAAGGAGACGTTCATCCCAATCTGGACCCAAGGCGGCCAGTTCCTCGGCAAAACGGTTGTCCTGCCAGACCATCGCAGGCACCAGGGCAGCTCCTGTTACCGTGTCCCAAAGCACCGCCGTGGCTCGTTGGGTTGCAATGGCGACTGCCTTAATTTCGATACCGGCGACCTCGGCTGAGTTCACCACCGCTCGGACCGCTGCAATGGTCTCGCTCAGGATGACATTGGCGTCCTGCTCCACCACTCCGGGCCTCGGGCTATGCACCGACAACTGACGGTATTCAAGTCCATGTACTCCGCCGTCCTGGGTCACCCAAGCAGCGCGAGTTCCTGTGGTTCCTTCATCGATAGCCAAGATTGCTGGGATTCTCATCTCAGTGCTCCTACTTGGTGAGGACTGCGGCGCGGACCGCGTCACTCTTGAACTGGGGCGCGTTGCTTTCCTCGTCTGGGCTGAGGCTGGATCGCGTTGGATCCCACTTGATGACCGAGCAAATGATGCAGGCAATCAAAGGCACGGCGGAGAGGATCAGGAAAGTCGGGCCCAGGCCCAAGTCTTCTTTCAAAATCGGGAAGACCAGTAGGCCCAAGGCTGCTCCCGTGCTTCCAATTGCACCGATAACTCCATTCGCACCAGCACGCAGTTCACTGCGGAAGGACAAGGTGGATAGGCTCTTGCCATTGGCACCCGGACCACCTGAGTGGAAGAGGATGAAAAGTGACGGAACCAGGAAGGCTAGGAAGATCGGCATGGTTTCGTAAAATAAGCCAAGGAGCACGAGCATCACGAATACGGCACCAAAACCAACGGCCGAGGCCTTCCGAAGACCGAAGTACTTGCCGATCTTCGGAGACATAAACCCGCCCAGAATGCCGAACAGGTTGAAGACCAGGGCACCGAGCGTGGCAACAACGAAGTCCTGGCCAAACAGGGTCAGGCTGATGATGGGGAGGTACCAGCCCACGGCGAAGTACTGGATTGACTGGGCCATCTGCACTGTACCGGCAAGGATGGTGCGTGGCAGGTAGATGCCGCGGAAGATCAAGGCAATGTTGGCAAAGCCCCTTGTAGCTTGGTTCAGGATGGGCGCACGATCTTCAACCTCGGCCGCAACAAACGGCTCCTTGTAGATCTTCGTCATGTACGTAGCTGCGCGCTCCAGCATTCCCTTGCGGGCAGCCCAGGTGGGGCTTTCCACCAGGTACTTGAGCTGAAAAATGAACAGGATCAAGGCGACCACACCAGCGGAACCAACCGCGTAGCGCCAGATGGCTGCACCAACACCCATGTTGTAGAACAGTACGGCGAGGATCAAGTTGGAGCTAACCGCGGTGTACCAAACACCCTGCCAGGTGTTCAGCCTGCTCTTGAAGCGAGCGGGGGTGAACTCAGCCAACAGCGCCATGGCAATGGCGAAGTCGATTCCATAGGCAGCTCCAACAAAGAAGCGGCCCACCATCACCATCTCAAACCCAGGTGCAAATGCTGCTAGTGCGGCACCAATGAGAGCCAACACCTTGGCAATGATCAGTGGAGGGATGCGGCCGTATTTGTCGGCCAGCCACCCGCCAATCGGGTTGAAGACGATCGCGACCCAGGATGCCAATGACGTAAGCATTGCCACCTGCATGGCAGACAATTCCAAGTCCTTTGTCATCGGGCCCAGACCTGCCGCCAACGCTGAGTTGGAAAACGCATCTAGGAACAAGCCACCAAGTGCGAGCCACCAGATCAGGCCGGCGCGGCCGGAAATCTTGGGGCGTGAGTCGATGTATGACACAACGTCGTGCACACCTCGAAGAACAATTTTAGACAACGGTCGCACCTTTTCTGTCGTGAAACCGTGCCCATTGAAGATGAGAATGCTGCGCAAAATACAAAAAGGGCAGAATAGAACCTCCAACAGGAGGTCTCATATTCTTACCCTGACAAATGAGACTGTAGTCACATCTATGACGTTTGGCAAGTCGAAACGTGACCCCCGTCGCAGCCAGGGTTCGAAATACGCGTGGCCAACTACGGACTAGCCAGTTTTTTACCTAGCTGCTCCGTCTGAATTTTTTACCTAGCTGCTCCGTCTGAAGACCGATCGAATAGGTGGCGGTCCTGAGCGTGCTCGGTGACGGCTTCATCCGGCGCCCAGATGCTACTTCCCCGTTTGCCGGCTCACCATCTCATTGATCCAAAGGGGCGCGAAAGGGGAGGTGCAATTCGGCGGCGTGGGGTAATCCTTCAGCACTTCCAGGCGTTCGCCAATGGCCAGTGCGCGCGGCCGCAGGTCAGGGTTCTCGATGCCGATCATGGCCAGTGTGTTGTTCATGCTCCACTGCAGACGCTCCGGCGCGGACTTCATCTGCGCCTCAATGACATCCAGCAGCCCCGAAAGGTCCAGCCCCTCGGGCGATTTCACTACACGATCACTGGTCAGAGCCCAGCCGGCGCTGGCCACCACCGGATCAGCATCCGCCATCCACAGCTGGCGCAGCGCCCCGGCATGTTTGCTCTTTTTCACCACATAATTGACCAACCAGTCAAGCACCTTGGGCACGCGGGCCGCCCGCAGCATGCTGTCCAATTCCTCGGGTTCAAAGGCCATGGGCCGGCAGATCAACAGCGCAACGAGCCTCCCGGCGGTGTCCCCGGAATCCCACAGCTCCACGGCCAGCTCCTGCTGGGTCTTGAGCCTTTTCGCCAGGGCCCGCAGCTTGCCCAGATTCACCCCGTGGTCATCGCCGTGCTTCTCGTTGACGGCCCGGGCCCCGGGATCCTCGAGCGTCGCCAGCTCCGCCAAAACCTGCGCGGCAGTAACCCGCTCCGTCGTCGACGCCATGGTGTTCTCCTTTTGATCAGCGGTGGCCTTCAGGATACTAAGAAGCCAGCATCTTCATCACCGCCACCCCAGCTCGGGTTTGCACTCGTTGGACCAAAAACAGGCGGAAAGCGCTTACTCCGTCCTTACTCGGTCCAACAAATGCAAACTCGAGTTCCTTTGAAGTACGACGGCGGGAGGTCACCTTCGCTCAAAAAGGTGACCTCCCGCCGACGTACTTCAATCAACCGGAAATCTCCGGTACCGGTGCGGTGGCGTTATGCCGCGTCGTGGTCTGTTTCCAGGATCTTCACCAGAGTTTCCAGGGCAGCATCGGCGCCGGGACCCTCGGCGCGCAGGACCACGCGGTCCCCGTGCGCTGCGCCCAGGCTCATGAGGGAGAGGATGCTGGCGGCGTCCATGGCCTCGTCGGCCGGCTCACCCTCCGTGGCGATGGTGACCTCAAAGTCCAGGTCGGCGGCGGCTTCGGCGAAGATGGCGGCCGGGCGGGCGTGCAGGCCGACCCTGCTGGCAATGGTGGCAATACGTTCAGACATGGGTGCTCCTAAAGCGGGTTCTTGGATGAAAATTTAGAGGCCGAGCTCGGCCAGAATGGGAAGTTCTGCGCGCACGGCAGCCCGCGCGGCGGTTGCAGAGGGGGCAGCCAAAGCCAGCCCGGCCAGGCGCTGCGCGTCTGCCAGCGTGACGGTTTTCAGCACGGCGGAGACGGCGGCCAGTGCGCGGGCGCTCATGGACAGGCTCGTCACGCCAAGCCCGGCCAGCACGACGGCGAGGGCCGGGTCCGCGGCAGCCTCACCGCAGACACCCACCGGCTTGGGCAGTCCCGTGGCGGCACGGGCGAGGGTGGCGCCGTCGGCCGTCAATTTCACGAGAGCCAGGACAGCGGGCTGCCAGGGATCGTTGAGTGTGGCGAGCGGGCCCAGCTGACGGTCGGCAGCCATGGCGTACTGGGTGAGGTCGTTGGTGCCGAGTGAGGCGAAGGAAACCTGTCCCAAAACCGAGGCGGAGGTGAGCGCAGCGGAGGGCACTTCCACCATGACGCCGGGCGTTTTCAAGCCTGCATCGGCGCACATGGCGGCGAACTGCGCAGCCTCATCAGCGGTGGAAATCATGGGGGCCATGACCCAGACCTCGGCCGTGTGGGCTTCCTCCGCGGCCGAGATGGCCTGCAGCTGGCGGGCCAGGACGCCGGGCGAGGTCAGGTCCGTACGGTAACCCCGCACACCCAGGGCAGGGTTGGGCTCATCGGCGTTGGTCAGGAACGGCAGCGGCTTGTCGGCGCCGGCGTCGAGCGTCCGCACCACCACCTTCTTGTCCGGGAATGCGGCGAAAACGGCACCGTAGGCTTGGATCTGCTCGTCCACCGTGGGTTCTTCCGCACGGTCAAGGAAGCAGAATTCGGTGCGCAGCAGGCCCACGCCCTCGGCTCCGGCTGCGGCGGCCTTGAGCGCGTCGTCACCCGTGCCCACGTTGGCCAGCAGCGGCAGCGCAAAGCCGTCGGCCAAGGTGTTATTCCCGGTGAATCCGGCCAGCGCGGAAGCCTGGACGGACCATGCCGCCGCGGCGAGCCGCTGCTCTTCGCTTGGCTGGACCGTGATGGTGCCGGAGGCACCGTCCACGTAGACTTCGGTACCGTCGGAAATCGTGTCAACGCCGGCGGCAGCAACCACGGCCGGCAGGCCCAGGGCGCGGGCCAAAATGGCGGTGTGCGATTGCGGACCACCGCTGGAAGTGACCAGCGCAATGACCTTGCCCGGGTCCAGAGTTGCGGTGTCCGCTGGGGCGAGGTCCTCGGCGGACAGGATGAACGGGGCGTCGGAGACGGGGATGCCGGGGGCCGGCAGTCCTCGCAGTTCCGCGACGATGCGGGCCCGGACGTCGAGGACGTCGGCGGCGCGCTCTGCCATGTAGCCGCCCAGGGCCGTCAGGGTTTGTGCAACGGTGGCACCAGATTCCCAGACCGCGCGCTCGGCGGTGCGCGCACCACCAGCCGCCCCGGCGGAGAGCAGTTTGATGGCACCCTTGATGAGCATGGGGTCGGAGGCCATCAGTGCTGTGGCTTCCAAAACTTCACGGCCCTCGCCGGTCACGGTCGCCGCGCGGGCCGCCAACTCGGCGCGGACGGCCTTGCCCGCCACCTTGATGCGCTGGGCCTGCTCTTCGGCTGAAGTTCCAGCGGGAACGGACTCGTTGGCGGACGGTTCGGCAATGGCTTTGGGCATTTGACGGACGACGCCAAGGATCCGGCCAGGCGCTACGCCAACGCCGGAAAATTGCTGCTGCAGGCTTGCTTCCGCTGAGGCGCCATTGTTCATTTCTTCTCCTTGAGTCCGCCAAATCATGCGCATGGGACAAATAAAAAAGGACCCGAATCCGTAAGCCGCGGTTGGCTCAAAAATTCGGATCCTGCCCAGTTGCCCGGTTACATGTCCGCATCCAGTGTGGGCAATGGTTGTGACCGCCGTCAAATCCGCCGGCCTCACCGGGGCGGGTCAGGTCCGCCCGTCCGCCCACTGCCACCACCGGCGGTAGACTCCGAGATCATGAACGCTGAGCCAAACTCCCCAACCTCACCCATTCGCGCCATCTTCCTTGACGTTGACGGCACCTACGCCGACTACGGAGTGGTGCCGAAGGCCCATGTGCAGGCTGTCCAAAGCGCCCGCGCGGCAGGCCACAGGGTCTTCATCTGCACCGGCCGGCCCATGGCCATGCTGCCGCAAAGCATCCTCGGCGCCGGGTTTGATGGCATCATTGCCAGCGCCGGCGCCTATGTGGAGCTCGATGGCGAGGTCCTCGTGAACAAGTGCTTCCCGGCGGATCTGGCCACCCGCGCGCTTACCTCGCTCGACGGGCACGACGCCGTCTACATCCTCGAAGCCCCGGAGGCCGTGTATGTTCCTGCCGCCGCCGAAACCCGGTTGCGTGCCCACGTCGCAGCACATTATGAGAGCGCACCTGTGGACCAGGACGCAGGTTCTTCGTCGATACTCGGCCAGTTGAGAGTGTTGGATCCGGGCAGCCCGGTCAACTTCGCCAAGATCTCCGTCTTTGAGTCCCCGATCCCGATGGCTGAGTTGGTGGCCCAGATCGGGGACGACATTGACGTGGTCGCGAACTCCATTGCCGCCGAAGGCCCCCACGCCGGCGAACTGTTCCAGCGCGGCATCTCCAAGGCCGGCGGCGTTGCTGCCGTCCTGGCACACCTCGGCATGGAACGAGCGGATTCGATTGCCTTTGGCGACGGTCAAAACGACCTCGAAATGATTGCCTATGCCGGGCTCGGCGTTGCAATTGAGGGCTCCTCTCCCGAACTTCTCGCCATCGCCGACCGCACCGCCCTGCCTCCCAGCCAGGACGGGATCGCGGCCGCCTTCGCTGAGCTCGGCCTGCTTTAAGGGTTCGCCTACACCCATCCCAAGTACGACGGCGTCAGGTGCCTACCAGCGCAAGGCACCTGACGCCGTCGCCTTCCTGAGCAACACGGTCATCACCGCGTTCGTGTTTTTCCTGGCGTTGAAGGCGCGGCTGCCACTCGAGACAGTGAAGCAGTACATTGACGACGCCGAGGAAGAGTCCCGCGTGGAAGGCGAAGAGTTGGCCACGTAATTCCTGGGAGACGCGGCACCTCACCAACCGTGAAGGTGGCTGCCCTTCCGAATTCGAAGGACGGCCACCTTTCTGCGTCAGTGAACAGTGCGGTGCTTCACCGCCGCGAAGCTACCGTCGGAGTGCCGCAACTTCGTCCTCGGCTTGCCGCGTGGCCGCGTCCGCTGCGGCCACTTCTTCATCCGTCATGCGTGACAGCTTGGATGGCCACCAGATCTTCTGGCCAATGTCGTAGGTAAGGGCCGGCACCAACACCGACCGCACAATGAAGGTGTCCAGCAGGACGCCAAAAGCCACGATGAAGGCAATCTGTGCCAGGAACAGGATGGGGATCACGGCCAGCGCCGAGAACGTCGCGGCCAGCACCAGACCCGCCGAGGTAATGACCCCTCCGGTGATGACCAACCCACGCATAATGCCCTCGCGGGTGCCATGTTTGAGCGACTCCTCCCGCACGCGCGTCATCAGGAAAATGTTGTAATCAATGCCCAACGCCACCAGGAAGATGAACCCATACAGCGGGACGGCAGGATCGGCACCAGGGAATTTGAAGAGCCCGTTGAACACGAGCGCCGCCACACCCAGCGCCGTGCCAAAGGAGAGCACCGTGGTCAGGATCAGGATTACCGGTGCGAGCACGGAACGCAGGAGCAGCATCAGGATCACCAGGATCACTGCCAGCACCACGGGAATGATCAAATTCCGGTCATGGATGGAAGCGTCGTTCGTATCAACAGCAGTTGCGGTAACACCACCCACCAACGCATCCGGCACCGAACTTGCCAGATTGGCTCGCAGGCCACGGACGACGTCGGCCGCTGCATCAGAATCTGCCGCTGCCGCGAGCGTTCCCTGCAGCATCACGTCGCCGTCGACGACGGTCGCCTCAGGCGCCGGACTGCCTGGGGCACCCACGGCTACAATGCCATCTGCAGTCACTGCGGCCGAGCCGCTGGGTGAATCGGAGGCAAGAACGCTCACGCTCACAACGCCGTCTACACCCAGCATGAGGTTGGCGCTCTCCTGCAACTCAGCCTGCGGGACCAGAACAAGCACGGGACTGCCGGAGCCACCCGGGAAGTGCTCACCCAAAACGACCTGGCCGTCGCGGGCTTCGGAAGCCCCCAACACCAGATCCGACTGAGGCACGCCGCTGGCATTGAGCTGCGTTGCTCCCACTGCGCCCGCGACCAGAACCAGCGCCGTGACCATCCAAATCACTCGTGGGCGCCGGCGGATTCCGCGGGAGAGTTTCACCCAGAAACCCTTGGACGGCAACCCGTGCTCGGCAGCAACCATCTCGGGCTCATACTTGGGGCGGCGCGGCCAAAAGGCGGCACGGCCAAAGGCGAACAGCAGCGCAGGCAGCAGCGTCAGGGCCGACAGCATGGCGAACACAATGCCAACGGCGGCCACGGGTCCCAGCGAGCTGTTGGATTTCAAGTCGCTGAACAACAGACACAGCAAGCCCGCGATGACCGTTCCACCGGAGGCAGCAATGGGTTCAGCCGATTTTTTGATGGCCTGCATGCTGGCAGCCCATTTGTCCGTGGTGATGCGAAGTTCTTCGCGGTAGCGGGAGACGTAGAGCAAGGAGTAGTCCGTGGCCGCGCCAATGACCAGGATGAAGAGGATGCCCTGGGTCTGGCCGCTCAACATCAGAATGCCGGCTTTGGCCATCCACCAGACCGTCAGAAGTGCAACGCACAGGGCAAACATGCTGGTGGAGAGCACGGCCACCGGCAGCAGAAGCGAGCGGTACACACAGATCAGGATGACAAAAACCGCCAGCAGGGCCACGCCCAGGAGGATCCCGTCGATGCCGGCAAAACCTTCAATCAGGTCTGCGGTAAATCCGGCGGGTCCGGTGACGTGGACCGTGACGCCGCTTGGTGCACTGGCCCGCAAAGATTCACCGATCGCGGAGACCACATCACCAATCTCGGCGTCTGCCTGAATCGGCACGAAGGATTGCAGCGCCTTGCCGTCTTCGGACGGAATCGCCGGGGAAATGTCCGCTGAGACGCCGGCAATGTCCGGAAGTGCCTTAACCTCCGCGGAGACTGCCGCGATTTGCTCAGCCGTGAGTTTGTTTGTCCCGGAGAAAACTACGATGGCGGGAATTTCATCGGAGTCCCGGAATTGGGTCAGCATCTTCTGCACTTGAGTGGCATCGGCCGATTCCGGCAAGTAGGCGGTCTGATCGTTCGAGGATACTTCGCTGACTCTGCCAAAGTACGCTCCACCGATCGCGGCGCCTGCCAGCCAGCCGACGATCAACAGTGTCGGTAACAGAATGCGCAGCCATCTGGCGACAGTGCGTGGCTGCTTGTGAGCGCCGTGCTTGGCAGCTTCTTTGGTTGGACTCACGGCGGCACCCTCTATACGTGAAACTTGGACAATAGATTCATCTCGCTTAACTAGCAAATATCCTAACACGCAATATGCGTCGGTAGTTTTATTCCATACAGGATAGAATCGCCGCATGGAAAAGACCATGGCGGCAAGTGCACAGGAGCCGCCCAACATCTATGACGTGGATGCCTCGGACCCCACCAGTCAATTGGTGGATCGCTCCGCACTGGATCCCACGGAAGTGCAGGAAATTGGCGCCGTCATGGCCGCGCTGGGCCGACTGCGCACGGCGGAAAAAACGCTGTCCGACGCCTCACTGAAATACATGAAGCTGAATGAGACCGACATGCGGGCATTGCATTACCTGATTGTCGCCGCCAATACAGGGACCATCGCCACGCCGGGAGCCATCGCCACCCACCTGAAAATTTCGACGGCGTCCACCACCAAGTTGCTGGACCGGTTGGAACGAGCCGGGCACATTGTCAGGGCATCCCACCCCAGCGACCGGCGGGCACTTGTCATCACCATCACGGCCAAAACGCGCGAAGCCGCCATGGATACGGTGGGGCGCCAACAGGCAAAACGTTTTCACTCAGCCGCGCGTCTGAGTGCTGCCGAACGCGAGGTGGTGATCCGTTTCCTCGATGACATGACGGAGCAGCTCTCCATCACGGACCAGCCATGGGCACAGCCCGGCGCCAAGCCCGAATGACCACTCCCTGACCGGCCACGGTCAGCGCGCGGAACAGCCCGCCGCGCGGAGCACCCGGGCAGTCGCGGGAGCGCGCGCATGACCCGCCCTCCCCAAAGCACAACAGATCAGTCAGCGGGTCAGCCCGGTCGCAATGGTTCGCAGTGCAGCGAGGACGGTTTTGACGTTGGCGCGCTCCCGGGTTTCCGGCCGGGCGAGGCAATCAATGTAGCGTCCGAGCCCGGGGTGCGCGAGCGGCCGCAGAACCAGATCCGGGTGCTCGCCCAGATCGGTGGTGTAGCGGGGCATGAGCGCCACGCAGCTGCTGCCGGCCACCACCGCGGCCGCCATGCGAAAGTCATTGATCCGGTGCTCAATGCGCGCCTCATTCCCACCCATGCCCGCAATGGATGTGATGGCATGGGCCAGCGGGAAGCCCTCGTGCACCGAAACCCACGTCTGGCCAACCAGTGAGGCCGGCTCGATGACTGCCTTCACCGCCAGCGCGTGGTCCCGCCGGACGGCGATGTCCAGCGGCTCAAACAAAAGAGTTTCCGCATGTACGGAGGCGGGCCAGCCCGGGCTGCCAACGAGTCTGTGCGCAAGGACCAGATCGTGCCCGGAGGTAAGCTGCGGGAAATCCTCCTGGGCCACATCGAAGTCGTGCAACGCCACACGCGGCTTGTCCGCGTCGGCGAGCGCGGACATGAGCGGGCCGAAGATGGCCAGGCCGGCGCTGTGAAATGCCGCGACCGAAACGACGCCGCCTGGGTCCTCCTGAAAGTGTGTGAGTGCCTGATCGGCCCTGGCGAGCGCCACCTCCACCTCGACCGCTGCCGCCGCCAACGCCCGGCCGGCGTCGGTCAGTGCAGTCCGCCGCCCGTCCTTGAACGTCAGCGGGATGGCTGAGCGCCGCTGCAGGGCGCTGATTTGTTGGGAAATGGACGACGGCGTGACGTGCAGTACCGCTGCAACTGCAGCAATGCTGCCCCGCTCGCCCAGTTCCCTGAGAGCGCGAAGCTGACCTAGTTCCATAAGTTGAAACTAAACCATAGGGCACCAGATTGGCTACTTGTCTTATGGTTTGGCGGGCCGGACGATGGAAATGTGAACACTTTGATTTTCCGGCTGCGCGTCGATCTGCTCCTGTTGCTCGTTGCTGTTGCGTGGGGTTCAACGTATCTCGCCGCCAAGGAGCTGATCACCCCCAGTTCCGTTATAGCCCTGCTGGCGTTGCGCATGCTGTGCGCTGCGGCAGCGATGGGGCTCATTCTGGCCGCCCGCTGGAAACGTCCAACCAGGACCGAGGTGCGAGCAGGCGCGATCCTCGGCCTTTTGCTGGCGGCGGTGTTTGCTTTCGAGACGTTCGGCATAGCGCATACCTCGGCCACGAACGCCGGGCTGATCATCAGCCTGACAATAGTGTTCACGCCACTGCTCGATTCCGCCGTTTCGCGCCGCCGGCTCCCGGGCCGATTCTTCCTCGCCGCCGGCACCGCCGTCGTCGGTGTCGGCTTGCTCGCGGGCAACGGCGCCGTGGCCCTGCCGGGACCGGGAGATCTGCTCATACTCGTGGCCGCCGTGGTCCGGGCCATCCACGTGACCTCAATGCACAAACTCACCGCCGCAAAGCCCATGGATTCCCTGCACATCACCACGGTGCAACTCGCCGTCTGTGCCGTGGTTTTCACGGTGGCCTCGCTGTTCCAAGGGGACTCCATCCCGGCATATCTCTCAACG
>JBBPZC010000085.1:0-6965 GCA_038199275.1 Actinomycetales bacterium
CGAGAGGGAGGGGCTGCTAGACGAGCGAAGCTGCAGGTTGGAGTGCCCTCATCAGCACTGCGTCCGCGGGGATCTGGCGGACGGCACCCTTGTCGGCGCTCGTGGCCATGGAGGCGTATGCGCGAAGCGCCGCGGAGACCTCACGAACCCGGCCCACAGGCTGGTAACCGGTGGTTGTCTCGAGGCGCTCGCGCCGCTCATCCAGCTCCACCGGGTCCACCAGCAGCTCCAAGGAACGGTTGGGAATGTCGATCCGGATCATGTCGCCGTTCTCCACCAGCGCAATGGTTCCACCGGCCGCAGCCTCGGGGGAGACGTGCCCGATCGAGAGACCGGAGGTTCCGCCGGAGAAGCGGCCGTCCGTGATCAGGGCGCACAGTTTGCCCAGCTTCAGGCCCTTAAGGAAGGACGTGGGGTAGAGCATTTCTTGCATGCCGGGGCCGCCACGCGGGCCTTCGTAGCGGATGACCACCACGTCGCCGGCCTTTACCACCTTGGACAGGATCTTCTCAACGGCTTCATCTTGGGATTCGCAGACCACGGCCGGGCCCTCGAACGTCCAGATGGATTCGTCCACACCAGCGGTCTTGACCACGGCTCCGTCAAGCGCGATGTTCCCGCGCAGCACGGCCAGGCCGCCGTCCTTGGAGAAAGCGTGCGCGACGTCGCGAAGGCAACCCTCCGCGGCGTCGGTGTCCAGCGAAGTCCACTCGGCCGATTGCGAGAAAGCCGTGGAGGAACGCTGACCGCCGGGGGCGGCGGTCCAAATGGCCTGCGCCTGCTCCGTGGCCTTGCCGCCGCGGATGTCCCAGTCATCCAGCCAGTCAGTGAGGCCCTCAGAGTGGATGGAATTCACGTTCGTGTGCAGCAGTCCGCCGCGGTTCAGCTCGCCCAACAGTGCGGGGATGCCGCCGGCCCGGTGCACGTCCTCCATATAGAAGGTCTTGTCACCTGCCACGTTCGGGGCCACCTTCGCCAGGCACGGCACCTTGCGGGATTTTGCGTCAATGTCCTCGAGGTCGTACTTCAACCCGGCTTCCTGCGCTGCGGCGAGCAGGTGCAGGATCGTGTTCGTGGAGCCGCCCATGGCGATGTCCAGGGCCATGGCGTTGTCGAACGCCTCGAAGCTGGCAATGTTGCGCGGCAGGACGGACTCGTCGTCGTCCTCGTAGTAGCGCTTGGCAATTTCGACGGCGGTGGCACCGGCGCGTTCGTAGAGTTCCTTGCGCGCGGTGTGGGTTGCCAGCAGTGAACCATTGCCCGGCAGCGACAGGCCGATGGCCTCGGTCAGGCAGTTCATCGAGTTGGCCGTGAACATGCCGGAGCAGGAGCCGCACGTGGGGCAGGCGTTTTCTTCGATGAGGTTGATGTCTTCATCGGAAATCGAGGGATCCACGGCGTCGGAAATGGCATTGACCAAATCCAGGGTTCGGATGGAGCCGTCGGTCAGGGTGACGCGGCCGGCTTCCATGGGTCCGCCCGAGACAAACACGGTGGGGATGTTCAGGCGCAGTGCGGCCATGAGCATGCCGGGGGTGATCTTGTCGCAGTTGGAGATGCACACGAGCACGTCGGCGCAGTGGGCGTTGACCATGTACTCCACGGAGTCGGCGATCAAATCGCGTGAGGGCAGCGAGTAGAGCATGCCGCCGTGGCCCATGGCGATGCCGTCGTCCACGGCGATCGTGTTGAATTCGCGGGCGATGGCGCCGGCTTCGTGGATGGCGTCGGAGACGATCCGGCCCACGGGGGCGAGGTGCGTGTGGCCGGGGACGAACTCGGTGAAAGAGTTGGCGACGGCGACAATCGGCTTGCCAATGTCTGACTTGGCAACGCCGGAGGCCATCATGAGGGCGCGGGCGCCCGCCATGTTGCGGCCGTGGGTGACTGTTCGTGAACGTAATGGAGGCATGGGAACAGTCAACCAGCTTTTGCGACGGGACCGGAAGACGGCGTCAATACTAGTAGTGGCAGTGCTAGATTTGTTCAGATGAATGAAGAACGACGGCGTGAGCTGGGCCAGTTTCTCCGTGACCGACGCGCTGGGCTGCTTCGCGCAGAGCACGGGTTGCCGCCCATTGGCCGAAGCCGGACCATGGGTTTGCGGCGTGAAGAGATCGCGGCCTTCTCTGCTGTGAGCGTCACCTGGTACACGTGGCTGGAGCAGGGGCGCGACATCAACGCCTCCCGCCAGGTGTTGGAATCCATTGGCCGGGTGCTGCGGCTCAGTCCCGCCGAACAGTCCTACGTGTTGTCATTGGGCGGGCACACCCCGGCGCCGGTGTCCGGAGCACGGGCCCAGGACGGACTGCCCCCGCATCTGCAGGCGTTGTTGGATGCGTTGGAGTTCCCCGCCTTTGCCGTTGCCCCGGATTGGGGGATTGCGGGATGGAACCCGGCGTACCAGGCCCTCTATTCCCGCATTGCCGTGGTCGAGGCAACGGAGCGGAACTTGTTGTGGCTGGTCTTCACCGACCCGCAACTGCGCCAGATGCTGCCCGACTGGGACATCACCTCACGGAACTTCGTGGCGGAATTTCGTGCCGAAGCAGGGGCCCGGCTGGGGTCCGAAGCCCACACGGCGTTGGTGCGCAGGCTGGCGGGGGCCAGTGCGGAATTCGCCAGCATCTGGGCGGAGCGCGTGGTGCTGAACTTCTCGTCCCGGCGACGTATTTTCCTGCACCCCGAGGTGGGCGAGCTGACGTTTGAGCAGCACCGGCTGGTCCCCTCGGATGCCCCGGACCTGCACTTTGTCATGTATGTGCCAACTGCTGGGACACCCACGCAGGAGCGCCTGGCCGAGCTCGCCGCTTAGGTCAGCGCGTTGCGGCGGCCCTCGAAGGCGCGGCCCAAGGTGACCTCATCGGCGTACTCCAAGTCGCCACCAACGGGCAGACCGGAGGCCAGGCGGGTCACCGTGATACCCAGCGTTTTCAGCATGCGGGAGAGGTACGTTGCGGTGGCTTCGCCTTCGAGGTTGGGGTCGGTGGCGATGATGATTTCCTGAATCTGGGCGTCGTTCAGACGCGTCAGCAGTTCGCGGATGCGCAGCTGGTCCGGACCAATGCCGGCGATCGGATTGATGGAGCCGCCCAGCACGTGGTAGCGGCCGCGGAAGGCGCGCGTGCGCTCCACGGCAAGCACGTCCTTGGATTCCTCGACCACGCAGATGACCGTGGGGTCCCGCCGTTCATCGCGGCAGATGTTGCACAGCTCCGCCTCGGTGACGTTGCCGCAAACGGTGCAGAACTTGACGCGTTCCTTGACCGTGACGATGGCGCGGACAAGGCGCTTCATGTCGTCAGTGTCCGCCTCCAGGATGTGGAACGCCAGCCGTTGGGCCGATTTTGGTCCAATTCCCGGCAGACGTCCCAACTCATCAATGAGCTCTTGAACTGCTCCTTCGTACACAATGCCTCTTGTCTATTGGTTCAAAAATGGTGCCGGCCGGGTGGCTCAGCTGTTCGGGTTCAGGGAGCGCTCTTCGATCAGCACTCCGCCCAGAATACGCTCGACGGCGGCCTGGCCCACCACGCCGGATTCCTCAATGGTGACGTCATCCGGGCTGGGCACGTCCTCCACGTACGGGCTGTCAGCCGCTACGGCAGGGGCCTTGGCGCGCCCGGCCTGCGCCTCGGAGCTGTTGGACAGTCGCTGGTACATGCTCAGCTTTTCGCTTGCATTCATGCCCGACGCCGGTGCCTCCGGTTGCTGTGCGGCTGGCTGCGGGGGTGCCTGGGAAGGCGTGGGATAGGCGGTGGAAGCGCCGAGCGGTTGTCCCGCCACAGGCAGTGCGGCGTTGAAGGGAACGTCGGGTGCGCCCGCAGGTTCGGTGGGTTCCGGCGCCTGGGCAGCTGCGACTTCCCCCGCCGGTGCGGCCTCCGCGGGGGAGGTCCCACCCTGGGCCCAGTCAGGCGCTTCAGACATGCTTCCCCAGCCGGGATCGGCGACCGTGTTGCGAGAGACTTGACCCAATGAAACGCCCAAATCCTGGGGTGCTTCCTGTGGTTGGGTGCCCTGGGCAGCAATTTGTCGGGCAAGAATTTCACTGCGCCTGGGGGATTCCGGGGCAGCGGGCTCGGCTGCGACCGGCTCCTCCACCGGGAGGTCCCATCCCGTGGTCCACGCGGCGATGGGGGAGACCTTGGGCGGGACGTGCACCGGCGGGGCTGCGGGTTCGGGCCTGGTACCGACGGCCCGGTTGGCAGCTGATTCCGGTGAGCTGTTTGGCTCCGGTGAATAGGCAGGCGCCTGGGCAAAGCCCGATTCCGTGGGAGGACCGGCGTACGGATCTTCCTGCGGGTACGCATCCGGATGAGGCTCATCCCAGGGGTCGCTGGGTTCCGTTGGCCCGTCCCACGGGACCTGGGCGTTGGGTGCCATGGGCTGCTGGCTTCGGGCCGCTTGAGGCGCGGGGGCTGCCACGGCAATTGCGGCGGGTGCGCTCGGCTGAGAAATCCCCCACGACTGTGCAGCTTGTGCCGCATGGTCGACCAAGGCGTGCGTGGACCCCCACGATTGAGCAGCATCAGGTTCCCCGGACTGCACAGGTTCCGCGGACTGGACAGGTTCCAGGGACTGCACAGTGGTCGAGCCTGCAACGGTCGAGCCTGCAACACTGGCCTGCCTTGCAGCAGCGGGCTGGGTTGAAGCAGTAGTCGGCGCTGTCGGCGCTGGTGCGGCTGGTGCCGGCGCTGCCGGTGCAGCACTGGCTTGCTGCGACGGCTGTGACTGCAGCGCTTGAGGCGCCACAGTGTTATTGTTCCCTTCGCGCTGGAGCGAAGGGCTACCAGCCGGGGCTTTTGGGTTTGGCTCAGCGCTCGCCTTCGGGGCTTCGCCGTCCACAGGAAGAATCTGGATGCTCAGACCCAGGACCTGGTTGATGGCCGTTTGCAGGTTCTGCAGGTGGCCGCCATTACTGAACGTGCTGATCAGGCCCGTCGAGGGGAGCCCGACACGCAACTCCTGACCATCGAAGGTTTGCGGGACCACGTTTTGGTTCACGATGACCCACGATGCCATGCGGATGTTGCGAAGGGAACCCAGAATTTCCGGCCAGGCCCGGCGTATGACCTCGATGCCGGAGGAAGACGCCGGTGCACTTGCGGCCTCCGTTGTGGCGGGCGCCTGCTGCGCAGCTTGTTGCTGTGACTGCTGCGTGGCGGTCGGTTGTGCGGGTGCAGGCGCTGCTGGTGCTGACTGGGACCCGGACGTTTGCGCACTGTTCGAGGGCGTGGGCAGATCATCCCAGCTTCGCCCGGATGCCACGGCCGGCGGGTTCGGAGCGGGCTCGGAGGGGGCAGCTGCAGGGGAGGGTGCAGCCTCAGGTGATGCTGCAACCGGTGCCGGCTCAACCGTGGAGGATGAGGGATTTGAACCTTCGGAGGCATGGCGGGCTTCAACTTCGGCGCCAGCTGCTTCCTTGGCACGGGCCAGTTGTGCCCGTACCGCAGCCAGACCACCGCCTGTGGTGGCGCTGGCAGGATCGACGGGTGCCGCCGTCGTACTCGGAGAAGCGAAAGAAGCGGCCGGGACGGATTGTTCCGGAGCTCCCATGGCGGGTGCGGGGGCGTTTCCGGCGGGTGCGCCGGAATAGTTCAGGCGGCGCTCGAGCTGGTCCAGGCGCGTGGCCATGCCGCGGGTGCTGGAATCGGCGCTGGGCAGCAAAAGGCGGGCGCCGAGCAATTCCAGGTGGAGGCGCGGTGAGGAGGCGCCGGTCATGTCATTGAAGGCGGCGTTGGTGACGTCGGCGGCGCGGGAAAGCTCGGCGGTACCCAGCTGGGCGGCTTGGGTCTGCATGCGCGCGATGAGCTCGTCCGGGGTGCCGCGCAGGATGGCATGGGCGCTTTCCGGCATGGCCTGGACAATGATGAGGTCGCGGAAGCGCTCCAGGAGGTCCTCGACAAAGCGTCGGGGATCGTGGCCGGTCTGGATGACTCGGTCCACGGACTTGAACACGGTGGCGGAGTCGGCAGCGGCGAGTGCCTCAACGACGTCGTCCAGCAGCGAGGAGTGGGTGTAACCGAGCAGGTCAACAGCCAGGTCGTAGTCAAGGCCGGAATCCCCGGCGCCTGCCATGAGCTGGTCCAGCACTGACAGGGAGTCACGAACGGAACCGCCGCCGGCCCGGACAACGAGCGAGAGTACGCCGGGCGCCACGGCAACATTCTCTTGCTCACACAGCTGTGCCAAATACGCCATGAGCGGCTCCGGCGGCACCAACCTGAAGGGGTAATGATGGGTGCGGGAACGGATGGTGCCAATCACCTTGTCGGGCTCGGTGGTGGCGAAGATGAACTTGATGTGCTCCGGCGGCTCTTCGACAATCTTCAGCAGGGCGTTAAAGCCCGCCGAAGTAACCATGTGCGCCTCATCGATGATGAAAATCTTGTATCGGTCGCGGATCGGGGCGAAGGTTGCGCGTTCACGAAGGTCGCGGGCGTCGTCCACACCACCGTGGCTGGCGGCGTCAATTTCAATGACGTCCAACGAGCCGGAACCGCCGCGGGCCAGTTCGATGCAGCTGTCGCACTCGCCGCAGGGGTGCGAGGTGGGGCCCTTGGCGCAGTTCAGGCAGCGGGCCAAGATTCGGGCAGACGTTGTTTTACCACAACCGCGTGGGCCCGAGAACAAGTACGCGTGGTTGACACGGTTCTTTTCCAAGGCAGCCATAAGGGGTGCCGTGACGTGCTCTTGGCCAATCACAGTGGCGAAGGAATCCGGTCGATACCGGCGATACAGGGCTGTTGGTGCGCTCACAAGTAAAACCCTATCTAATCCGCCTGACAAAATGCCGTAGCAAAGTCCCGGCAAGGGGCATATCTGGGGATAAGTAAAGACCCCTCATGCACCCGCCAGAGCCCGCTTACCCTTGCTACCTTCCGGTCCTGGGGGAGTTCACAGGGTGACGCCACATGAGGGGCCGAAAAACAGCTTACCTGACAGTGGCGGTGTGGGCGAATCCG
>JBBPZC010000086.1:0-3895 GCA_038199275.1 Actinomycetales bacterium
ACCGCATTGAAGACGCAGTGCGCAACGCCAAGGCTGCTGTTGAAGAAGGCATCGTCCCCGGCGGTGGCGTTGCCCTGATCCAGGCTGGCGTCAAGGCATTTGACGACCTGAACCTGACCGGCGACGAAGCAACCGGTGCCAACATTGTTCGTGTTGCCATCGATGCACCGCTGAAGCAGATCGCCTTCAACGCAGGCTACGAGCCCGGCGTTGTTGTGGACAAGGTTCGTTCCTTGCCCAACGGCCACGGCCTGAACGCTGCAACCGGCGTGTACGAAGACCTGCTGGCTGCCGGCGTCAACGACCCGGTAAAGGTAACCCGTTCCGCACTGCAGAACGCGGCTTCCATTGCTGCACTGTTCCTCACCACCGAAGCCGTTATCGCCGACAAGCCCGAGAAGGCTGCTCCGGCTGGCGGCGGCGGAGACGACATGGGCGGCATGGGCGGCTTCTAGCACCCACGCTTTCCTTCACGCAAAAGGCGTCATTGCCCCGCGGGCAGTAAGATTCCACAACCTCGCGTCCTAAGTAAGGACGCGAGGGTCCCAGCACGAGCTTGCGTGTGTTGGGAGCGGACTTACGCCATCCCCGCTACAGGCAATGGCGCCTTTTGCTTGCGCAAGCGGCGGCCCTGTGCGCAGGAATGTCGCCGTCATCTGAAAGTATGGACTCATGACGATTGTTGCTGCTGCCGATGGTTCGGCTCTAGGAAATCCCGGTCCCGCTGGTTGGGCATGGTACGTAAATGACGACTGCTGGCGTGCAGGCGGGTGGGACCATGGCACCAACAACATGGGCGAGCTCATGGCCGTCCTGGACCTGTTCAAATCCACGGCGCATGTGCCCGAGGAACCGCTGCACATTCTGTGCGACAGCCAGTACGTGATCAACAGCGTCACCAAGTGGATGCCGGGCTGGAAGCGCAAAGGCTGGCGTAAATCCGATGGCAAGCCGGTGCTGAACCTGGAACTTCTGAGGGAAATTGATGATGCCCTTGTGGGGCGCAAGTACACGTTTGAGTGGGTCAGGGGCCATGCCGGGCACGACCTGAACGAGGCTGCTGACGACCGTGCCCGCGATGCCGCCACGGCCCATCAGGGCAAGCGCGCACCCAATGCCGGACCGGGTTTTCCCGGCGCACAGCCCGCAGACACCCAAGACAAGAACGTCGGCCAAAACGAGAGTGCCCGCCAGGGCATGAACGACGGCGGGACGACCAGTCCGCGCCAAGGCTCGCCTGCCGCCGCGCTTATGACCGCAGCTGCACCGGCCGGTGGGTCAACCTTCGTTGGGGAGCCCGCACTCTTCGAGGACCCCAGCCAGCCGGACCTGTTCTCCATCTTTGACGACGAACCGGACCCGGCATTCACCGCCGCACACGCGAGTGGCCTCGACGTAATTATTGCGTTCGAGAAAGAGCTGCTTGACCCCGGTGTCCGTTCGGATCCGCTGCGTCTGGCCGAGCTGCTGCACCCCGACTTTGAAGAAATTGGAGCCTCCGGTGTGCTGTGGTCCCGGCAGGACATCCTTGACAAGCTTGCTGGTGAGAGCGCCGCAGAGGTTGAATTGGAAGTGCTCACCCTCAACAACGTGGATGCCGCGACCGCGCTGCTGACGTACCGCAGCCTTTCGGCGGCCGGGAATGCCCTGCGGAGCTCTTTGTGGCAGCGCGACGGCGAACAGTGGCGTCTACGCTTTCACCAGGGCACCGTAGAGCGGTAGCCCGCTAGCGGAGAGTGAACATGCGCGCATTGGCCTCCTCTGCCTGCGCATATTGAGTGGCAGCCATGGACAAGGCGCCATTGATGCTCTCCAGAGACGCCTCAACTTTCATCTCCGTGGCGTGCCACTCCTGCAGGAGTGATTGAAAGTTGGTGGCGGCCGCGCCCGTCCATGTCGACTGGAGGTCAAGAAGGTTCCGCTTCATGGCGTCCACCTCCATGCGGATGCGGTCCACGGAGCCTTTGACGGCGGTGCTTTTGAGGGCAAGATCGTCGCTGTTGACGTTGAACTGTGCCATGGTTGCGGCCTTGTCTGCGGGTGATGGAGACGTTTGAACGTCACTGACACCACCCAGCGTAGGAAACGATTCGCACCTATGAAACCCCACACTGTTCTTCTGTTGAGAGGCACGTGCCGTGGTCAGCCTGTGGAGGAATCCTCGCCCGGCTGCCAGGGCAGTTCAATGGCCAGGGTGGCCCCGCCGCCAGGTGTCTGTTCCAGCCGAACCGTCCCTTCGTGGGAGGCCACGAGGGCGGAGACGATCGCCAGGCCCAGTCCGCTGCCGCCGGTGTTTCTGTCGCGCGAGGAATCGGCACGGTAGAACCGCTCGAAGACCTTGGGCGCCTCTTCCTCGGAGATTCCGGGGCCGTGGTCGCGGATCTTGATGACCGAATAAGTGGCTGCGCCCTCGGCCCGGGTACCCACCATGATTTCGATGGGGGAGCCTTCGGGCGTGTAACGCAGCGCGTTGCCCATCAAGTTCGCCACGACCTGGCGCAGTTTCGCCTCGTCCCCGACGCTGGGCGCAGGGGTGCCGGGTCCGCCGTCGAGCCCGACGACGGCAAAGGTGCGGTCACGGGCGGTGGCACGTGCATCCAGCACAGCGTCATGGCCAATGATGAGCAGATCCACGGGCTTGAGCTGGAGCGGGCGTTGCTCATCGATCCGGGCCAGCATCAGCAGGTCCTCAACCAGCTCGCCCATGCGCTTGGCTTCGCTTTCGATCCGGCTCATTGCGGTGCCCACATCCTCAGGCGTCTGAATGGCGCCGTGGCGGTAGAGCTCGGAGAAGCCGCGAATGGTGACCAGGGGGGTGCGCAGTTCGTGGGAGGCATCGGCAACGAAGCGGCGCATCTTCTTCTCCGACGCCGTCCGGGCGGCAAAGGCATGCTCAATGTGGGCCAGCATGGTGTTCAGCGAACCGGAAAGACGGCCCACTTCGGTGGCCGGATTCTCAATCTCCACACGGCGGGAGAGATCGCCGGCAGCAATGGCCGCTGCGGTTTTCTCCACGCGGCCCAAGGGCCGGAAGGAACGGGTGACGGTCCAGTAGGCGATCATGGTGCCGAGGGTGACAGCCAGAATCGCGACCCCGGCAATGACCACGGCCAGCCGCTCCAGGGTGAGGTTCAGCGCTTCATAGGGAAGCCCCACAACCACATAACCCACGTATTCGGGACGGTTCTGGGGCTGATCGGAGAGTCCGAAGTTGAATTTCTGCGGGGCAATGACGGTGATCCGCCACGGGGCTCCGCCGTCGCTGCTCGGCGCGGTAAACACCTTGCCATTCAAGGCAACCGCCTCGGCCAAGGTGAAGTTGGGATACACGGGCTTGTCTTGGCCCGTACGGTTCTGGTCGGCCTTGCTGCCGTCGTCAAAGTGGAAGCCGACATAATAATCAAACGCAAAAGGGGACTGGCCGGTGTCCTGCGAATCAACCGTCCCGTAACCCACAATGGAGCGCTGGAACGTGGTCAGCTGCGTGTCCATCTGGTCCTCCAAAAAGGAGTGCAGCAGAAGAAAGGTTGTGGCTCCCAGCGCCAGCAGGGACACGCTCAACAGTGCGCTGATGATGGCCACCAGCTGTGAGCGCAGGGAGGCGTTCTTCCACAACGTAATCAATGGACTGGGCGTGCGCTAGCGCTTGTCGGCCGTCCGCAGCACATAGCCCACGCCGCGCTTGGTCTGGATCAGTGCAGGCAGCGACGGGTCATTGTCCACCTTGCGGCGCAGGTAGGAAATGTAGGACTCCACGATGGAGGCGTCCCCGTTGAAGTCGTACTCCCAGACTTGATCACGGATCTGCGCCTTGGACAACCCCCGGTTGGGATTGAGCATCAGGTTGCGCAGCAGCTTGAACTCCGTGGGCGAGAGCTCCACCGACTTGCCGGCG
>JBBPZC010000087.1:0-4439 GCA_038199275.1 Actinomycetales bacterium
GAAGCCGACCCCGCGCTGGCCGAACTCGCTGCAGCCGGCACCGACTCCGATCGTGATGTGCACCAGCAGGTTGTGTTCGTTCAAGTGAACCTCGACGCTGAGCCGGCAGACGCCATCGACGCCTCCCTTCGCCTGCACCTGCTCTCACACCGTCTGGTTACCCCGAACAGCATCAATTTGGAGGGCATCTTCGGCAAACTCAACAACGTGGTGTGGACCAACTTTGGCCCGGCCGCCGTCGAAAATTTTGAGCTGACACGGGCAAAACTGCGCCGTCGCGGCCCCGTCACCATCTACTCCGTGGACAAGTTCCCGCGCATGGTGGATTACGTGGTTCCTTCCGGCGTGCGCGTCGCGGACGCCGACCGCGTCCGCCTGGGTGCCCACCTGGCTGAGGGCACCACCGTCATGCACGAAGGTTTCGTGAACTACAACGCTGGCACGCTGGGCACCTCCATGGTGGAGGGCCGCATTTCCGCCGGTGTCGTGGTGGGCAACGGCAGCGACGTGGGTGGCGGCGCCTCGATCATGGGCACCCTCTCCGGCGGCGGGCGGGAACGGGTGGCCATTGGCGAGCGCGTGCTGCTGGGCGCCAACTCCGGCGTGGGCATCAGTATCGGCGACGATTGCGTGGTCGAGGCCGGGCTCTACGTCACCGCGGGCACCAGGGTGCGGGTTCTGGGCCCAAAGAACGACGACGGCGAGGACACCACGGTGATCGTCAAGGCCAGCGAACTCTCCGGTGTTCCCGCCCTGCTGTTCCGCCGCAACTCAACCTCCGGCGGCGTGGAAGTGCTGCCCCGGCAGGGCTCCATCGTTGCGCTCAATGACAGCCTGCATGCCAACTAACGTGCCCTGCGGAGAGTCTTCCGCCTCGATTCGGGCGGTGGCGCTGTGATGCCCCGCAACGGAGTGGGACTGTTGATCTCGCTGCTGCTTTTGGTGGCGCTGATTGTTGGCGGCGGTTTTTGGGCCGTGAGCGCCTTCAAGAATGCCTTCGAGCCCCGTCTTGCGGCGGGGTGCACGGCAACCGTGGCAGATGGCAGTTACCGGCTCGCCCCGGACCAGGCCCAGAACGCCGCCCTGATTTCCGCGCTCTCCGTCCAGCGCGGCATGCCTGCCCGGGCCGCTTCCATTGCCCTGGCCACGGGGATGCAGGAATCAAAGCTGCGCAACATCCCTTACGGCGACCTTGATTCGGTGGGTCTGTTCCAGCAGCGCCCGTCCCAGGATTGGGGCTCCGTGGATCAGATCATGGACCCGGTGTATTCAGCCAATGCGTTCTACGATGTCCTGGCGCAGGTGCCGAATTACGTGGACCTGCCCATCAACGATGCCGCGCAAATCGTCCAGCGTTCCGGATTTCCTGAAGCCTATGCCCAGCATGAACCGCTGGCCCGGGCGTTCGCCTCCGCCTTGACTGGGCAGACACCGGCCGGGCTGAACTGCACCTTGGCGCCCGCCGCCGCAGGCAGCTCGCCGGATGAGGTCATTGCGGCTGCTCAAATCGCTGCCGGGCCCCTTGAAGCAACGAGTACGACGGCGGAGAACGGCATCTCCGTTCAGCTGAGCGTTCCCGAGGCCCACGGTTGGCTGCTGGCGCACTGGGCCCTGGCCAACGCGGAACATTTTGGCATCGTGCAGGTCAGCCACGCTGGAGATCAATGGGACCGGACCTCAAACGAGGATGGTCACAACGTGGGCTGGCAAGCCGGCGGGGCAACTGGGGCCACCGAGGTGAGCATCCTGCTGGCTCCCGCCGCAGATCCAGCTGGCTGACAGGCATGCTGTACAGGTGGGTCTGATTCTGGGTCAGACCAAGAGTTCCACGATGGGTTGCACGAAGCTGCGGAAGGTTTCCTGCTCGTCCAGCAGGTGCGAGCTCATGATCAGCCGGTTCGGTTCAATGAACCAGGCACGCTGCTCGGCAAGCGGCACCTCAACAATGGTCAGGGTGAAGTCCCGGGCGCTGCGCCCCAACTCCATTTCCCTGTTTTGCACCAAGTCGGCCAAAATCTTGTGTCCACCCAGGGTCTCCCTTTGGGCTGCCATGGCCGAATACAACTGTGCCTGCTCCCGTGCCCAGTTCAATGCCGCACCGTAGTGGGCGTGTGCCACTCGTTGGAGCGCTGGCATGCCTGCCAGTTGGGGGAAGTCAGGGGCGGTGAGAATCGTTTGGTTGCCGGACAAATCGGTCAGAAGCCGGCTCCACCACACCTCCCACTGATCGCGCAGGGCATCGTTTCCGCCTACACCCGCCGTCAACATGGTGTGGTCTGCAGCCTTGACCGACGGTGCCACGTGGGAGAGCGACGGCGTTCCCGCCCCGACCAGTCCGGCCACGTCGCGCAGGTACAACGCCATCAGCATGGGAGTGCAGGTATCCATGGTGATTCGCCAGCCAGGCCCACCGGTATGATGCATCTTTCTCGCCTCCAACCGCCGCAATAATGTTGCAGCAATCACATAGCTAAGATTACTCTGAAGCGCTGCACAAGGCACCCAACAGGGACTCCCCGTCCCCGCAAGGTGCTGCAGCGTTCGTGAAAAACCCGCAATAGGTGCTGCAGCGTTCGTGAAAAACCCGCAATAGGTGCTGCAGCGTTCGTGAAAAAGACCCAATAGGTGCTGCAGCGTTTGGAGTCAGTGGCTGAGCAGGGTGGCCAGGTGGCGGCGGAGAGTGGCCCGGCCTTGCTCCGGCGCGGCCCACGCCGGCTGCAGCACCATGCGTAGGCTTAACCCGTCGAGCAAGGCAATGAGCCGTTCCGCCTCATCGATGGGCACCATCCCCGTAGTCGCCAGTGGGCTGTCCATGAGAGCCAGGAGCACCCGCCCCACGATGGCTCCGGTGGCCCTGTAGTCGTCTTGGGCGGCGTTCAGGAGACCGTCATTGGTGCGGGCGTCGAGCATGAATTCCATGTGGACCACGGCGTCCGCCCGCCGGGCCTCATCCAATGGCAGCAGTTCTTCCAACACCAAGGCGCATTTTTCCATCAGGTCATTGCGGGTTGCGGACGTCTCGTCCTGCTCAAGGCGTTCAAGACTCTCCAGTGCGCGCAAGTGAATGCGTTCGGAATTGACCCGGAAGGCAAATTCCATGAGCTCTGCCTGGTTGTCAAAATAGTGCCGTACCGATCCGAGCGCCAGGCCCGCAACAGCCGCCACCGTACGTAGTGATGCTTGTGTCAGGCCACGACTGGCAATTATTTGGAATACGGCGTCTGCGACCAGCTCACGGCGGGCGTCGGCGTTTACAATTTTAGGCACACCTCTTTTTTAGCACAGATGTAACACGTTAGTTGACTGCGTCCACTAGAAGCGGCGGAAGGCCAGCTCGGCAAGTGCTGCGGCGGCACGCGGCACGGAGGCGTCGTCAAAGCTGGCCCGGGCGGAGTGGTTGGACGGTGCGGTGGCCGGATCGTCCCCCGTGCAGGACCCCAGCATGATAAAAGCCCCAGGCACTTCGCTCAACACACGGGAAAAGTCCTCGGAGCCTGGAATGGGAAACGGCATCTCTTTGAACTGGTCAGCTCCGAACACCTCGGCGATGACTTCGTGCGCGTAGGACTGTTCGCCGCCGTCGTTGACCGTCACCGGATAGTCCGGTGCAACCTCGATTTCCACGGACAGGCCGTGGGCCTCGCCGATGCCGCGGAACAGGCGCATCATCTCGGCCAGCAGCCGCTCCTTGTGTTCAGGTGAGAACGTCCGCAGTGTCACGTCAAAGACCGCATTGTCCGGGATGATGTTCGCCTGCGTCCCGGCCGCAATGCGCCCAACCGTCGCCACAACCGGATCGAACACGTTGAAGTGACGCGTGACGAGGGTTTGCATGGCGAGGACCATTTCGCAGGCCACCGGCACCGGGTCGAGGGTCAGGTGCGGCGTGGAGCCGTGACCGCCCGCGCCCCGAACGGTGACAAAGATTTCATCACAACCGGCCATCAGCGGTCCGGGCCTGGAGTAGAAGACGCCGTTGGCGTATTCGGCGGAAAATACGTGTAGACCAAAGGCAGCGTCAACGCGTCGGCCCGCGGCATCCAGGACGCCTTCTTCAATCATGACGCGGGCGCCGTCGTAGGCTTCCTCGCCCGGCTGGAACATGAACACCACATCAGAGGCGAGCTCCTGCCGGCGTTCGTGCAGCAGTCGCAACGCCCCGTAGAGGGCTGATGTGTGCACGTCGTGGCCGCAGGCGTGCATGACACCGGGCTCCTCGGAGGCAAATTCCAGCCCGGTCTCTTCCGTGACAGGCAGGGCGTCCATGTCTCCACGCAGCAGCACCACCGGACGAGGTCCCGACTCTGTTACCGGCTTTTCGCCGCGCAGCACCACGGTGACGGAGCTTTGGCGCCCGCCCAAGGTGATTTCCAGTCCGTCCAGTCCGTCCAGTCCGTCCAACTGGGCCAGGACCATTGCCTGGGTTTGCGGCAGGTGCA
>JBBPZC010000088.1:0-6077 GCA_038199275.1 Actinomycetales bacterium
GACTCGACCGTTACGGCGAATCACCTTGCACTTATCGCAGATCTGCTTGACGCTCGGCTTGACCTTCATGGCATTCCTTTGCGTGATTGCAGTTGTGGTTACTTGTAGCGGTAGACGATACGACCACGGGTAAGGTCGTACGGGCTCAGCTCCACCACAACTCGGTCCTCAGGAAGGATACGAATGTAGTGCTGGCGCATTTTTCCTGAGATATGGGCAAGAACGATGTGCTTGTTTGTCAGCTCAACGCGAAACATCGCGTTGGGCAGAGCTTCAGTCACAACGCCCTCGATCTCAATGACCCCGTCTTTCTTGGCCATATCCTCCGCTAACTTTGTTGCGCCGACGCGCGCAGCCTGACGGCTTCCACGAATCGACATTCGGTTTACTACTGATTACTGTTCGCCCGGCACATGCCGCAATTGGGCAGGCACAGACAACCAACAACCTACTCTAGTGCAATTAAGCAAATATGTTAAATTGACCCATGCATCCTACTGGATGGGAAGACCGGCAGCATTCCGGCGGCGGTCTCCACGGCTTCGGCCTGGGCGACTCCGTCCAAAATGGCCAGACGAACCGCCTCCGCCGCCGCACTTTGGAGTTCGATCAGGGCGGCGATCGGCATCGTGGGGTGCGGGACCAACTCATCAGCGCACGTTGCCAGCGCAAAGATGGTGTCGCCATCGGCCAGGGTATGAACGGGATTCAGCGCCCGCGCCATCCCCGCATGCGCTGCCGTGGCGGTGCGCTTGGCCTGGGCCACGGTGAGGACGGCGTTGGTGGCAACCACCGCCAGCGTCGTGTTCAGCCCCTCCCCCGCCGGCGCGGTCGGGGCCCCGGGTTGCCACGGCACACCCGCCGCGTTGACCACGGCCAGGGCACCGACCACAATGTGCGCGTTGTCCCCGCTGAGCCGGACGGAGGCCGTGCCGAGTCCGCCTTTGAACGTACCTGCACCAATCGCGGCCCCGGTGCCGGCGCCCACATTTCCACGTACGACGTCGGACCCCTCAGTGGAGCCCGCTGCGTCAAGTGCCGCTTCGTAACCCATGTCGGGTGTGGGCCGGGCGGAAAAATCGCCGCCGCGGCCAAGATCGAAGATGGCCGCGGCCGGCACAATGGGAACCACTCCACCGGGGACCTGGAAACCCCTGCCGTTCTCCTCGCACCAGCGCTGCACTCCCCCTGCGGCGGCGAGCCCGTAGGCGCTGCCGCCGGTCAGGGCCACGGCGTCAACTGTCGAGACCATCGTGGTCGGGTCCAACGCATCGGTTTCATGGGTGCCCGGTCCCCCGCCCCTGACATCGACGGAGCCGATGGTTCCGGGCGGAGGCAGGACCACACTGACCCCGCTCAGCCAGCCGTCGGTGCGCCGGTGTGCCTGTCCCACCCTGATCCCGGGAACATCGGTGATGGCCCCCTGCGGGCTGCCGGTGGTTGCTGTGGCCTGGCTGGCTGGCATTGTGCAAACTCCCTCGTTGCGTGACTGGGCTGTTCCTTGATTATTGCCCGAGCCGGGCCGGTTTAGAGGTAGGGCTTGACGTTTTCCTCGTAAGACTTGGTGATGGCCGTTGCGGCCGTGCTGAACGCCTCGGCCGGATCCCCCTTCTGCAACATGATCTTTTCAAGGGCAGTGGTGAGGTCCTTGTCCCCGTTGGGGACAAACACACGGCCCCAGTCCTGCACGCGCGTGCCGGCAAGCTGGTCAACAGCCGTGCGGAACTGCGGCGTCTTGGCGTAGACGGCCTTCATGGTTTCGCCTTCCAGTGCGGAGGTGCGCACCGGCATGTAACCGGTGTTGGAGGAAAAGTAGGCTGTGTTCTCGGCGTTGGTCAGGAACTTCAGGAACATGCCTGCGGCCAGCTGCTGCTCCGGCGATTTTCCTGCCGGAATGGCCAAGCCGGTGCCGCCTGTAGGGCAGGCCGGGCCTTGGGCACCCTCGGGCAGGAATCCCGTGCCCACATCGAACTTGGAGGACGCCAGGATGCCGCTGAGTGAGCCGGTGGAGCCGATGGTGCAGCCGGTGAGGCCGGCACCAAAGTCTGCCACCTGGTCGTTGGAGGTCACGGCGGCGGTTTTGTCATCGTAGATGATGCTTTGCAGGTACTCGGCCGCTTCCAAGGCTTCCGGCGTGTCAAGGGTCATGGTCCAGTCCTTGGAATAGGCGCCACCTGCGCCCCACAACATGTTGCAGAACCACCAGGCGGTCCATGAGGTGCCCTTGCCCAGGCCCAACGGGACAACGTCGCTTGCGGACTGGATCTTGGGTGCCCACTCATCAAATTCAGCCCAGGTCTTCGGCGCACGGTCCGGCAGGCCGGCCTTCTCCCACACGGACTTGTTGTAGTAGAACAGCGGTGTGGAACGGGCGTAGGGCACGGCCCAGTGCGATTCCGAGAACTCATAATCGTTGTAGAGCGTGGTGTTGAAGTCCTCGGTGCCGAAGTCCAGGTGCTTGGCCAGCTGGTCAAGGGGCAGGATCTGGCCGTTGATCATGTAGCGGAACCACCACACGTCGCTGGCGATGACCAGGTCCGGGATGTTGCTGGAGCCCGATGCCGCCTGGAACTTCTGGGCAACCTCGTCGTAGTTTGCGCCAGCCGTGACCAGATTGACCTTGATGCCGCTCTCGGCTGTGAAGCGCTTGATGATCTCGGACTCGATGTCCTTGGAGGTGCCGGGGTGGTTGGACCACCAGGTGATCTCCTTGGCCGGGGTTACGGCGGCCCAGTCGGTGGCTGTGTCCGTTGCCGCCCCGGCGCCCTCGCCGACGGCGGGCCCCCCACAGGCTGCCAGTGCGCCGGCGCCACCGACAAGGGCGGCGAGCTGGAGGAACTGGCGGCGGTTCATCTTTGCAAAGGGTGATGCGTTCATGCTGTTCTCCTTGAGTGGTTTCCACCCTGATCGCAGGGCAGTGTCGAACTGGGGTAATGGGGTTGAGAAGAGTGGTGAAAATATGCGCGCGGCCGACGGCGGTCCGGTGCGTGCCGCTCTAACCGGTGACTGCGCCGGAGGTCAGTCCGGTGACGATGCGGCGCTGAAGTATGAAGAAGACAATCAGTACGGGGACTGTGATGAGCACCGTGCCGGCCATGAGCACGCCCCAGTTGGTGACGCCGTCGTTGTTCGCCAGCAACGTCAGGCCTACGGGCAGTGTCATCATTTCCGCCTTGTCCACCACGAGCAGGGGCCATAGGTATTCGTTCCATTCGGAAACGATGGAGACAAGTGCGACGGCGGCGATCGTGGGTGCCGAGATGGGGACCACGAACCGCCAGAGCCTGGTCCAGTGGCTCGCCCCGTCCAGTGCTGCCGCTTCCAGGACGGAGATGGGCAGCGTCAAAAAGTGTTGACGGAACAAGAAGGTGCCGAACGCGCTGGCCAGTCCGGGCAGGATCAGGCCCTGGTAGGTGTTGATCCAGCCGAGGTCGGAGATGAGTGTGTAGTTGGGGATGATGACAATTTGCTGCGGCACCAGCAGCGCGAAGACCACCAGTCCGAACACGTACTTCCTGCCGGGGAACTCCAGGAACACCACGGCGTAGGCCGTCGTCAGGCCCAGAACGATTTTTAAGCTGGCGCCCACAACCGTGGTGATCATTGAGTTGATAAAAAAGTTCCCGAACGGCACTGCGGCGAGTGCACCAATGTAGTTGGAGCGATCAAATGATTCCGGCAGCCACTGGATCGGCACGGTATAGATCTCGTCGCGTTCCTTGAAGCTGGCCAACAACATCCAGACCAGTGGCAGGACCATGACGGCCACTGCCAGCACCATCATGAGGTAGCCGCCAGGCTGCAGTCGGCCGCGCCTCGAATCAGGTGCCGTCACCGGCGTGGCAGGCTCTGTGCCCACTCCGTCCCCGGCACCCGCGCCCACTCCGTTTCCGGTACCTTTGCCGCTGCCAGCCCGTGTGGTCATGTCCTGATGCTGCACTGCGTTTTTCCTTCTCACGTCGAGGCTCATCAGTAGTGAACCTTCTTTTGGATAAACAGCATCTGCACAGCGGTGATCACGAGCAGGACAAAGAACAGCACCGTGGCGATCGCCGAGGAATAACCGGCCCGTCCTGTTGCGAACCCCTCCTGGTAAATCTGGTACATCATGGTGGTGGTTCCCTCCAGGGGCCCGCCCTTGGTCATGGCTTGAATGATGTCAAAGGACTGCAGTGAGCTGAGCAGTGTGGTGACGGAGAGGAAGAATGTGGTGGGGCCCAGCAAGGGAAGGACCACGTTGGCGAAGCTCGCGAAGGGACCGGCGCCGTCCAGGTTCGCGGCCTCCATGAGATCCTTCGGAACCGCCTGCAGGGCAGCCAAGTAGATCAGTGCCACGTACCCCACGTTTTTCCACAGGTACACAATGATGAGCATGGGCAGCGCCCAGGCGGGATCGTTGTACCAGTCGGGTGAGCCTAATCCGATCCCCTTCAGAATTGCCCCCAGCACCCCGAAGTTGGGGTCGAAGACAAAGAGCCAAAGAAGTCCGACGGCGACTCCGGAGAGAACATATGGGGCCACAATCACGGTGCGGGCCATGCCCGTGCCACGAAGTTTGCGGTTGAGCAGCAGTGCCAGGGACAGCCCCAACACCATGCCGCCCACGACCGTTGCCAGGGTGAAGATGATGGTCACCCGCACTACGTTGGCGGTGGCAGGGTCTGAAAACCAGCTGGCATAATTATCCAGGCCAACGAAGCGCGCGGTGGCGGAACCAATGTTCCATTGCAGCAGTGAGTACTGCAGGGACTGCAGTAGCGGCTTGTAGGTGAAGACGATCAGCAGTGCCACGTTCGGGCCCGCGAAGAGCAGGAACAGCAGCCACGATTTCCATGGCGTCCGTCGTTTGCGCTGCACTACCGGAGCGTCGTGTTGGGATGCAGGTGCACCGTGGGGCGGGGTGCCCACCGCTGCAATCAGCGTAGCCATGCGATCAGCTACCGGCCGCTGCAGAGGCTGTCATCAGATCGGCCCGGCCACCCTGAATGAGTTCCGGATCGTCTGTGCAGATTCCGTCAGCACCCATGGCAAGCAGCTCCTTGGCCCTGAACGGATCGTTGACGGTCCAGACCCAGGCCTGCAGTCCGGCTTGGTGGATGCGTTCAATGTCTTCCTGGTCCAAGCCGGCTTCCCAAATGGAGACACCCTCGCCACCATGCTTCAGCGCAAACGCCAGTGCCGATTCAAGGTCCCGGCCGGAAAATTCTTCGCGGGCAATGCCTTCGGGAAGGATGGCTTGGAGTTTCTCAACATTCCCCACGCACAACGGGTAGATCTTGGCATCAGGTGATGCAGCCGCCAAGTCGACGAAGGCATCCCAGTCTGCTGAGGAGGCGAACCAGTCAAGACCGGCCACACCTGCCACCACGTCCGATACGGGGATGGCGGACTCGGCGTCCTTGAGTTCAATGTTGACGCGCAGCTTTCCCGCGGCAAGCCTCAGGACCTGGGCGAGGGTGGGCACAAACTGGCCGTCGCCGGCGTCGAGCAGTCCCAGCTGGTGGGCCGTGAACTCGGTAATGTGCCCGGTTCCATTGGTGGTCCGGTCCGCGGTTTCATCGTGGATCACTACAGGGACGTTGTCGGCTGAAAGATGCACGTCGAGTTCAATCCCGGCAACGCCCAGCTCTATGGCACGGGAGAAGGCGGCAAGCGTGTTTTCGGGAAGATGTGCTGAAACGCCTCGGTGGGCATAAATGTGCATGGCCTGGCACTCCTCATGTCATGTGGTCTGGGGACACCATTCGCTTGTTCAGCGGGCGCCCCTCGGCTTCACATGCAAAGCTACAGAGTGCAATTCACGTTCTGGTGGCGGCAAGGTGGACACAATGCAAACGCTGGACAAAGCTATTCCCCAACCGTATGGACCAGGTCACAATCGTGGTGGGGGCTTAACTAGCGGACCCGCAGCCGGGGTCGGCTGCGGGTCGGTTGAAGGGGTGGTGGGCGTGGGGATCAGTCCAGCGGCACGGGGGTGACGCCCCAGCGCGCAAGTCGCTCCGCACCGCCGTCGTCCGCCGTGAGCACCCAGATGCCCTTGTTGTGGACGGCGACGGAGTGTTCCCAGTGGGCTGCAC
>JBBPZC010000089.1:0-38242 GCA_038199275.1 Actinomycetales bacterium
CAAGCACAATCCTATAGGCTGGGAAGAACGTGGGTAAGGCCATCTCTTATCTGGACCGCATAGACAACGAAGGACACCATGGTTGAACAAACTTCCCGTACCGTTCTTGTGGCACATCCAAATCCAGAGCTCTACGGAGCTGACAGGATGTTGCTCGAAAGTGTGCGCGGTCTGGTCTCCAAAGGACTTAACGTGGTGGTCACGCTTCCCGAGCGCGGACCGCTACTGTCCATGATCGAAGAAAGCGGCGCCAGCGTCGAAATCTGTCCGACAACGGTTTTGCGGAAAAGCTACATGAATCCCGTGGGCTTGCTTCGTTTGGGCGTAGACACCATTTCTTCCAGTTTCTCTGGAATAGAGTTGATGCGACGAGTCCGTCCCGATGTTGTGTATGTAAGCACTGTGACAATCCCTTTGTGGTTGGTCTTGGCGCGGCTTCATGGTTTGCCGGTGATTGCTCATGTCCATGAGGCCGAAAGGTCGGTATCCGCAGCGGTCCGTTGGGCCCTTGCTCTGCCGCTGTGCTTGGCGACTTCGATAATTTCCAACAGCCACTACAGCACCGATGTGATGACAACCGCAATACCGGGGCTCGGCCGAAAAATCGAGATTCTTTCCAATGGAGTGATGGGGCCCGCGGATGCGACCATCCCCCGTGAAGTTCAGGAAGGTCCCCTCAAACTTCTTTACGTGGGGAGGTTGTCGAATAGGAAGGGTGTTGACGTTGCAATCGCCGCGGTCGCTGAACTTAGCCATCGCGGGCGGGAGGTTCAGCTATCCATTGTTGGAGCCGTATATCCGGGGTATGAATGGTATGAAAGTGAACTCCGAACAAGCGTTTCTGCGATGGGGTTAACGGAGCAGATATCATTCCAGGGGTTCCATGCCGACATCTGGCCGTATTACGCCGACACCGATATTGCCTTGGTTTTGTCACGGATCGATGAGCCATTTGGCAATACGGCAGTTGAAGCTGTTCTGGCTGCACGGCCGTTGGTGGTCACCAACACCTCCGGACTCCGAGAGGCCGCCGCCGGATACAAGTCAGCGCTGTTTGTCCCAACTGACGACCCGCAGGCAGTCGCCAACGCAGTGGAACTCATAGCGGCGAACTGGGAAGAGTTTCGCGAGAAAGCCTGGAAGGAGTCTAAAGTTGCTGCGGATCGACACTCCCCCGTGAAATACCAAGACTCAATCTTCAACGCAGTTGCGCGAGTAAGTAACTGCTAACACACTCACGCGTCGATAAATGTTGAGGCCGCAGGCTGGATTCCAGGCCGTGGCGCAGGTGCAAGCTACCAGAGCTCTCGGACGAGCTCAACTGTGGATTCTATGTGCGTGGCACTGGACGCTCCAAATACGATTGATTCAATATTCTCGTGCTCATGAATCCACTCAAGAGCCTCTTTCGGGTGGATGGCTCCGGAGGCAAATACCGACATCGCGATCGCTCGGAACTCTCGATTTTCGAGCGCTTCTTCGTAGGCCCCGATGCCGCCAGACATCCGAAACCCCAATTTATTGATGTTGGAGCACACGATGGGATTCTTCAAACCGACCCGATCCAGGGTGTCCAAAACCAAGGGAAGGTTCATGGTGATAAATCCAGGTTCGGCTCCATAACGTTCGCGAACATGCCGATCAAAAATGAGGAATGCATCGTCAAATTTCAGTCCGAGCAAGAGGTCAACGACCACATTTTGCAGGAAAATGACAGGTGTTGAAAGACCCCGAAACATCTTCATCTCGGCGTCGACTAGCAGTGTAATGATGCCTTCGACGTCTTTGCTGGCCAGGGACTTTCCGCCTCTAATCGCGGCATTGATGATGCCCTCGTCCGGCAGAACCTTCTTGAGTGCACCCAAGATTCCGGCTTCGGTGACCGCATTTGCGTACTTGTGTGCGTAAGGCATGCATGGATAAAAAACAAAGTCCGCGTATTCTTCCGGACGCGCCCGCACATGATCACACACCTCCTGTATGCGTTCGTGGGTGGTACACATGAAAGTACGAATACCTGCCGCATATGCGTCATCTAGTACAGATATGATCGTACTCGTCTTTTGGAAACGTAAGGCCTGTGCCCTAGCCTTCTCTTCTGACATGTGGTTCACGCCAAAAAATTGATTGTCGCCAAAAAGCAATCTATCCACGTTTTTCTCCAGTTGTTATCAAGTCAGTCGGTTGGTTTCTTTAGGTGGCAAAGGCCACTTTAGCCATCCGCGGGTTTCCTTTTTTGTGATCAATGCAGGCGGCTGGGAGTCGTGCTGGATAGCTGGGCGGGAATTGTCGGTCACTAACATGTCGATCACAGCATCGGTGGCGGCCGCACTGGCGAAACTGTTATGGAAGGGGGACGCTGTTTCACGTCCAGCATGCTTTATGGTCTGCACAAACTGGTCAAGTTCGGCGCTATATTCTTCGCCGCGGAGATAAAACCAAACCGGCTCCGTAAGGTCTGTCGTGTATCGTACGTTCCATCCGGGTGTGTAGCCCGACGGTATCGTGGCACTTTCGCGTAAGTAGGTTTGACATTCCTGACGATCGACGGAGATTTTTCCTTGGGTCCCCCAGATGGTAATTTTGGTCGTCATTTTCCGGAAGGACCCATCCGACCAATTTACCGACAAATGTGCTGACAAACCGCCGTTATATTTGAGCGTGCTGTAAACTTCGTCTTCTGTGTTTTCAGAGAAGATATGGCCAAAAATTGTTCCTGAGGCGCTTTCTGGCGGGCCCAAATACCAATTGACTAAATCAATGGTATGGGCCGCGTAATCGTACAGGCATCCGCCGCCGCTTTCGCGCCGATTGCGCCATGTACTTCCTTTCGGTTGTAGGACCACTGGTCCGTATGATTCTGCCAGGGCATGAGTGATACGTCCGATTGAGTCAAGGTCGAGGAGCCGCTTTGCCTCCCGGAAAGCCCCGACAAATTTGTTGTGGTACCCGACTTGCGTGACAACGTGATGGCGGTCCGCAAGATCTGCCAAGGACTGAGAATCTTTGGAATTAAGTGTTAACGGTTTTTCGCAAAATACGTGGAGACCTTCTATAATCGCCTTTTGGGCCATGGAATAGTGACTTACCGTTGGTGTTGCAATGACTACGGCATCTAAAACTGCGTGCTCCAGCATGCGGTCATAGTCGGTATAGGTGGTGATGCCCGTATATTTCGTTAGGATATCCAGGACGTATTTAGCGGAATCACAGACAGCGACCAACTCGACGTCCGGATGGGCCCGCAACATGGCAATGTGAGACATCCCCATTTTTCCTGCGCCAACGACAGCAATTCTCACCATCTGCCCTCCTAAAGGCCGAGATTTCACACAACTCTGTGGAAGACTGTATGAAGGTTTTCGCAGCCTCCACTACAACTACGCGCATACTATCATTGCTGTTCGGGGAGCGCTTGGCGGTGTCGTAACATCAAATGATTTGCCATGGCGATGCTCAGGTCACTGGTCAAGGTTTGATATATATGGAGCTATGATCACCAATTCTGCACTTTCCGTGAACGGTCATGGATTCGTATGCTTTTGACTGTCGCCGTTCTGACCTTCAGACGTCCACGTGACCTTGCGGCGATACTGCCGCTTCTTGTCCAACAAGCGATCGCTGTTCGTTCATCCGACTTGGACGTTGAGGTGTTGGTTGTCGACAACGACCCGACGGGCGGCGCAAGGTCCCAGGTCAGCGAGATTTCGAAGCAATGCTCAACGGTCCCGGTCCGATACGAGAATGAGGTGACCGCCGGTATTTCAGCGGCACGTAACAAAGCGCTTGACTCGGCTGAGGAATCGGATTTATTGGTCTTCATCGACGATGACGAACGTCCACAAGAGCAGTGGCTGGCCAACTTGTTGGGATCAAGGCTGCAATTCGGTGCCGACGTCGTTGTGGGCCCGGTCATTTCGGAATTTGATGTTATCCCCGAGCCATGGATTCAAGCTGGGGAGTTTTTCAAGCGGAGGCGGATGCCGACGGGGAGTACAGTCACTGTTGCGGCGACAAACAATCTGCTGCTCGACCTCCGCGTGGTTCGTGCAGCCACCGTCCGGTTTGATCTCGACTTTGGCCTAACAGGCGGTGACGACACCATGTTCACACGGCAGTTGAGCCAAAGCGGTGCCTGCATGGTCTGGTGCGACGAAGCCATTGTCGTTGACGTTGTACCTGCTCATAGGACTACTCGCAAATGGGTTTTGCTGCGCGCATTTAGCAGCGGCAATACGTGGAGCCTTGTTGATTTGAAGTTGCAGGGCAGCTCTTCAGCTCGGCAAAAGCGTCGTGTGTTTTTAGTGTTGCAGGGAAGCATTCGACTGGCGGGTGGGACTTTGATGGCCGTCGTAGGATTTGTCCTATTTTCTCGACGCCGGCAAGCCAAAGGGTGCCGAACGGCATGCCGAGGGTTCGGAATGTTGGCCGGAGCCTTTGGCTACAAGTTTGAAGAGTATAAACGCTAGTTCGGATTACCTGCGAGCAGTGAATTGTAGGCGGCCAGATGGTCGATGCCCGCACTGCCCCAATTCCTGGCGTCCAAGTTTGGGGCGACTGGTACGTGTGCCGCCCGAATGTTCTGGAGGGTTGCCACGATAGCGTCGCCGGTCAAATCGCCGGAAAAAGTATGAACCCAGCCTGGCCCAACCTCGGCGGCAAGCTTTCTGTTCACCGTGTTGTCAGGAACCAGCACCGGCCGACCAAACGATAGCGCGGTCAGAACACCGCCGGAGTTGTGCATCTCTTCGTAGGGAAGAACTACCAGCTCGCTTTGACTTACTTCTACGGCGAGTTCCTCATCAGATTGAAATTCCAAGTCAACCTCAATGCGCTGGTCGCCGTCTGCGAGCTGGTGTATTTGCTTTTTCAATTCGTCGGATGACGGTCTGCCGACAATATGAAGTGACAGCTCCTGCGCGCCTGATTCAGTTTGACGGAATGCCTGAATCAAGTTGTCTACCCTTTTGTAGCGTCGAATCAAACCAAAATAGGTGATGCGGCCTGAGACTGAGTTGAGAATTTCGTAGTGGGAAAACCAATCACGATAGTGCCCATGAAGGACTAGCGTGCTTGACTGGCCAGCGGGCAGTTCCGTGGAAGAATTTAACAGAATTCGGTGCGAGGTCTTGGAATCGAGCCAGCCCAAGAGGAGATGCTGGAATGGGCCGATATCTTTGGGCAGGGCTACGTTGTGCACCGTGCGGACGACCGGTGTCCGGCAAATTGTCAGCCGCAGCATCAAAAATACAAACGTCGCTTGTCGGAGGAGCCGCCGTGGTGGCGTTCTCCCGGAAACGAGTATCTCGGGCCAGTGAATGTGGAAAACATCGTAATTTCCGAATAGGGCGTCCCGCCATGAGAACGTCTTAATCTTCAGACCGTCGATGGTAGACAGACTGTGCCACAGCATGGTGATATATGGATTGGTGGTTGTCGAGGGCTTTGGAAACGATTGAAGTACGACTATCCTCTTGACCACCAGTGGACCTCCATAGACACGACACCTGAACCGACAGATAATAGCAACAGTACAACAGCAATTCCCGAGTTTTCCATGTTTGGTAGGCTCCGGACGTACATCTTTACTTCACAACTCCGCCAACGCTTGCTGACTGCCAGGACAGGTGATGATTGGTGCCTTCGTCGTTTATGAAGTTTCGGCGTGCGCGACTCTACGAGTCGGTTCGCAGCGCACATTTGGAGCGGGCCCACGTCCTTGAGCCAGCCACAATTTTATACAGAGAACGAAGGTATGACTTCGATGCTGGACTAGTAGCGGGGTTGGACCTAATTCAGGCAAGCCCGTTGAGAGCTGCCACCATTCTTTGGCGGTCCCGGCCAATCGCGCTCGAGATCAATGAACCGTTGATGCTCTCCAGCCTCCCGGCCAGCGCTCTTGCATTGCTAGGTCTTAAAGTGGCAGAAATTCTTGGTGGGAATCGGACCGTCGTAGTCAGCTATGCCATTGGCAATACCAACCCGTTCGAGCAGCTCGCCAGCAAGAATCTAAGGACCCGGGTCAGGAGGAAACTCGAGTATGTTCTGGCACGGCTGATTTGGGGCCGGCTCGACCGGATGGCCTTTGGGACTGCAGCAGCACAGTCTGTTTACCATGAACTGCTTCCAGCCCGGCAGGCAGGATTGAAACAAAGTCTGATTCCGGCGCTTCCCTCTTCATGCCGGTGCAATCAGGAGTTGGAACCGGAACAACTCAAACTTCTCTTCCTGGGAGACTTGTCGGCAAGAAAGGGTTTTCCGCAGTTGGCGGCTGCATGGCCGCTCGTGCAGGCCGCCCTCCCTGATGCCCGGCTAACCATCATGGGCAAGGGCGTGCTCACGGACTTGGCCCTTAATCTGGCAGCCGATAACCCAAGCGTCATGACTTTGATCGATCCAAGTCGGCACGAGATCCACCGAAACCTCCGCCGCGCGCACGTGCTTGCTTTGCCGTCTCAAAAGTCTGCGACCTGGCGCGAACAAGTTGGGCTTCCGATCGTTGAAGGACTCGGACATGGCTGCACGATAGTGGCAACGACACAGACCGGGCTGGCCTCCTGGCTGAGCGAAAACGGACACACTGCACTGGATCCGGATTGTTCACCCCGTTCCTTGAGCGAAGCACTCATCGCTGTGTTAAAGCACCCTATGGACAAAGACACGGTCTGCCGCCAGCTTCCAAACCGTGACGGACGACTCGAAGCAGACGACTGGCTATTCGAGCGCTCAACGGGGGAGAGATAGCTTCCCATGCCCCTCGTGCGCAAAACTCCGCCCGGTCGAGCACAGTCTGCAAGGTCCATGTGGTCCAAGCTAGGCACCGCAGCCGGGATCAAAGTTATTGTCTTGGGACTTACCGGCGTCTTTGCCATAGTGACCAGTAAGCTGATCATCGGCCATTTCGGTACCGACGCCTACGCACAATATGGGCTGCTGTCCTCGTTCCCGTCGCTGTTGCCATTTGCGGACCTCGGTATTGCTGCGGTCGTTATCAACGTCATTGCGGAATCAGCCGCACCGCGCAAGGACGAGCAAGTCCGCCGTGCCATCCTTACTGCGCTGAGAATTCTTGTTGTCTCCGGTGGAACTCTGGTCGTCATATCTATTGTGATTACGACGTTGGGTTGGTGGCCGGCAATTCTTGGGAATGCCCTCACCGGGCCAGAAGGCAGCATTGCGGCCATGATCTGCCTCGTCACCTTTGGAATTGCGTTGCCGATATCCATAGGGCAGAGGATTCTGGTCGGTTTGGAACGAACAAGCACCCAGTTGATGAGCCAAGTTGTGGTGGCGCCAATAATCCTCGCCGGTGTCGGCCTTTCCATTGCCATTTCAGCGCCCGTCGGCAGCTATCTGGCGGTATTCTCCTATGCCGCCAGCCTAGTCAACTCCATCATTTGTTTGGTGATTGCCGGACGCGTTATCAGCCCACAGCTTTGGTTGGCCATCCGTTCAGTACCACGTTGGCGGCGTTACCCAGGGGTTCGGGTCATCCACTTGGCGTGGCCAATGCTGTTTCAGATGGTTGCCTTGCCAATAGCCATGCAAAGTGACCGGCTGCTGCTGAGCCACTTGACACATGGGCCGGAACTCGCTGAGTACAACTTGGCATCGCAGCTATTTGGAATGATTTTGCAAACCATCGCGGCAGCTGGAATCGTGCTTTGGCCGATCTATGCCAAGGCTCGATCGAAGTCGAGAATCGAATCTCCACTGATACCGACGATTTGGTTCGCCGTCGGTGGTCTTACTTTGGCGGGCCTCTTGGCGGGCGCCTCACCGTGGCTCGTGCAATTCATCTCCTCCGGAAAGATCATCCTCGACACCTGGATGATCGTTGGATTCGTAGTATTCGTTGCTCTGCAGGCCGCCAAATACCCGGCTGGGATGTACATGACCGACAGCCCGGGACTTCGCTTTCAGGTCATACCCGTTCTGATACTTGTCCCCTTGAATCTAGGGATCTCGTGGTGGCTAATAGGCGTCGTCGGAGCTGCTGGGCCAATACTCGGTTCAGCGATTTCCGTGGCAGTCTGCCAGGTCATCCCGAATATTCTGTACGTCCAAAACGACTTACGAAAGCGGCGGGCATATGCGTTGGACGCTAGCTTGCAAAACGCCAGCGGAGTGGACAGATAATGTGTCGGAGAGTCTTGGGTCCGACTCAAACAGTGGCCGTCGCCCCGGGAGGAACAACGTGGCTCATTTCCTGACGACCGATTTAGGCATTAGGCGCCAGTCACGGCGCCTTAGGGGAGAACTAGGCGTCACGGCCGCGATAGGGATTGTGGCGGCAATAATTGCACTTATCGGCTCTTGGCATGTATCGCTGTGGACCGATGAGGCGGCAACGATCTCAGCCGCACGCCGCAGCCTGCCGGAGTTGCTGCGTCTAGTCCAAAATATCGACGCGGTTCACGCCGCTCACTATATTGGCATGCACTTCTGGATCGAGATGTTTGGCCAGTCACCATTTTCGCTCAGATTGCCCAGCGCACTCATGATCGGTCTTGCCGCTGCTGGGGTTTACCAGCTGGGTACGCGTCTGGGGGATCAGCGCTTGGCGGCGGTGAGCGCAATTATCTTCGCAGTACTGCCCCGGGTCACGTGGGCAGGTATTGAAGCACGATCCTACGCGCCAAGTGCAGCTGCCGCTGCTTGGCTGACCGTGGTTCTCTTTGACGCATTGCAAAAGAAAAAAATTGGACTTTGGATTGGTTATCTGGTGTTGGTGGCCGTGTCGATTGCATTGAATATTTACGTCATCCTTCTGGTGCTGACTCATGGCATGATTGTTTTACTGCTCCGGGAAGTGCCATTCCAGACACGGCTACAGTGGCTGCTCAGTACCTTTGGCGGGTTTCTCTTATCCCTGCCCGTCGTCTATTTGTCTGTTACTCAACGTGCCCAAATAAGTGATGACTACTTAAGCCCTCTGAGATGGATGCGTAATGTCTTTGTGAATCAATGGTTTCTCGGAGGAACACCAACTGGTGGAACCGGAAGTGGCGCAAACGAATTTCTCTGGAAACAGTCTTCGATCTTACTGGCATTTGTGGCGTGGGCGGTCATCGTCTATGGGGTCTATCGATTGATCCGGACCCGTCGGCGGCATGAACTCAGGTTCATGATGGTGTGGCTGATTACACCAATTGCGATTCCAACACTGGTGATTGGCCTGTATTCCTTGCTTATACATCCTATGTATAACCCCCGGTATTTGACATTCTCTGCCCCGGCTGTCGCCATTTTGATGGGAGTTGGTTTTTCCCTCATACGGTGGCGCTGGATACAACTTATTGCAATCGTGGGAGTAATAGTTCTAGCCGTGCCTGTTTATGCTTCACAGCGGCAAATTTACGCTAAAAGTGGTACCGACTGGGTCAGTGTGGCCAATTTTGTCCAGAGCAGCGCTACCGCGGGTGAGGGGGTCTATTTTAGCCCTCGGTATCCCGCGGGATCTGGTCCCGTCGGACTGACCCTGCGCCGAATTTCCGTGGCCTATCCTGAGGCCTTTCGTTCGCTGCGTGATGTCACGTTGGTCGTCGGCCCAGCAGAGAGCGACACGCTCGATGGCTACTCCAGGACGCTTGCGGATTCTGTTCCACAACTGAACGGTTTGCTGAAGGTCTGGGTGATTCGCCGCCACGACTATCCAAAACACTGGGCAGACTCTGATGACGCGATATTTTCGGACGAAAAATTTTCGGGGAGAATCGTATGGTCAGGCCCCGTCGATGTTGTCATTGAACTTTCTCGTGAGAGATGAAAAGAATCGCACCGATGGATGTGGCGGACCGCATTTCTGTAGGTCGGTAGTTTGGGGGGTGCCAGGCCGCCATTCCGGTCCTGCTTTGTGTCACCATCGCTGAAAAAGATTGAATTATGGATTGCGCATGAAGAGATTTTCAAGCAAGATGAATTATGACAGATGCGGAGTCACCTAAACGAACTATCAATCGTATTGACTGGATAGATGCTGCGCGTGGAATGTCGGTGATTGCCATAGTTCTCTTTCACGTGGTGCTGTGGCACTACCTGCCTGAGGCAAGCAACTCCCGCCCGTTTCTCTACGGTATGTGGAAATTCCAGAATGACCTTCTCGGCAGCGTCCGAATCCCACTTCTGCTCACTCTGTCAGGTGTACTAGCTGCCAACAAGATCGCCCGTGGCTTTCGGAATCCTGGTGCCACGACAAGTGCTATTGTCAATTACTATTTCTATGTGCTGTGGTTGTCAATATATGCCTTGTTTTTCCTCTTCACTTCCGGCCCTTTGCCACATCGAATCGGGAGTTTTCCAATATTCTTGAGGGAACTTTTAGTTCCGGACACCACGCTCTGGTACGTTTTGGCCTTAGCAGTCTATGTGCTCCTCATGACAGTCGTCCGGCGCGTTCCCTGGTGGACGGTTGTCTTGGTCCTAGCCATATTGGCAATAACTTTCGGGGAATCTGGCAGATTCTCTGGAATGTGGTCCAAACTGCCAGGTAATGCACTGTTCTTCGCAATCGGAGTGTACGCATCGCCGTGGTTGAAGGAACTTGCGAATCGAGTTCGTTTATGGTTCTTGGGACCGCTGATTCTCTTGCCTATGGTTTTACTCTTCGCCGACGGTCGTTTGAAGATACCTGTTCTAGGAGATGTTCTGGGTCTTTTGGTCAAGCTTGCCTTCGCGGCATTGTTCCTCGTGGCCGTTATCTTGGTCTGCAGGTTGCGCCCAGTGGCCCATGCAGGACGCGTCGTAGGGCGGGTGACGCTGCCCATCTATGTCCTTCACGCCTTGTTGATTTACGTTTGGCTGCTCCTCATTGCGGGCCCGCTGCAGGGTACGATGACCACAGTTTTGGGCAATCCCTTGCTTGCGGCTCTTTACCCGGCTGCCCTGACCGCTGCCGTCGTCGCCATCGCACTGGCCATTCACCGCGTGGCAAGATCATGCGGGCTTGGGTTTCTCTTCGTTGCACCACCCCAGATACGGGGTTGGGCTGCGAATGCATATGAGCCTGGCAAGTAACGGCGTGCGGGCAGGGCAAGGGGCACGGTCCCCTCTGTGGATTCGAAGGAATCAGGCTGATCCATACTTTGTTGCGCGGGTTTCGCAGTGACGGTGGGTTACCCGGCTCTTCGTGGTTTGTGGTGGTTTGAGTTCTTGATTTAGCTATACAAAGGGCCCGTAGCTCCGCTGGGATGAGTGTTATATACGCATTCAACCTGTACAGGACCACGAGCAGTGAACGAGCCTACCTTTTTGGCAGCCGACGCTGCCACCATTCTTTTCAATCTGCCTGACTACCGCGTCATACCAACGCCCATGAGCGCTGATGGTCTCCGTCAAGTCATTGTTGGGAGCGAGCAGCCACCAAGGTGCCCCAGCTGTGGTGTGGTGGCCACGCCCCAGAAGGAACGTCGCTTCCAGCGGATCCGCGACATTCCTGTTGCCGGACGTCGATAGTTTCAGGCCAACAATGTTGGGTATCGATGAGCACCGCTTCCGTTCCGTGCGCTACTTCAAAGACCCAGAGACTAACGCGTGGCAACGATTCGAGCCCTGGATGAGCACCATCTTTGACCTCTATACCGGTCAAGTCCTTGGCGTGGTAGACAGCCGCGATCATACGGGCGTCGGTACGTGGCTGATTCAACGACCCTTGGAATGGCCTCGGAGTGCATGTTGTTGCCATTGACCCCTCCAATGCCTTCCGCAAAACACTACGGATGTGGTTGCCCCGCACAGCTGTGGCGGTGGATCACTTCCACGTGGTCTCTCTGGCGAACCAGGCCCGGCATAGGTTCGCCAGCAGCTCTCTCACTAGGTGCATGGCCGGCGTGGACGGGCCGTAGATGCATCCTGGGCGCACCGGATGCTGCTCCTACGAGCCGGAGGCACCCTCTCAGAAAAGGCCCGAGCCCGGATGGAGGAAGTCTTCACCGCAGACGATCCGACCGGGAAACTCAAGGCAGCCTGGGAAGTTAAGGAACAAGTGGGGGTCTTGTTGCGAACCGGCTCCTTACAAGATGCCGAGCTGGCCAGAGAACGCCTCGAAGAGTTGGTGCAACCATCGAAGCAACCGGAAGCGACCAGGCTTTGGCGGACCATTTGCCGGTGGTGGAACGAAATCGAAGTTCTCATCGTCACGGGTGGTGCCACCGGAAAAGTCGAAGCAAACAACACCGCTATAAAACACATCAAGCGAACGGCGCGTCGCTACCACAACCCCAACAACTACACATCAGTTATTCTTTTGAGAAGTGCCGCCCGGACGACGGCATGATACTCACCCAGGAATCCACATCCCTACGAACCACCAAGAGCCGGTTTCCCCAGCAAACAGCAGCACACAAGAACGGCCTTGAATCTAGGGCCGCCCCAATGCCCGATACGTCCAACCGGCTGATCGCCACTTGCCGGGGTCAAGACAGTTGCGGCCGTCAACAATAATGGGCGCAGCCACAAGGCCTATCAATTCGAAGGGGTCAAGGTCGACGTACTCCTGCCATTCGGTGAGAAGCATGATGACGTCGGCGTCCTTCACGGCCTCCTCCAGGTGCTCGGAAAATACCAGCTCCGGGAAACGTTTGGCAGAATTTTCCACAGCTTTCGGGTCCGTCGCAACGACCGATGCTCCTTGCAGTTGCAATTGCGCCGCGACGCTCAGGGCAGGGGAGTCTCGGACGTCGTCGGAATTTGGTTTGAAGGCCAGTCCCAGCACGGCAATCCTTTTGCCCAGAAGGCTACCGCCGCATACTTCACGGGCCAGGTCGATGGTGCGCGAACGTCGTCGCATATTGATGGAATCAACTTCTCGGAGGAATGTCAGTGCCTGGTCCGCCCCCAATTCGCCAGCTCGCGCCATGAACGCACGGATATCCTTCGGCAGGCAACCTCCGCCAAAGCCGAGGCCAGCATTGAGGAATCGCCGTCCAATCCTTGTGTCATGACCGATCGCATCAGCCAGCTGCACAACGTCCGCGCCGGCCACCTCGCAAACTTCTGCCATGGCGTTTATGAACGAAATCTTTGTCGCGAGGAACGCATTCGCGGCAACTTTCACGAGTTCGGCAGTGGCGAAGTCGGTGATGATCCGCGGCGTTCCGGCGCTCAGGGCGGCGGCATAAATCTCGTCGAGGACCAGTATGGAAGCGTCGCTGGGATCCAAAGCTCCGTACACCAGTCGGTCGGGGGCCAGGGTGTCGGCCACGGCAAACCCTTCTCGGAGGAACTCCGGGTTCCATATCAGCACAGTTCCAGGAGAATCCTCGTGGATCCGCTCGAGTGTCCGTGCCGCCGTGCCCACCGGCACGGTGGACTTCCCGACAACAATCGCTCCCGTTCCGAGGTGGGGAATGAGACTCTCCACGGCACTGACGAGGTAACGCAGATCTGCCGCATTCTCGTTCTTCCGTTGTGGAGTTCCGACCGCCAGGAAATGTACATTACAGTCCGCTGCGGCTGAGATGTCGGTAGTAAACCTCAACCGACCAGAACTTAAACCTTTCGCAAGCATCTCAGGCATTCCCGGTTCGAAGAACGGCGCCAGGCCCTGGTTAAGGGAAGCTATCTTGTTCTCGTCAATGTCGATCCCAACGACGTCGTGTCCTAAATCCGCCATGCACGCCGCATGGACGGCACCGAGGTACCCACAACCGATGACCGAAATCCGCATAGTGGCCCCTTTGGTTCGCCAATGACGTCTGCTGAGTGTCGCTTTTGGCAAGTGTATCGCCTCGTTTCGAAAGGGGAACCTCCAACGCGGAATGAGCTCTTGCGGTGAACGCCGTCACTCGGAAACAATGGGATGTGATGGATGCACCATGGTGCTTTCCTGCGGCGCAGCGTCATAGCCCGCCGTGGTTGCGACGGTCGTCAAGGCTTCCCTGTTGGACGCAGGACCTTCAGTGGCCACCGTGGCGCCGCGGAGTTGTCCGTACAGTGGAAAATCACCAGGGGTGAACGTGCACCAGCAGCTGGGAAAGTGATGGGTGAGGGTCGCGATCTGGCCGGAGCCCAATCGGTGCGATAATTAAGTGCGTTGGGTATGACTTATTGGTTTGGATCCAACGGTTTCCGGCGCCGTGCCGGTTGTCCGGGTAAAGAAGGAGCCACGAATTCTGGTGCTGAGATCCTCTGATCGTCCTCAACAGGGGCACGAGATACCGCTGAATGATATGCAAGTGCTGCGCATCCGCAACGATTTCCCCATTCTTGAAACGGAAGTCAACGGAAAGCCGCTGGTCTACCTGGACTCCGGCGCCACGTCCCAAAACCCGCTCAGCGTGATGGAAGCGGAACAGGAGTACTACGAGCAGCGCAATTCGGCTGTGCACCGCGGCGCCCACACCCTGGCTGTGGAAGCCACCGATGTCTTTGAAGATGCCCGCGCCACCGTGGCCGCCTTCATTGGCGCGGGCGAAAACGAGCTTGTCTGGACGCAGAACGCGACTGCCGGGCTGAACCTGATCGCCTACTCCTTCGGCAACGCCAGCGTTGGCAAGACACCCGAAGAGGCGAAGAAATTCGCCGTAGGGCCCGGTGATGAAATTCTGGTGACAGAGATGGAGCACCACGCCAACCTCATTCCGTGGCAGGAGTTGTGCCGCCGTACAGGCGCCACGCTGCGTTTCATTCCCATTCACGACGACGGCACCTTGGACATGGCCGAAGCAGCCTCGCTGATCAACCACGCCACCAAGGTGCTGGCGTTTACCCATGTCTCCAACGTCACCGGCGTCATCAACCCCGTTGCCGAACTCACCGCCATGGCCCACGCCGTGGATGCGCTCGTTGTGTTGGACGCGTGCCAGTCCGCCCCGCACCTGGCCCTTGACGTCAAGGCCCTCGACGTGGACTTCGCCGTGTTCTCCGGACACAAGATGCTGGGGCCCACAGGCATCGGCGGGGTTTACGGGCGAGCCGAACTGCTGGACGCCATGCCCCCGTTCCTCACCGGCGGCTCCATGATCACCACCGTCACCATGGAGGAAGCAGGCTACCTGCCGGCGCCGCAACGCTTCGAGGCCGGCACCCAGCCCATCTCGCAGGCCGCGGCCCTGGCCACCGCCTGCAACTACCTGCGCGAGACAGGCATGGACCGGATTCATGCGTGGGAAGCCGAACTCGGCCAGCGCCTGGTGAGGGGGCTGGAAGGGATCGAGGGGATCAGGGTCCTGGGTCCGGCGTCGGGCATCCCCAGAGCGGGCTTGGCCTCGTTCGAGGTGGAGGGTGTGCACGCGCACGACGTCGGACAGTTCCTTGACGCTGCCGGCATCGCCGTTCGCGTGGGGCACCATTGTGCCCAGCCGCTGCACCGCCGCTTGGGCTTGAATTCCTCCACCCGGGCGAGCACTTATTTGTACAACACAACTGCCGAAGTTGATGCGTTCCTGGCCGCGGTGGCCGGGGTGCGCGCCTACTTCGGTGTGGAAGGGGCGCAACTGTGAGCGCATTGGATTCGCTGTACCAGCAGATTATTTTGGAGGAGTCCAAGACGCGGCGTGGCGCGGACCTGCGCGACGACCAGCTGGACGGGCTGCATTTGCCGGACAATGTGGGCCAGTGCCACCAACTGAACCCGGTGTGCGGGGATGAGATCACGCTGCGGATTGAGACGGCCGGCGATGAAGTGACCGGCATTCACTGGGCGGGGGACGGGTGCTCCATTTCCATGGCGTCGGCCTCCATTCTCAGTGACATGGTGGTGGGGCTTGATCGTGGTGAGATGGCTTCCCTGATGGCAAGTTTCCGGGAGGTCATGCGTTCGCGCGGGAAGCTGGTGGCCGATGAGGAAGTGCTCGGCGATGCTGCGGCTTTGTCCGGAGTCTCCAAGTTCCCGGCACGGGTCAAGTGCGCCATGCTCGCGTGGGTTGCGGCCGAGGATGCGCTGAACCAGACGGCCTAAACTGCGTTGCGGTCGCTGCGCGGCAACTCAGTGCCGGCGTGCCGCGGGCCGTGGGTCTCGGTGAACGCCGCGCCGGCGCAGTGACCACACGAGCAACACCAGTAGCGCGCCAATAAGTGCGCCCGAGGTGTTGGCGACGATATCGCTCCAAGCGGGGATTCGTTGCGGCAGGAAGATGCCCTGCGCCAGTTCCACCGCACCGGACACTGCCGCCGCGATGAGCACGGACAACCACCACCAGGGCCTGCGCAGGCGCAGTGTCAGGATGATTCCGAACGGGATGAACATCAGGATGTTGGCACCAAATTCAATCTTGCGGTAACCAATGAACCATTCGGGCAGCCCGTGGGCGTGCAGCCATTGAATGACGTGCGAGAGCGCGCCGTCGATGGGCCTGTCCACTGGGGACGGCCAGAACAAGATGCCGACAAGTGCGGCAAAGTAGACGACGGCCAGAATGACGGCAATCTTATGGCTGGTGGTGTTCACAAGCCCAAGTCTAAACGTCGATATTACAGATGGTCGGAATCCTGTTGGTAGATCTCGGGGATGCCGTCGAGCTCCGGGCCACCAGACCAGTTGATGGCTGAAAAGACCCGTGCGGGCACGATGGCTCCGCCGCCAGTGGCCACCAGCAGCAGCCCGCTGTATAGCGCAGGTGCTTTGCATGCAGTCACGACATTGCTGACCAGACCTCCCGGTGCACCCGAAAGCGGGTTACAGGTCTCGGCGGCCTACGGCTGGGCTGAAGCAACGAATCAGCAAATCAGGGCCTGGCTGGCGGTCAGAACGCGGGCAGCGGAATCTGGGTCTCGTTGTCGCTGTGGGCATCCTCATTCGCTGCCAATTCAATCGGGGCGGATTCAATCGGTGCCAACTCCATGACGGCTGCCGGAATGGTAAATCCGATGGTGGTTCCGGTGCCCGGTTCGCTGAGAAGTGTCATGGTGCCGCCGTGGGCTTCGACGATGGACCGGGTGATCATCAGGCCCAATCCAATCCCGTGAATGCCCCTGTCCCTGACGACGGCAGCCCGGAAGAACTTCTTGAAGACTTCCGCTTGTTCATCGGCACTCATGCCCAAGCCGGTGTCGGAGACTTCGCAACGCAACGAGTCCCCGTCCGTCCACAACCGGACGGTCAGTGTTCCGCCGTCGGGGGAGTATTTAATGGCGTTCGATACCAGATTGTCCAGCACCTGGCTGATCCGCACCGGGTCCACCTGTGCCATCAACGGATGTGTCGTCCGTAATTCCGTGGTGATGGAGTTGGATACGGCGGCAGGGGCCGCGGAGGAGAGACATTCATCCACAAGGGCGGCGACGTCGGTTGGCACGCGGTCCACCGCGATGGCTCCTCCGGTGCTCAAAAGGTCCAATGTGAGGCCGCGGAGCCGGTCGGCATTGCGGGAGGCGATGTGCAGATAGCGCTGCACATCCGGTGGGCAGGCGTGGGGCGATTCCATGGCCATGTCCAGATACGAAAGGATGGCCGTCACCGGGGTACGGAGTTCGTGGGAAACATTGGCCACAAGGTCATCCTTGGCGGCCATGGCATTGGCCATGTCCGTCACGTCGTTGAAAGCAATGACGGCGCCCGTGTCAGATTCGTCGTCCCCATGCGGAATGGGACGGGCCGTGGACGACAGAACGCGTGCCTTGGCACCGGTTCCCACCCGGAATTGGTAATTGGTGAAGGATTCCCCGTTGGCGGCCCGGTGGAGAGGACGCGTCTCGGCAGGAAGTGGAATCCCGTCTGCGTTGAAAACCAGCAGCTGCGACTCATCAGGGCAGGAAATGTCCTTGGGAGTGGCAAGGGCGTGCAAGGATTCCTGGGCGGAGTTCACCAGCCGTTCATGACCATCGGCGCCCAGCACAACGACGCCGACACCCACCGTATCCAGCACAGTCTCCAGAAGCCGCTCCCGTTGTTGGCTTTCCATCAGTGCGGAGCGAAGTTGACCGTCTTTGGCCAAGAGGGCAAGCCGGTGGCGGTCCATGCTTTTGGTCAAAACAACCACAGCGATGGCAAAACCAAGCAGCATGAAAGGAAAAAGAAGTGGCCGCATAAGAGCTTCACCGCTCAGTTGTCCGGATTGGAACAAGGGGTTCCATACGATCAGCAAACTGGCCAGGGTACTGGAGACCACTGCTGTCTTGGGCGCATATCCCGAAGCGCAGAGCCAGAAAACGGGAAAAAGCGCCAGCATGCCTGCGGAGGAGAGCAGACCCTGAATTCCCTCGCGAAAGAATGCGACAGCCACAAAATCCAGATAAGGGATTACCAGGAAGGAAGCCGGCGGAAGATTGTCCCAGTGAATTAAAAAGCAGGCCGCCGTCAGCGCAACCGTCAACCAGAATCCGACGAGCAATTGCGGATCCCGCAGCATCGACGGATGCAGGAACGCAGTCAGTACGACCGCCAGAACCACGGTCAGGAAGAACGGCGTTTGTGTTAAAACAACGCGAATGCGCAGGGACCGTTGGTAAAAAAATCGACCGATGAGCTTCTTCGCTGCTGTTTCAGACACAATAAATTCCCCCACGGAAAATGGACCATTTGACTGCACACTGAATTTGCGGCCAATGCTGCGGTTTCAGTGAACAGCCGGGCCAAGACAAAGAACCACGGCTCGCCCGCTTATGATAATGCCATACTGGGCAGCAAATGCCCACAAGTGGGGTGGGATGGTTTCAACAGCCCGTCCGGGACGGGCTGTTATGCGGCGTTAAGGTAGCTTGTAGCCAGCTGTCCGGTGGTGCGATTGCCGCAGTGGCGCAGCGCCTTCAAATGTGTTGCGGCGGCCGAGCAGCGCCCGGAATCGAGTGTCTTGACCAGCTCATTGGCCAGATCGCCCAACTGGACGGCACCAACCATCATGCTGGAGCTGCGCAGGCTCAGCACTGCATCCATGGCATTTTCCCAGTGGCCCGCGGTGACGGCGTCACGAATTCGAGTGAAGCGTTCCGGCCACATTTCAACGTAACGGCACACGAAACTGCGGCATAACGCACGCTCCCCGTCCAAGGATTCCTCGAGGGAGTGGAGGGTCTCGGTGCAAACCAACGGCAATGAAAGGACGACCATAACGGCTCGCTGCCTCCTTTCCGGGTGGGGAGAATTAAAAATGATGCTGCGACCGCTGTTAACACTAGTGCCATTGGTTGCGCGCACATCCCCTTTTCACGAAAGACTGTACAAAAGGACAGGCCCCACGAGCTGAAAGTTGAGAGCGAGACACCGCCGGTGCCAGTGAACCGGAAATATGCAACACCGGCAAGAAGTCGGCGCGTGCACTGCGGTGGGGATGTCATACTGGTAGTTGCGCTTGTCCCTGGGCCGTTGGTGCGGCTCCGGGCGGCAATTTACTTCAATCCGTTGCAGTCTAAGTGGGGGAAATATGGACAGTCCGCGAGTGGCCGTCGTCGTTGAGGATGACCAGGACATCCGTGAACTCGTCGGGGTAATCCTGAACCAGGCTGGATTTGAGGTGCACACCGAAAGTAGCGGTGTTGCTGCCGTTGAGGCTGTTCGCAGGCACAATCCTGACATCATCACCCTGGATTTGGGGCTCCCTGACATTGACGGCTTCGAAGTGGTCCGGCGTATCAAAGAATTCAGCGATGCCTACATTATTATGCTTTCCGGTCGGGCCGATGAACTGGACACCCTGCAGGGCCTGGAATCGGGGGCCGATGACTACCTCACGAAGCCGTTCCGGCCGCGTGAACTCCGGGCAAGGGTGAACGCCATGCTGCGCAGGCCCCGCATCACCGGCTAAACCACTTCAAGTGTGCGCTTGGGTGAGTGAGAGTCCCTGGCAGGTTCACGGGGTCTGCTGGAGGTAGGAATGCGTCAATTTTGCCACGGTTTCATTTCCGCAGGAGCCCACGGCCGCGATGATGTCCCGCGCCTGCTGCTGGTTGCCATGTTTGAGTATTTCCACGAGGTCGCCGCTCATCTGGCCGAGCCGGTCGGCACCCACCATGGCACTGGCGGAGAAAAGACTCAGGGCTGATTCGGCGGCAACACCCCAATTACCGGAGGCCATGGCGTCGTTGAGCCGTGAAAAACGCGAGGGCCACAGCTCAACGTAGCGCCCAACGAATCCTCGAGAGAGGGCAGTCTGCCCCTCCAAGGACTCCTCCAGAGCCCTGAGCGATTCCATGGAGACCAAAGGCAACGAGGAATAATCCTGATCCATTGCCCCGCCCTCTCTTGTGGTGTGAATAAATACGTCCGGAGCCGTACTGGATAACGCTCCGCAGTAATCATAGTACGTCGGGGCCTTCCATAACGCTGACGCGCTGCGGCCCTTCAATTCGGCGTACCGCCGCCTTGCGAGTGTCCATTGGAGCCCGCTGCGGTCATCGTGTTCCACGGCATGTCAAGGAAGCGCTCCATCATTCGTGCATTGACATCCTCGGCCGGTATTGGCTGTGAAAAATAGTAGCCCTGGCCGTCCTCACAGCCCAGCTCGTTGAGCAACGCGGCTTGCTCCATCGTTTCAACGCCTTCGAACGTGGAGGTCAGGGAACAGGAATTCACCAGTTGGAGGATGGCTGAAATGAACGGCAGCTGCGCCTGCATTTCAGCAGGCTCGCCCAGCAGCGACCTGTCCATTTTCACGCCGTCGACGGGGAGCGTGCGCAGATAGCTGATGGAGGAATATCCGGTGCCGAAGTCGTCGATCGCCAGCCTGACACCCAAGTTGCGCAGCCCCTTGAAGGACTAGAGGTCCCATTCGTTACTGGTGACCATGGAGTATTCGGTGAGTTCCAGCACGAGGGCTTCCGGCTTGATCTTCTCTGCCAGCAGGATGCGCTGGACGTCGTCCAGCAATTCCGGTCGTTGCAGCTGGGTGGCTGAAATATTCACCCGCATGGTGAAGCGTGGATCAAGGTTCAGCGTGCATTGCCAATCGCGCAATTGTGACAGGGCCGCCTTCAACACCCATGCCGTGAGCCTTCCCATGACACCGATTTCTTCGGCGAGATCAATGAATTGATCCGGCATCACGAGCCCGCGCGTTGGGTGCTGCCACCGAACTAGTGCCTCCACTCCGACCATCCGCCCGGTTGCCAGTTCCACCACGGGTTGGTAATGCAGCAGCATTTGTTCGCTGTCTATGGCGTTGCGGAGTTCTGCGGCGACTGCCCGGCGCAGTTGGCGCTCCTTGAGCAGGCTGGGGGTAAACACCACAATGTTGGTGCCGACGTTGTTCTTGGCGGCGTACATTGCCGTGTCGGCGAACAGAATCAAATCATGGATGGAATCATCGGGTTGCGGGATGGCAATCCCAATACTGGCGGCAACGCCAATGACCGAGTCCTCGACCTTGAAGGGCTCTGCCAGTGCCTCCACGATGCGTGTGGCTACGTCGCGCGCGCGGGCCACGGGGGTGTTTTGCAGTACGACGGCGAACTCGTCCCCTCCCAGCCTCGCGACCGTGTCTTCTTTGCGCACCGAGAGCCGAAGACGTTCCGCCACCACCTTCAGAACCGTGTCACCGGCGGCATGGCCCAAAGTGTCGTTGATTTCCTTGAACGAGTCCATGTCCAACAGGAGCATGGCCGGTACCCCATGGAGTGCTGGCTCGCTGAGGCTCGCGTCCAGAACGGTCTCCAGCGCTGCCCGGTTTCGCAGTTGCGTCAGGGGGTCTGTAAGCGCCATGAGTTCCATCTTGCGAAATGCATCCATCAGCATGGAGGTGCGTGATTTGACCCTGGCTTCGAGCTCGCCTTGGGAGGTCATCAACTCCTCTGCCATGAGGTTGAAACCGGCTATGACAGAGCCCAGCTCGTCGGGGATGGCGGAAACATGGATGCGCGTGCTCAGATCCCCTTCGGCGATTCTGTCCAAGGCCCCGATCAGAACCGTCATGCGGTTGTCTGTGCGTTCAACTGTCACGTGAAAGACGCTTTGCCTGCGGGATGCGAAGGGTGTGCGCTGCCCCAGTGCAACCGGTGACGCGGTGCGCCCGCGGAGGGTCCTTCACGCCTCGTCATCGCTGGGCCACGCGTCGTCGGCGGTCGCTGCCGCCACGCAGGTCCCGGTTCAGCCTCCTGTCACCGTGGTACAGCAACGTCTGCCAGTCCACTTCCTCAATCGTCTTCGAGACAATCAGGTCCGGGGCGCCGGCCTTGGGCGGTTTCGGGCTGACAAACAACCAGTTCAGGATCCCCAGGCCAATGTCCACGGCGGAATTCCTGACCCCAATGTAGGCGTAGACGGCAAAGGCTGCCAGAACCGCATTCAAGGCTGCGAAGGCAACATTGCCCCAGTTGCCCACGCTCGCGTCGCGCCACAACGTGAACAGGGAGAAGGCGACGATGAGGTACGGGACCAGCACATAGAGTGCCGGGGCCGCGGTTCGGTCCTTGACCTTTGGCGTGCGCACGAACGGGATCTTGTCTCCGGTGATGGCCTGCTGGAGTGACTTGAGCACCCCTGCAAGGTTGACCGGCAGCAGGACAAGGTTGAAGCCGTAGATACGGAATATGTCGCTGAATCGGTGGCCGCAGTCCCGCAGGTCACTGCCCATTGCCAGGAAATATGGTAGCGCTGCCACCAAAACGAGAGGGCTGAGCAGTCGGCTGTCGTAAGGGTAGGCGAGAAGGAACAGCAAGCCAAAGCTGGCCCAGGCAATGGAAGCCATGTAGTTGACGCGCAACAACATCTCGCGGAAGAGGATGGGTTCCCTGCGCATGCGTCGCGCCCGCACCTGCTTCCAGAGCTTCGGCAGGATGAGCAGGCCACCGTTCGCCCAGCGTCGCCGCTGGACCACGAGTGAGCCGAAGTCAGGGGGAGTGGCGCTGTAACTCAGCCGTTCGGGGTAGTTGGACAGCGTCCACCCGTGCGTACCCAGGTCAACACTGGACTCGGTGTCTTCAATGACTGTGCGGTCCTGAATGTAGGTGCGCACCTCAAAACCACCCACGGTTTCAACTTCAACAATGTCATTCAGGGCGGCCTTGCGGATGACGGCGTTGGCACCAACCCAGAAGGTTGCACCATAGTAGGTCATGCCTTGGTGCAGGATGTGTTGGATGTCCGTGCTGGCCCCGGCTATGCGCTCGATACGGGTGGGCGCTCCGCGGAAGGAGGAATAGGGTGTTTGGGCTACCGCAACACGCTCGTTGCCGGCAGATTCCAGAAAGTAGACCAGACGCAGGCAGTAGTCGCGCAGCAGCAAGGAATCTGCATCGAGGGTGAGCAGGTACGTAGTGTCCGGCACGAGGAGGTCATCGTCCGCACCCGCATCCGTGTCGGTGCGGCGGCGCAGTACCACGCTGCCATCGGTGACCTCGTGTTGCCATCGTCCGCCCATCAGGGAGATGTAGGCATTCAAGTTCATGGCCTTGTTGGCTTCATGGGAGAGGCTGGCGTAGCTTTTTCGTTCGAAGTAGTCGGTCTTCACATTGAAGATCCATGTGAGCCGCAGATACAGCTGCTCAATCCGGGCTGAGTCCGGGGTGCTTCCCTGCGCGGCAGCGGCTGTCAGCGCCAGAAGCACCAGCCGCAATTCCCTGGCCAAGCCCATCAGGACCAGGTCAACAAAAAATTCATCGACGTGGTCACCCACGGACTCAGCCTCAGCCATGTCCTCGAGCCAGCTGGCCGCGAATTCGTATTCGGACATGAGCGCATTTAGTTCTGCATCGGGAACTGGCCCCGAACCGTAGTTCTTGCCACTGAATGCGTTGAGTGCGGCGTTCACCCGGGCCGCCGGCCCCGCCAGTGCGGCGGAGATTTCTTGCGCCAAAGCGCGTGTTGCCTGCAGTTTCTCCGCAGTCTGCGGATCTTTGGGCGTAGGCGGATCATCGAGTAGCAGGACGACTTTCAAATCCGGGAATTCCTGCAGTGCCGCCGACCACAAGGTGGCGCGTACCACGTGGATTTCTTCTGCATAGGAAGGGACGAGAACGGTGATGCCCTGGTCGTAGTCCGCAAAGTGGCGGTCCAGCTCCCCACGGGGAACTCTTTGGTGATCCCGGAACCGGTACATGGCGCCCTGCCTGGCCATCAAATACATGAGCGCAGAGAAGGTGAGAAATGTCACGACGAGAACATAGGAGACGGTTTCCATTTGGAAGCGGAATCCGGCGTTGGGGTTGTCGGCGAGTTGGCGCACCACCGTGGTGATCAGGTACATCAGCCATGCGAGGATGGTGATGAGGATGGCCAGGCGGCCCAGCGTGATCTTGCGCATGGACGGCTTCGGGTGCACGATCGAGAGCGGCTCCGAGCGTTTCTCCGAGCCCCACTGGCGCCTGGGACCGCTTTTTGCAGTTGCGGACTGACCCGCGTCAATGGCGATGCTCCCGCCGTGTTTCGCTTGTTCCTGCGCGTCCGCAACAAGTACCTCAGACATGACTTTCCCCCGGATGGAATTCTAGTAATAGCGCATGAGTGCGCGGATGGACGCGGCATCAGCCAATGGAGACCAACGGGCCAATGCATGCCGCTTCTACGCTTATGCTAGTGCAAGGTCATCATGGACGGATGCACACCATTGTCATGGACTCAAATCCGTCCGCCATTATCGAATTGGGGTTCTCGTGTCACAACGCTTTCCAGGGCGGAAATTATCTCTGCCCAGGCTCTTTCTGGTGGTTGCCATTGTTGCAGTTCTGGCCACGGGAGGGTTTCTCGGGTGGAACCGCTACAGCGATGCCCGGGCCGCCTCATCAGAACCGGCGGTTTTTGCCGGATATGTGGACGTGACAGCCACACCTGCCTACAGCTTTGAAACCCCGGTTTCCGATGCGGCCAAATCCGTCATCCTGTCCTTCATCGTTGCGGCGAAGGACAAGCCGTGCGAGCCGAGCTGGGGAAGCTACTATTCGATGGCCAAGGCGGGGCAGGAGCTGGATCTTGACCGGCGGATTGCCCGTCTGGTGCAACAGGGCGGCTCCGTTTCGGTGTCCTTCGGTGGCCAGATCAACGACGAGCTGGCCGTTGGCTGCACCGATGTCAATGCGCTGAAGAAGGCTTACGCCTCCGTGGTTGAACGCTATGACCTTTCCTCGATTGACCTCGACATTGAAGGCGCTGCCTTGAGCGATGCCGAGTCCATGGCGCGCCGTGCGGAGGCTGTTGCCGCGCTGCAGGCTGAACGGAAGGCTGCCGGCAAGCCGCTGAGCGTGTGGTTGACGCTGCCTGTGGCTCCCACGGGCCTGACTGCGGAAGGTACTGCCGCCGTGACTGCGATGCTGCACGGCAACGTCCAACTTGCAGGGGTCAACATCATGACCATGGACTATGGCGGCAGCAAGGCCGCTGGGGCGACCATGCAGGAAGCAGCCACCAGCGCGGCCATGGCAACACACTCACAATTGGCGAGTGCTTACCGGGCTGCCGGGAAGGACTTGGGCCCGGAATCTCTGTGGCGGATGATCGGGTTGACGCCGATGATCGGTCAAAATGACATTGTTGGTGAGATTTTCACCCTGCAGGATGCCGCCGGACTGCATGATTTCGGCATGTCCAAGGGCGTTGGCAGGATGTCCATGTGGTCGCTGAACCGTGATGCCACGTGCGGGCCCAACTACCCGGACGTGCAGCGGGTTTCCGACAGCTGCAGCGGGGTGGACCAGGAGGGCCGGCTGTTCTCGGAAACCCTGGGTGCGGGGTTGCAGGCGCCGGCTGCCCAAACCGTGGCTACCGCTGAGGCTACGGTCCAAGCGACCGCCAAAGCCACTGTGCCCGCTGATGATCCGGCCACGAGTCCATACCCGATTTGGAGCAGCGTGGCCGTGTACGTTCTCGGCGACAGGATTGTCTGGCATGGGAACGTGTATGAGTCCAAGTGGTGGAACCAGTCAGAGGTGCCGGACGATCCTGTTGCAGTGAACGGGGTGGCGCCGTGGCTGCTGATTGGCCCTGTTCTGCCCGGGGACACGCCGGCTCCCCAGGTGAGTGCCCCCGCTGGAACATATCCGCGGTGGGACTCGGAGACCGTTTACCTCAAGGGTGAGCGCGTGATGTTCGAGGGGCGGGTCTTTGAAGCCAAGTGGTGGACACGCCTGGACAGTCCGCTCGCGGCCATGGAGGGTTCCCCGTCCTCGGGGTGGAAGATGTTCACCAACGCCCAGCTCGAGGAGCTGCTGGCGGAGAAGGACAAGAAGTAAGTTGTTGCAAACAAAAGGGGCGTCCCGCGCTATGCGGGACGCCCCTTCCTGGCGGGAAGCCTAGCTGTGCGTGTTCAGCCATTCCTGGGCGAGGGTGGCCTGCAGGTTCAGGGCCCGGCCAATGACAGGCTCGGCAGCGGAGGCGATCTTCGCGCCGAGGAAGGGCACGCTGGATTTGACGTCGCCGCTGAGCTCAACCACGGTGGACCCGCCGGAAACAACCAGCTTCTGCACGGCGGAGACGTCCACGGGAGCCTTGGCCACGGTGAGCTTGATGGTGTTGGTGCGTGAACCGTCCGCGGCGGGGGCGCTCCAGGACTCATCCTGGGTGACCGTCAGGGTTGCCCCGAGCACCTTCTTGGCGATGTCCGGCATGCGCGTGGTGGGCAGGGTGCGCACGGTTTTGGTGGTGAAAGCGCCCGTGGTGGGCCCGCTGATGGTGAACGAGAGCAGCTCTCCGCCCACTGTTTCACTGACATGCTTGATGAAATCTTCGTTGCTGAAGACATCCGTCACACTCTGGGCTGTTGCTGAGAGCGTGGTTGAGGCGGCAAGCGCCATGGTTCCTCCAAGATATGCGGTTTTTGGGCAGCTCCTAGGATAGCAAGGCCCGCGGCTAGTAAGGTGGGAACACCCGGGCCTTCACATGAATTTCTGGGCTTTCGTGCTGTCCAGGCACCAATCCATCTGGCACCAAGGAGAAAACCACCCATGAGTCTTGCAGGGCTGCGGAGCGCACTTTCGGCCGATCCACTTTTCGCCCGGGTTCGCAGTTACGCCTCTGCAGATCCGGCCACGCGCAGCACTGACGTCGCGTTCAGTGCACCGGCGGGCATGCGTGCGGTCCTGCTGGCCGAGGTGGCCGACGGTCTGGCCGAGCGGTCCGCCGACGCGCCGGGTGTGGTTTTGGCCGTCACCGCCACGGGCCGCGAGGCCGAGGACACCGTCGCGGCACTGCGCTCCTACCTGCCGGAGAACGCCGTCGCCGAGTTCCCCAGCTGGGAGACACTCCCGCACGAGCGCCTCTCGCCGCGCTCGGACACCGTGGGCCGCCGCCTGGCCGTGTTGCGCCGCCTGGCCCATCCCGAGCACGACGCCGGAGCCCACCTTCGCGTTGTTGTGGCACCCATCCGCGCCGTGGTCCAGCCGCTGGTGGCCGGCCTGGGTGAGCTGGTGCCGGTCCGCGTGCGCGTGGGCGAGGAAATCCCGTTCGGTGACCTCATCAAGGCGCTCGCCGACGCCGCCTACGCCCGCGTGGACATGGTCACCCGCCGCGGTGAATTCGCTGTCCGCGGCGGCATCCTGGACGTTTTCCCGCCCACCGAAAACCACCCCGTCCGCATTGAGTTCTTCGGCGACGACATTGATTCGATGCGCTGGTTCTCCATTGCCGACCAGCGCACGCTGACCTCCGTCAAGGGCACCATCGAGCACCCCGCCGAACTCTATGCGCCGCCGTGCCGGGAAATCCTGATCACCCCCACCGTGATGAGCCGCGCCGCCAAGCTTAAGGACCTCATGCCGGGAGCTGCCGGGATGTTGGAAAAGATCGCCGGAGGCATTGCCGTGGAGGGCATGGAATCCCTGGCCCCGGCCCTGGTGGACGGGATGGTGCCGCTGACTTCGCTCTTCCCTGCCGGTTCGATTGCCGTGGTCCTGGACCCGGAGAAGGTCAGCGCCCGCGCCCACGACCTGGAATCCACCAACGAGGAGTTCCTGGAAGCCGCCTGGTCAACGGCGTCCGACGGCGGCCACGCGCCACTTGACCTGGCCCAGGCAAACGGGGGAGGGGCCGGCGTCGACCTCGCCTCGGCAGGGTTCAAGTCCCTGGCCCAAACCCGCGACGGGGCCCTGGACCAGGGCCTGAGCTGGTGGACACTGGGTTCGCTTGCCCAGGATGAAGAGCTTGAGATCAACACCGACGTGTTGAACCTGCACGCCCGCGAGCCGCGCGGCTACCGCGGCGACGTGGCGGAAATGATGGAATTCATCGGTTCCCGGATCAAGGACCAGTGGCGTGTGGTGGTGGCGACGCAGGGGCCTGGCCCGGCCCAGCGTCTGGCCGAGCTGTTCCACGAAGCAAACATCCCGACGTCGCGCGTTGACTCCTTGGATGCGGAACCGCAGCCGGGCATTATCGAGGTGACCACAGCCGACACCGGACGCGGCTTCGTGATGGACTCGCTGAAGCTGGGCCTGTTGACGGAGGCAGACCTGCTGGGCCGTGCCTCCGCCGTCTCAACCCGGGACATGCGCAAGATGCCCTCCAAACGGCGCAACGCCGTCGACCCTCTCCAGCTGGAGGCCGGGGACTATGTGGTCCACGAGCAGCATGGTGTGGGCAAGTTCGTTGAGCTGATCCAGCGCAAGGTGCCGGGGGTCTCGACGGGCTCGACCGGCGGTGGACCCGGGCTGCGCGAATACCTGGTCCTGGAATATGCGCCGTCCAAGCGCGGGGCGCCGGGAGACAGGCTGTTTGTGCCCACCGACCAGCTCGATCAGGTCACGGCTTATGTGGGCGGGGACGCGCCGGCGCTGTCGAAGATGGGCGGTTCGGACTGGGCTGCGACCAAGTCCAAGGCGCGCAAGGCCGTCAAGGAAATTGCCGGCGAGCTGATCCGGCTGTACTCGGCGCGCATGGCCTCGCGCGGGCACGCCTTTGGCCCGGACACGCCATGGCAGGCCGAGTTGGAGGAGGCGTTCCCGTATGTGGAGACGCCGGACCAGCTCGTGGCGATCAATGAGGTCAAGGCGGACATGGAGAAGGAAGTTCCCATGGACCGGCTGATTTCCGGTGACGTGGGCTATGGCAAGACGGAAATTGCCGTGCGGGCCGCGTTCAAGGCGGTGCAGGACGGCAAGCAGGTGGCCGTGCTGGTGCCCACCACCCTGTTGGCGCAGCAGCATTACGAGACATTCAACGAACGCTTCTCCGGGTTCCCAATCCGGGTGGCTCCGTTGTCGCGTTTCCAGACCGCGAAGGAGTCCAAGGAAATTGTGGAGGGCGTGCGCACTGGTTCGGTTGACGTGGTCATTGGCACGCACCGGCTGCTGTCCAAGGACTTTGCCTTCAAAGACCTGGGGCTCGTCATTGTGGACGAGGAACAGCGCTTTGGTGTTGAGCACAAGGAAGCGCTGAAGAAGATGCGCACCAACGTGGATGTCCTGGCCATGAGTGCCACACCGATTCCACGCACCCTGGAAATGTCCATGACCGGCATCCGCGAAACCTCAACCCTGGCGACGCCGCCGGAGGAACGCCACCCGGTGCTGACCTACGTTGGTGCGCACAGCGACAAGCAGGTGGGTGCCGCCATTCGCCGTGAGCTTATGCGTGAGGGGCAGGTGTTTTATGTGCACAACCGGGTTAAATCCATCGACCGCACCGCCGCGCACATCCAACAGCTCGTTCCGGATGCCCGGGTTGCCGTGGCCCACGGGCAGATGTCCGAGTCCAAGCTGGAGCAGATCATTGTTGACTTCTGGGAGAAGCGCTTTGACGTGCTGGTGTGCACCACCATCATTGAAACCGGCCTCGATATTTCCAACGCCAACACACTGATCGTTGAGCAGGCCAACAATTATGGGCTCTCGCAGTTGCACCAGCTGCGCGGCCGTGTGGGCCGTGGGCGTGAACGCGCCTATGCCTATTTCCTGTACCCCGCGGACAAGCCGTTGGGCGAGGTTGCCTTGGAGCGTCTGAAGGCCGTGGCCGCCCACAATGAGCTCGGTGCCGGCATGGCCCTGGCCATGAAGGATCTTGAAATCCGCGGTGCCGGAAACCTGTTGGGCGGGGAGCAGTCGGGTCATATTCAGGGCGTTGGCTTTGACCTGTACATCCGTCTGGTGGGCGAGGCCGTGGCCGATTTCCGCGGCGAAGGCGAGGAGCGCGCCGCCGAGATGAAGATTGAGCTGCCCGTCAACGCCCACCTGCCGCACGACTACGTGCCGGGGGAGCGGTTGCGCCTGGAGGCCTACCGCAAGCTGGCTGCTGCCGACACCATGGCGGGCATCGCCGAGGTGGAGGACGAACTCATTGACCGTTACGGGGAACTGCCGCCGGCGGCCGTGAACTTGATTGCGGTGGCACACTTCAAGGTGTTGGCACGTGCTGCCGGGCTCACCGACGTGGCACTGCAGGGGAACTTCATCAAGTTTGCCCCGGCCGACCTGCCCGAATCCAAGCAAATGCGCCTGACCCGCATGTACCCGGGCGCCATGGTGAAGCCTGCCCTGAACGCGGTGCTGATCCCCAAGCCGAAGACCGCCCGGATTGGCGGCCGCGACCTGGCCGACGCCGAAGTGCTCAAATGGGCACAGGGCGTGCTGGAAGCGATCTTCGACGTGGCACCGGGGACCGAAGGCTGAAAGCACTGACTGAGCGAACCAGGGGCAGCGCCGTCACTATACTTGGCACATGGTGAAATTTCTGGGGAAAAATGCGCTGATTGTCGAGGACGACGATGACATTCGCGGCTTGTTGGAGATCATCCTTGGCCAGATGGGCTTCGAGGTCACGTCCGTCGCGACGGGGGCGGCAGGCTTGGAGAACGCGCGCAGCAGCCCACCGGATTTGGTGACGCTGGACCTTGGCCTTCCGGACATGGATGGTGTGGATGTTTTGGCCCGGTTGCGCACCTTCCACGACGGTACGGTGGTGGTGGTCAGCTCGCGCAGCGGAGACGAGGACAGGGCCCGGGCCGTGGACTCGGGGGCCACTGCCTACTTGCACAAACCCTTCCGTCCCGCCGCGTTTAAGCAGGATCTGGTGAACATCCTTGGTGGCTGAGCCGACAGGAACCACCTGGAACACCCCGGGCGCCGGGCAGCACGACGGCTGGCGGTTCAAGATCGACACCGATTTCTTTCATCTGCCGCCCAATCACAGGGTGTTGCTGAGCCAATTGCCATTGGCGCTCACCACGGTGGTGGTGTTTGCGTTCCTGCTGTTGATCGATCCACAGCTGGTCCAGGACAAGGTGCTTGTTGCCGGCGCGGCCGGCATTTTAGTGTTGACGGCAGCAGCCGCCCTGCTGCCGTGGCGCCGCCTGCCAAACTCATGCACCTGGATCATTCCCCTGGCGGACTTCATCCCCATCGGCGCCATGGTGCACGGCACAGACCAGACCCTCAGCGGAATTTCGTTTTTGTCCGTCTTCCCCGTGCTGTGGCTGGCCTGGTCCGACATCTCTGCGAAAATGACCAGGGCCGTGGCATTCACGGCCACGTTGGCCATTGCCTGGGCGCCGTTCCTTTTCGCCGGCGTCGCCCCCAGCGTGGCCGGTCTGATTAAGCCGCTCATGATTCCGATCATCATGTTTGCCCTGGCCGTCGCGGCGACAGTGGTCACCAGAAGCCTGCATCTGCAGGCCGAACGGCTGGAGGAGGCGACCCGAGAGGCGCAATTGCGGGCCGGGCAACTGAACTCCATCCTCAACGTTGCGGATGTGGGCGTGGTGGTGGTTGACGCCGACGGGCATGACCAGCTTATGAACAGACGCCAACGGGAGTTTCACGCCTTGGCGGTGCCCCCGGGCCACAGCGAGCCCACGGAGGCGAATCTGCTGGTGTTCGGTGCGGACCGGTCCACTCCTGCCCGGCCCGACTCCCGGCCCGTGCGCCGGGCCGTCATGGGGGAGGAATTCTCCGATGAGTTGTACTGGCTGGGATCAGGCGGGCGGCAACGGGCCATGTCCACCTCCGCACGGCAGATCATTGATGAACAGGGATCCCGGCAGGGAGCCGTGGTCGTCTTCCATGACGTGACGGAGGTGATGGAGGCAGCGGAGGCGCAGGAGCAATTTGTGGCCAGCGTTTCGCACGAGCTGCGCACTCCGCTCACCTCCATTCTTGGCTATCTGGACCTGGCGGCGGATGACGCTGGTGACGGTCCGGTGGACCAGTATTTGAGCGTGGTCTCACGCAATGCGGAACGCCTGCTTGCCCTGGTGAACGACCTGTTGGGAACGGCCAGCGGGGCAATGCAGATCACGGCCGGGCCGGGGGACCTGTATGAGGTGCTGTTCGCCGCGGTGGAAGCCGCACGGCCGCGGGCCGATCAGCGCGGCATTGGCCTGCGGCTGGATGCGGCACCGGGCATGCGGGGGAATTTTGACGCACGGCGCTTGGATCAGGCAGTGGATAACTTGATTTCCAACGCCGTGAAATTCTCTCCAGAATCAACGGTCGTCGACGTTATGGGACGGAAGAACGGCTCAGAGCTGCTGGTTTCCGTCCGGGACCACGGCGCCGGGATGAGCGCGGACGAGCAAGCCAAGCTGTTCACCCGGTTCTACCGCACCGATTCGGCCCGCCGGACGGCCGTTCCGGGAACAGGCCTGGGGCTCTCCGTCACCAAGGCAATTGTCGCTGCGCACAGCGGAACGGTGAGTGTGCACAGCGTGCCAGGCGAAGGGAGCACCTTTAGCATAAGCATCCCAACGGGAGAACCGTGATGGGCACACGACGGGCACGCCGGCACACGCGGTTCCCAAGGCGGGCCGAGCCTCGGACGTGAGTCCCGGCGTCGTACTTCTTAAACAAAAAACCCGCAGCGACCGGCTTTCGCCAATTGCTGCGGGCCCAGGTTTGATCAGCGGGGATTACTCCCCGGCGGAGTCCGAACGGCCGATGATGGTGACCGGCACGAGGATGGCCAGTGAGCACAGGCCGATGCCGAGGCCGGCCGGCACGAAGGCGTGCGCGAAGCTCTCGAGGCTCCAGTAGGAGAATGCAAAGATTCCGCCAAGGAACAATGCGAAGAAAATGACGAACAGGACGATGGACTGCACGAGGCTGTTTTCGCTGCGGTAGGCGTTGTTGGACACGGTTCCTCCTGACCCCTAAATGGGGAGCTGAGTGGGTGCACCGTCAGTGCCGGCGCGATGATCTACCCACGATCTTAGTACGGATTAGTACGAACTTCCGCCCACGCCACCGGTGACAATGGCAATACCGGAGCTAGTGCCGATCCGGGTGGCACCCGCTTCGATCATTTCCAGTGCTTTTTCCCGGGTTCGGACCCCGCCGGAGGCCTTCACGCCAATGTCAGCGCCCACGGTTTTACGCATGAGCGCCACGTCCTGGGCGGTTGCGCCGCCACCGTTGAATCCGGTGGAGGTCTTCACGAAGTCAGCACCTGCCTCGACGGCTGCCTCACAGGCCAGAATCTTCTCGTCATCGCTGAGGAGCGAGGTTTCAATGATCACCTTCAGCAGCGACTCCGCCTCATGCACCACCTCGGCGACGGCGGAAATATCCGATACCAGTGCATCGCGGTCCAAAGCCCTGGCGGAAGCGATGTTGATGACCATGTCAACCTCGTCGGCACCGTCCATGGTGGCGCCTCGGGCCTCAAACACCTTCACATCGGTGTTGTGCGTACCCAGCGGGAATCCGACCACGGTGCACGTCAGCACGCCGGTGCCCAGCAGCGCCTTCTTGGCCGTTTCCACCCAAACCGGATTCACGCAAACCGACTTGAAGTGATGCTCGGCGGCTTCGGCGCACAGCTTCACGATGTCGGCGTGGCTGGCCTCGGGCTTGAGCAGGGTGTGGTCAATGAAGGGGGCCAGCTCGTTGCCGGGTTCGGCTTCGAAGGGGCTGTTAACGGTCATGATGTGTGCCTTCCTAGTCTTTCCTTCAATGGTGTCACATCTGCGGGTCAAGGGCCTTCCCGCACGCTGTCAGTGTGCCCGTTTGCGCCGGAACAGCCTGGCGAACCAGCCACGGCGTTCGCGGTGAGGTTCGGTCACCGGATCCCCTTTCGCTTGCTCGGTGGGCCCGGCAGCTGCCGCGTCATCCGCAGCAAGCCGCGCCGCCCGGCGGGCCCCGGCGCGGTCGCGCCAGGCGGCCACCTCGGTGTCTACATCCCGCACCTTCGTGACGACCGGCGGACCACCGGTCAACTGGCGCCGGGCAAAAATGATGCGCGCGTTGAAGTCGGCCAGAATTTCGCGCACCCGTGCCTCGGAAGCGACAGCGTCCAGGGCGCCGTCGAGTTCGGCGTCCTCTTTGCGCAGCATGAGCGCAGGCGGGCCAAGACCACTGACCTGCTCGCGCTGCAGCAGGCCTTTGATCCACCAATCCGGATCATCGCTGCCGGTCAAACCCGGAAGTGGCTTGCCCGCATACGCCAGATTGTCGAAGTCACCGCCCGCCACAGCCGCATCAATGGCGCTGTTCGCCACTTCCCACACCTCGGCAGACTCGTGGAAGCGCGGCGGCTCACCGGCCGTCTTCGACTCCGGCACGAGGGAGCGGCCGGTGGCTTGGGCATAGTCGTCGGACGGGATGGGTGTTGCCGCCGCATCCTGGGCATCCCGGTAGCGGGCAGCCTGAAGTTCGCGGTCGGGATATTCCGGTTCGTGGTTGCCGCGTCGCATGGTTTCCTCCCGGTGCTAAGCGCCTTCCAGCCCCAAGGCAGCCTTCACATCAAGTACGACGGCGGCCAGCGCACGTTGCGCTTCTACCCTGGCTGGGCTTAGGTGCTCCGGCCCGGCTACGGGGACGATGACTTCCAGGTAGCACTTCAGTTTCGGTTCCGTGCCGCTGGGGCGGATGATCACGCGGGTGTCGTTGTCCGTCCAGTAGGCCATGCCCTCGGTGGCCGGCAGGTCCTCGCTGCCCACTGAAAGATCGGCAAGCTCTGCGATGGGTGAGCCGTCAAAGTGGGCTGGCGGATCGTTGCGAAGGCGGGTCATCATGGCTCCGATGGCCGAAACGTCCTCCACCCGGATGCTGATCTGGGTGCTGGCATGCAGGCCGTGGGCCAGGGCCAAATCATCCAACACATCAAAGAGGGTCCGGCCCACGGTTTTGAGTCCGGCAGCCATCTCGGCCAACAACAGCCCGGCCGACATGCCGTCCTTGTCGCGAACAACCTCCGGGGCCACGCAGTATCCCAGCGCTTCCTCGTAGCCGTAACTCAGCCCGGGAACACGTGAAATCCACTTGAAACCAGTGAGAGTTTCCTTGTGCCCGTAGCCGGCGGAGACAGCGATTTTGGACAGCAGACGGGAGGAAACAATCGAGTTGGCGAAGACAGGATTGCCCGCAAGTGCGTTGTCCGCTGAGCTGGCACTGTCCGTCAAGCTGGCACTCTCCGTCAAGTTGGCACTGTCCGTCAAGCCGGCACCGTCCGTAGCGTTGGCGCCGGCCGCAGGGATGGCGCTGCTGGCTCGGCCGCCTCTGGCCACCAGGTGTGCGCCCAGCAGGGCACCGACTTGGTCGCCGTGCAGCTGGTGCCACTTTCCGGTGGCTGGGTCGATGGCGCCAATGGCAGCCCTGTCGGCGTCGGGGTCGTTGGCGAGCACCAGGTCCGCATCCACTTTTTCGGCCAGCGCGAACGCCAAATCCATGGCGCCCGGTTCCTCCGGATTGGGGAAGGAGACCGTGGGGAAATCCGGGTCCGGAGCCGACTGTTCGGCCACCGCATGGACGTCCGCGAAACCGGCCATGGTCAGGATGGACAGGGCAGTCTCATGACCAACACCGTGCATTGACGTGTGCACAATGCGCAGCTCGCGCGAAGGGAATGCAACCGGGTCGGCCAGTGCCGCAACCGCGCTCTTGTAATCGTTGACAAACGTCTCATCCAGCACCTGCCAGCCGTCAGCAGCCAGCGGGATGTTGGCCGTGTCGCCAAAAGCCTCGGTCTGCGAAACCTGGCCAATGTGTCCGGCGATCTGGGAGTCGTGCGGCGCCACGATCTGCACTCCGCGAGCCTCTTCGGAAACGGCACGACCGCCCAAGTACACCTTGTAACCGTTGTCCTGGGCCGGGTTGTGGCTGGCGGTGACCATAATGCCGGCCTCGCACGCCAGGGCACGCACGGCGTACGCCAAAACGGGGGTGGGCAGCGGTGCAGGCATCAGGAATGTCTCAATGCCGGCCGCGGCAAAGATCGCTGCGGTGTCCTTGGCAAAGTCCGCCGAGTTGTAGCGGGCGTCAAAGCCCACGACGGCGCGCGGCCGGTATGTCCCGGGCCCCGCCAGGGTTGTGGAAGCCACGGAGGAGGCACCGGCGTCGTCCGTCCCGGCAGGCTCCGTCCCGGCCTGGCCAGCAAGTGCCAGCAGGTGGGCGGCCACGCCGGCAGCGGCACGGCGCACCACCACCCGGTTCATCCGGTTCGGGCCAGGGCCCATGGCCGCCCGCAGCCCGGCGGTGCCGAACTGCAGGTTGCCATCGAAGCTGTCGGCCAGCTCCACAGCGCTGCCGGGATCCGCCAAAAGGGCTTGGAGTTTCGTGGCCGTTGCAGGGTCGGGGTCGTGCTCGGACCATTGCCGGGCGGCCTCGGCCAGCGCTGCGGATTCGAGGGCGGCGGAGGAATCGTTCGGGTTCTCTTGTGCATGTCTCACGAGACCAATGTAGCCGGGACCCCCGCAATGCCCTAGAGTTTGGCGATTATTTCAGCCAACAGCGCCGAGATACGCGGTCCCGCGGCAGCGCCGGCAGCCAAAACTTCCCCGTGCGAGAGCGGTTCGTCGCTGATGCCGGCGGCCAGGTTGGTCACCAGTGAGATCCCGAACACCTCCATGCCGGCGGCGCGGGCGGCGATGGCCTCCAACGCCGTGGACATGCCCACCAGGTCCGCCCCGATGCGCTTGGCGTACTGGACTTCGGCCGGGGTTTCGTAGTGCGGGCCGGTGAACTGTGCGTACACGCCCTCCGCCAGCGTGGGGTCCACCTCGCGCGCCAGCGTGCGCAGACGGGTGGAATACAGGTCCGTCAGATCCACAAACGTGGCACCCTCCAGCGGGGACGCGGCTGTGAGGTTGATGTGGTCGCTAATCAGCACCGGCGTGCCGGGAGTCCACTCCGGGTTCAGGCCGCCACAACCGTTGGTCAGCACCATCGTCTTGGCACCGGTGGCTGCCGCGGTGCGCACGCCATGGGCCACGGCACGTACGCCCTTGCCCTCGTAGAAGTGGGTGCGTGCCCCCAAAACCAGCACGTTCTTTCCGTCCGGGGTGCGGATGGAACGCAGCGTGGCCACGTGCCCGGGAACTGCCGGGGCGTGGAAGCCTGGCACCTCGGCGGCAGGTACGACGGCGGTCTCCGTGCCTATGAGCCCTGCCGCCTCACCCCAGCCAGAACCCAGCACCAGGGCCAGGTCATGATGGGGGACACCGGTGGCGCGGGCAATGTGCGCTGCCGCTGCCTCGGCAAGCTGCGCGGGATCAAGGTCTGCGGTGTTAGTCGAATCATTCATGGAACCAACATAGCCGCTGCGCTGCGGATTGCGGGAGATGGGCGGTGATGGGGGTGACCGGCACCGGTGTGGGCCAAACCCCAAGACTTGGCGCGTCAGGCATGGATAGGCAAGAATGAACAACTGTGACCAGCGATCAGGATGCCTTCAAGCCCTTTGCCCTTCCGAGCCTTGCCATTCTGGGAGGTGGGCCCGGCGGATACGAAGCAGCCATGGTTGCCGCGTCAATGGGCGCGAAGGTCACCATTGTGGAACGCGCCGGATTGGGCGGCTCAGCCGTGCTGACCGACGTGGTTCCCTCCAAATCCCTTATCGCCGTGGCCGAAGCCATGAACCGCAGCGTCGACTCCACGCAATTGGGCGTGAGCTTTGAAGCTGCCGAGGGCAATCCCAAGACGGTCATGAAAGCCGATCTGAAGCAGATCAACGAGCGCGTCATGCGATTGGCCAAGGAACAGTCCGCCGACATCCGCATCGCCCTTGAAGCTCTTGGCGTCAAGACCATCATCGGCACCGGGAGGCTGCTGGACAACCGCACCATTGAAGTTGACCGCGGCGAGAGCCGGGAAATCATCAAGGCCGACGCCATTCTGGTCTCCGTCGGCGCCCACCCGCGCGAGCTGGCCACGGCCCAGCCCGACGGGGAACGCATCTTTAATTGGACCCAAATCTACGATTTGGACGAGCTGCCCGAAGATCTCATCGTTGTGGGCTCCGGCGTCACCGGAGCCGAATTCGCCTCCGCCTTCAACGGACTTGGCTCCAAGGTCACCCTGATCTCCAGCCGCGACCAGGTGCTGCCCGGCGAAGACTCCGACGCCGCCGCAGTCCTCGAGGACGTCTTCGCCCGCCGAGGACTGCGAGTGCTGTCCCGCTCGCGTGCCGAAGCTGTGGAGCGCACGGCCGACGGCGTCGTGGTCACCCTGGGCGATGGCACCAAGGTCACCGGCACACACTGCCTGGTCTGCGTGGGTTCCATCCCCAACACCACGGACATCG
>JBBPZC010000090.1:0-7999 GCA_038199275.1 Actinomycetales bacterium
CCTGGGTGCGCGCGTTGTATCGCGGACCCCACGCGCCGCATCCGGGCGCCCCGAGCTGGAAGATGCCCGCATTGTTGTGGCCGGCGGCCGCGGCGTTGACGGGGATTTCACCCCCGTTGAGGAACTGGCCGACGTCCTCGGCGCCGCCGTGGGTGCCTCCCGCGCGGCCACGGATGCGGGTTGGATTTCGCACGCTTCGCAGGTGGGCCAGACAGGCAAGAAGGTCTCCCCGCAGCTGTACATTTCGGTGGGCATTTCCGGCGCCATCCAGCAAAAGGCCGGCATGCAGACATCCAAGTTGATTGTGGCCGTGAACAAGGACGAGGATTCGCCCATTTTCGAGATTGCCGACTTCGGCATTGTGGGCGACCTGTTCAAGGTGCTCCCGCAGGCCGTGGAGGAAATCAAGAAACGCCGCGCTTAGCCGCTCTGCCGGGCTGGCAGTTCGCCTGCTCCTGGCGCCCGCACTCGTACGCACCACTCAGCCTGAGTGGTGCGTACGAACACCTCTACGCACCACTCACCGCGAGTGGTGCGGATGTGTTCGGGGCCTGAACGTATACGCACCATTCGCCACCAGTGCTGCGTATGAGTTCACAGCCTGCATGCGCCGGGAGCCGAACTGCGGGCGGCATGCAAAGTAGGCGCGGCGAAAAAGTCAGGCGCCGCCGTCCGGTCAGCGGCAACGCATGCAAAAAGTCGGCGGCCCCGCCGAAAAAGTCAGGCGCGCGGCACCGAAGCTGTGGCGATCATGGCGTCGGAGTTCATTTCAATGCGCGGACCCACGGAGTGGATGAATTCGCGGCGAACCCGGGCAATGGCTTCGGGGTCGCGGGGAAGCAGTGTGCGCCACCCGCTGCCCATGACCAGGTTCCACGCCATGGATTCATCGACCGTGAGCGTGAGGGGGTGGGTGGAAACGCTGACGTCGTCCAGTCCGCGTTCGGACAACCAGGAAGAGAGGGCTTCAACCGAGGCGACCTTTGCCATGTTCTGGTTTGGCAGCGGAACAACACCCGCCAAACGGGGGCGCTCCTTGATGGCAGCCTCCAGAATGAGCCCGGCAAACGGTTCCAGCGCTCCCTCCACCCAAGTGCTGGTCACCAGGCGGCCGCCCGGTCGCAGCATGGACGCCAGGTGTTCCACGCCGGCTTCCATATCCGCGAAGAAGAACATGCTGTAAGAGCAAAGTACGGCGTCGAAGGTGCGGTGCCCGCGCCATTCGGTGACGTCGGCCTCCGTCAGGGTGGTGTTGAGACTGCCGCGCTCGGCCAGGTTTGCCGCCGCGATGCGCAGCAGCCCGGTGGAGAGGTCGACGCCGTCGACGCTTCCGTTGGGTCCCACGGCGAGGGCGGCAGGAAGCGTGGCCGCACCCGTGCCACAGCACGCATCCAGAACCTTTTCGCCCGGCTGAAGGACCGCTGCCTCCACCACGTCGCGCCCCATGGGATCCCACAGTTTGTCCGACCACGCCTCAAATTGCAGGGCGCCGTCTGTGAAAGCCAAGCCAGGATCGCGAGCGGACATGCATACCTCCAGTAGATGAATGGATCAGCCGGGAAACGGGCCAACCACGGAATTTAAGCTTGGATTTGGGCTCCGGCAAAACCATTCTGTCGCCAGGCTTCAAAGACGGCGATGGATGCGGCGTTGGCCAGGTTCAGCGATCGAAGGGCCGGGCGCATAGGCAGGCGTACCCTGGAGGTGATGTGCGGGTCGGCCTTGACATCGGCGGGCAGCCCATCGGATTCGCGGCCAAACATCAGCACATCACCGGGCTGGTAGGCGATGTCCGTGTAGCCGGTCTCGCCATCGGAGGTGAAGGCAAACACCCGTTCCGGAGCGAGTGCCGCCCATGCGGCGTCCAGGTTTTTGTGGACGGTGACCACGGCAAGGTCGTGGTAGTCCAGCCCGGCCCGGCGCAGTTTGGCGTCGCTGAAGTCAAACCCCAGGGGTTCCACCAGGTGTAGTTCGGCTCCCGTGATGGCGGCCAGACGAATGGCATTGCCGGTGTTGCCGGGAATTTCAGGGGTGAGGAATAAGATGCGAAACACGGTTTTTATCCTACCGCTTCCGCATCAGTACATTCCGCCCAGCAGCCGGTCCAGGATGCTCAGATCCACCACGTTCGGCGTCGGCCCGGCGGCCAGGAAGTGTTTGACCTCGCGGGTGAACCGGGCAGCGTTGGCCACGTTGACGGTGTTGGAACCGTCGGGATCGGTGCCGCGGGCGTAATCAATGACGGGTTCAAAGAGGTTACCGGTGTTGCTGTGCACGCACACCCACGCCGTGACGTTGCATTCGGGGAAGAGCTCCTGGAAACCGCGCGTGGCCGCGACCAGCTCCGGCGGGGCCACCACCTTGCTGCCGTGAACCAGGGTGCTGCCATCCCAGCGGAAGGCCCCGTTGGGCACCAGCATGGAGCCAATGACGGCCATCCGGTACCCCGAAACGAGCACATGGTCCACATATCCGTCGCCGTAGGGTGCACTCAGACCGTTCACCAGCCGGGCCGCAGGGATGCCGGGCAGTACTTGTTGCATGACGAGCTGGGCCGTCTTTGCCTCACGGGCCAGCCGCGAGCTGGCCCCGAACAGACCGCGTTTTCGTGGCGCCCCGTGGACCGGCTGGGCGGCTGTTGGCCTGGGCATGAGCGGGGCTTCGCCGTTGGCCAGGGATTCGTAGGCGGGAACGTAAACGGCCGGATCGCCTGCCGTGCGCCGTTCCTGCGGGGCGCGGCGGGTGTTGAAGGTGCTGAAATTCCCGTCCGTGCGGGGATTGGAGCCGTAGGCGCCGCGGTAACTCTCGCGTGCCTGGGCGTGCGCGCTGGTCCCGGAAGCCGCGCCCGACGCCCGTCCCGTGGCACCGTAGGACTTGTCATACGCGCTGCGTTTGCCCGGGTTCGCCAGAACCTCGTACGCTTCGGTGATTTGCCGAAACAGGGCCGGGTCCCCGCCCCTGTCCGGGTGCGCGATCCTGGCGGCTTTGCGGTAGGCGATTTTGACGTCGCGTTCGCTGGCCGTGCGCGCCAATCCCAGGACTTGATAGTGCGTGAGGAATTTCTCGCCCACAGGTGGCCTTTCGCTAGCGTGGCTTTGCCAAAAGTTCATTCTAACCGGCCCGGCTGTGGCCTGAGGACCCTCCCAATGCCCAGTACGACGGCGGCCCGCCGGGCCCGTCTTACGGCCCACCGCAGTCTCGGGTCGGCAGCGCAGCGGTGGCCGGGTCTAGCGTTCCCGGACGTAGCGGAGGAACAGCATGGAGTCCGCCTTCAAGATTCTGGTCAGGGTCATGGAGCGCGCAGCGTCGGCGCCGGCAGCGTCGGTACCTGCCTCACCGGCATGCGCCGCGTCGGCGCCGGCCTCAACGGCATGAGAGCCACCGGCATGAAAGCCATCAGCATGCCCAGGGCCGTGGGCGATGCGCCCGGCCGAACCGCCCACCAGGATTGGTGAGACGGTCAGGGAGAGTTCATCAACCAGGTCGGCCGCAGCAAAAGTTCCCAGCAGGGTTGGCCCGCCCTCTGAATGGATGGTTTGGTAACCCCGTGCCGCCAGTTCGGAGACCAGTTTGGACACGTCCAGTGATTCCCCGCCCACCACGACCAGTTCCGCCACCCCTGACAGGGCATCCATGCGCTCCTGCGGTGCGGATTCCAGCGTCAAAATCAGCGGGCGCACGGGCGCGTTCTTGAACACCTCAAGCCCGGGATCCAAATTCAGCGAACCGGAAACTATCGCCAACGGCGGATGCGGTGTCAACCAGTTCTCGTTGCGCCATTGTTGTGCCGTGCTGCTGAGCAGTTCCCCGCCGTACCCTTCGGCCCTGACGGTTTGGGCTCCCACCACGATCACATCGGCGGTTTGACGCAGCAGGGTGAATACGCGCTGATCCCAAGCGTTGCCCAACTTGCCGGAGCGCCCGTCCACCGTGGCTGCCCCGTCAATGCTGGCGACGAAGTTGAAGCTCACCCAGGGACGGCTGCTCTTCCGGTTTTCGGGAGGAGACGCCAGCAGCTCTGCCTCCAGTGCCGCCCCGGAGAGAATGCCGGCGTCGGGGAAAATCCGTTCCATCATGCCGGGCTCCTTAGTTGGTACGTGCGGAATGGTTGGTTCGCGCCGGTTGGGCCGGTTCGTTGATCTGGTCCATGTTGTGTTTGAGGTAGGCGGGGGAGCGCCACCCCAGCGTCGCCTCCGTCATGCGGATGGCGGAGCTCGCGGCGGCAACGTTGTGCATGCGCAGAATCCGGGCACCACCAAGAATGCAGATGACCCCGGCTGCCAACGACCCTTCGAGCCGGTCCTCCTTGGCCTGATTCAGCGTTTCGCCAATAAAGTCCTTGTTGGAAACGGCGGCCAGTGTGGGGAATCCCAACGACGCAATTTCATTGAAGCGCCGCGTTATTTCCAGCGTGTGCAGTGTGTTCTTGTTCAGGTCGTGGCCCGGATCAATGATGATCTTCTCCGCCGGCACACCCAATGACAACGCCAGGTCGACCTTCTCAGCCAAAAAGGCCGCCACCTGGGCCACCACATCACCGTACTGTGGCCGCGGGTATGCGGTGCGCGGGGTGGCCAGGGAGTGGGTGATGATCAGGTGCGCACCGGACTCCGCCACGACCTGGGCAATCTCCGGGTTGGCGAGCCCGGTGGTGTCATTGATGACGTGGGCACCGGCGGCAATGCTGCGGGCCGCCACCTCGGGCAGGAACGTATCCACGGAGATGATCACATCGCTGGCGGCCGCGACCGCCGCAATCACCGGCACCACCCTTTCGCTCTCTTCCTCGGCGCTCAGCGCCGGCCCCGGTGCAAAGGGGACGCCGCCAATGTCAACCCAGTCGGCGCCGTCGTCCACTGCGGCAAGGGACGCCGCGACTGCCGCATCCAGCGCAAAGGTGGCTCCGCCGTCGTAAAAGGAATCCGGGGTGCGGTTGATGATGGCCATGAGCGCCACCTGCCGGCTGAAATCGATGGTGCGCGGGCCGAACCGGTGGACCGGATGCAGCAGCGCCGGCGTGAAGAACGGGCTGGCGGCACCGGTGGCGGCAGGGACGGGGATGGTTCGCATACCCTCCATCAAATATCCTCAAGCGGGGTTTGCGGGTCAGCCAGTTTGGCCGTGTCGACGGTGCGCTGCGAGCTGATGAGGTCCTTGATGGCATCTTGGACGTCCCAAATGTTCACGTTCATGCCCGCCACCACGCGACCCTCGAGGACCCAGAACGCAATGAATTCGCGCTTTTTCGTATCGCCGCGAACCACCAGTTCCGCATCCTTGGTCAGTGCGCCGAAGCCCGAATACTCCATGCCGAGATCGAACTGATCGGTGTAGAAATACGGAATGTCATCGAGCACGGCATCCTTGCCCAGCATTGACTTCGCCGCGACCTTGCCGCTGGCGATCGCATTGGCCCAGTGCTCGGAGCGGGCGTGGGCGCCGGTGACCGGGTGCATGGCGTTGGCCACATCGCCGGCGGCAAAGACGTCCGCCGCGGAGGTGAGCAGGGAGGCATCCACCTCGATGCCGTTGTTGATTGTGAGCCCGGCATCCTTCGCCAGGTCAATGTTGGGGACCACGCCGACGGCCACAATGACAATGTCAGCCGGCAGACTGACGCCGGTGGTGGTCAGCACGGAGGTGACATGGCCGTCGGTGCCCTGGATTTCGGCGGCGCTGGCCGGCAGCTCAAAACGTACCCCGGCCTCCTTGTGCCGGTCAGTGAAGACCGTGCCCAGCTCCGCACCAATGGCCGCGGACAGCGGCACCTCCTCAAGCCCCACGAGCACCACCTTATTGCCGAGCTCCGTGGCGGTGGCGGCAATTTCCATGCCAATCCAGCCAGAACCGATCATGACCACGTTCTTGCCGCCGCCGGTGAACAGCTCCTTCAGGCCAACACTGTCCGCCTTGGTCCGGAACGTGTACACGCCGGAAAGGTCGACGCCGGGGAACGGGATCCGGCGCGGGGCGGCACCTGTTGCGATGAGCACCTTGGCATACGGGACCACGTTGTTGTCAGCGAGCGTGACGGTGTGGGCCGCCGGGTCCAGGGCGGTTGCCGCCATGCCCTGCAACACCGTGACATTGTTCTCCTGATACCAGCCGGCAGGCAGCGGCAGCAGGGCATCCTCGCCCTCCTTGCCGGCCAGGAAGCCCTTGGACAGGGGCGGGCGCTGGTAGGGGATCTCATTCTCTTCGGCCACGATGGTGACGGGCGCGTCCCAGCCTTCCTTGCGCAGCGTTTGCGCTGCGGTGGCGGCGGTCAGGCCCCCGCCAATGATGACCATGCCGGGATCGGCAGGGGTGCTGGCAGGGGTTGCGGGGCTGGGTGTCTGTGTCATGAAAGCGAAACTCTTTCCGGTGGGAATGGGTGTTTCTGGTATGTGCAGTGGGGAAGTGTCAGTGCGGGAACTGCCCCCGCAACGGACCGTCGTCGGACAATAGGCCGGTGAAGACAGAGGTGCGGGTCATGGCGCCGGAGGTTTGCACGCCGCGCAGGGACATGCACATGTGCTCAGCCTCCATAACCACGCCCACTCCGCGCGGGGCAAGCGTGTCCTCGAGCCAGTCGGCAACTTGCTGGGTGAGACGTTCCTGGACCTGGAGGTCACGGGAGAACAGCTCCACGCCGCGGGCCAGTTTCGACAGGCCAAAAAGGCGTTCGCCGGGCACGTACCCCACGTGGGCCACGCCGCGGAAGGGCAGCAGGTGGTGCTGGCACAGCGAGTGGAAGGGGATGTCCTTCACCAGTACCAGGCCCTGATAGCCGTCGTCGTTGGGGAACGTGGTCCAGGAAGTCTCGCGCGGAGTCAGCATTTCGGCATAGGCGGCCGCCACCCTGCGGGGTGTGTCCAGGAGGTGCGGATCGGTTTCATCCCGGCCCAGGGCACGGAGGAATTCGGCAATGGCCGCCTGCGCGCGGGGGAGGTCGATATCCGGCGCTGCAAACGGCACGGGTTCTTCAAAAGCGAGGAGGTCCGGGAGGGACGCACTTGAGATGGACATATCCAACCCTTTCTAAATCTTGTATTATTGATTTTAGAAGCGCAGTCTGAAAGCGTCAAGTAATCGCATCTTCAACAACAGCTGCAAAAGCAGGAAAACGCAAGGCCCACGACCATGAAACAGTTTGTACAACTCACCGGCAAGCCGACCATCAGCAAGGAGCAGACGGAGATGACAACAGCCCTGCAGTCCGGACTCAACGACGGCGAACGGCTCAGCGCGGTCGTGTCCTTGGGGGACCCGGTGCGTCGGAAACTTTTTGAGCTGGTGCGTGATGCGGATGCTGCGCTGAGCCGTGACGACTGCGCGCACGCGCTGGGGCTGCCCAAGAGCACCGTGCGGCTCCAGTTGGACCGGCTCGTGGACGAAAAACTGCTCTGCGTCGAGTACCGCAAGCTGGGGGAGAAGACCGGACCCGGATCCGGACGGCCCAGCAAGCTGTACGCCGTGGCGCAGGCGGAAATCAGTGCCTCCGTTCCGCCGCGCCACTACGATCTCGCTGCGGCCCTGCTGGCTGCCGCCGTGCAGCGCGCCATCGACACCGGGGACAACGTGGAGGAGGCCATGGCGGCCGTGGCCTATGCCGAGGGCCGCAAGCTGGGCATGGAGGCCGGTGACATCCACCAGCTGCTGCTCAACGCCGGGTACAGCCCTGAGCCCGACGGCGAAGGTGGCACCATCATGGCCAACTGCCCATTCCACCTGCTCTCCCAGGACCACACCGGTGTGGTGTGTTCGCTCAATGGTTCCCTGCTGGCCGGAGCGCTTGACGGTTGCGCCGACGTCAACCATGATTTGGCGCCTGACGCCGAGATCTCCCACTGCTGTGCGCGGCTGGTGCCGAAGCCGTAACAGTTGCGGGCGCAGGCGGGCGCCGCGTTCAACAGGGGCCCTTGATGTACGGGTGGATTAAGTAGTTTCGGCGGCCACCTGTCGAGGGTGGCGGCCGAAACCAGTTTTCGTGCAGTCGCTCAGTTGCTCAGTTGTTCAG
>JBBPZC010000091.1:0-14565 GCA_038199275.1 Actinomycetales bacterium
ATGCTGACCGGCAGTATGAACGGCGTGATCATCATGGTCCATGCCCCCGTGTCCCATGGCCGAGTGATCCATGCCCCCGTGTCCCATGGCCGAGTGATCCATGCCGGGCGCCTGCGTATGCGTCATCGTGTGGTGGTCGCGATTGTTGTCGTGCTGTTCCATGGCTCTCCCTGATGGCTTGGAATGGTGGTTGTCATTCAGCTTCAAACCACGGTGTAGCCTGCAGAGACAACGGCGGCGCGTACCGTTTCCGGTGTTGCCGGACCGGCGACTGTCAGGGTGGAGATGGATCCTGCGACCAGGGTCACGGCGACCGAATCTACGCCGGCTACGGCGCGGACGGACTTCTCCACTGTCTGGACGCAATGCCCACAGGTCAATCCTTCCAACTCATAGACCGTCCCTGATACGTCGGCAGCCTGGACGGAAATTGGTGGAGTGGAGAAGCACGCGCAGGAACTCTCCTGGGTGGGCGTCAGGTTGAGGTCTTCACGGTTGTTGGTTCCGCACATATCGGGTGAGTCCTTAGAAAGAGGATGAATTGTGCGTTGTGGGTTGAACGGCAGTGGCGGCCGGAAGGATCAACGACGGCGACAAACTACTTCACTGACAACACCCCAAACATACCCCCTAGGGGTATGATCGTCAAGGGGACCGTCGCTGTGATTCAGGCGTCATTGGCAGGGGAGTTCGTCGTTGGGGGACAGGGGAGTGCGGGAAAATCCACTAACCTAGAGGTCGCTGAGGCCGATTCCCTGATCGTCGAGGCAGGGCGAGTGTTTCCCTGTGGCTGGCCCGATGGAACGCAAGCACGTGCAGGATGGTCCCTTAACGGCCGGCATGGACAGCCACACGAAGCGTTGCATCCTGTTGTAGGCGCCGAAGTCCAGTACTGCGCCGTCGAGTTTGGGCGCTAGGTCGTGGCTGACGCTGATCACGATCCCTTCATGGCTCGATCGGTCCCATTCGTCGAGAGAATTACTGTTGGGCCATCCCGGGTCAGTGAGCAGGCAGCGGAGGGGTTTCTTTGGTTCAGTCCGCGAGAAGTACAGGCCCTGTTTGCGACAGCCACCACCTCCCTGATAGCAATGCAACAGCCCCCCGAACACCTCGATCATGTCCACCGCATCCTCGGTCACGGTGAAGCTCCCATGACCGGGGATGCTCGCCGACAGGATTGGGTCGGCCGTCGAGTCCGTCATTAGCCAGGCCTTCTCATCTATGCGCCTCGTGCGTGGGCAATTCGACATCAGCCTTGTTTTCGTTCGCAGGGGTCGTGATGGCCTTGATCACCACGTCATCGAGTTTCGGGAGCGCATGCCCGAGCCGATGCTCGGCATCCCGGATGATAACTTCGACCGCTGACAGGGTGTTATCGGCGACGACGACGGTTGCTGCGCCCTGTAGTCGGTGCCCGACCCAGCGCAATTGCAGCCGTGGTACCTCCAGAATGCCGGGTGTGCCTGTAAGGGCTGTTTGTGCGCTGGTTACGAGGTCAGGTTCGATGCCGTCCATGAGCCGGTGGCCAATGCTCTTTACTGTGCCCCACAGCAAGACGATGATTGCAGCAGAGATCAGCAGGCCCACGATCGGATCCGCTAGTGGGAAGCCGAGCATGACGCCCACAGCACCGAACACCACGGCGAGCGAGGTGAATCCGTCGGTGCGGGCGTGCACGCCGTCCGCGACGAGCGCGGCCGAACCGATCTTCTGTCCGACCCGGATACGGTACACGGCCACGGTCTCGTTACCGGCGAACCCGATCACGCCGGCCGCGAGCACCCACCACAGGTTTTCGAGCGGTTGCGGATTGAACAGCCGCACGATCGACTGCCATGCAGCCAGAACCGCAGACAGGGCAATGACCGCAACGATGAACAGACCGGCCAGATCCTCGGCCCGCCCATAGCCGTAGGTATAGCGTTTCGTGGCCACCCTGCGGCCCAGGATAAAAGCAATCCACAGCGGCACGGCCGTCAACGCATCGGAGAAGTTATGGATGGTATCTGCCAGCAACGCCACCGAACCGCTGATCGCCACCACGATGACCTGCAGCGCCGTGGTTGCCAGCAGGATCACCATGCTGATCTTCAGCGCCCGGACGCCTTCCTTGCTCGCCTCCAAGGCATCGTCGATTGAATCGGAAGAGTCGTGGGTGTGTGGGACGAATAGTTCAAACAACCAACCCTTGAAACCCGAGTGGTTCTTGTGAGAGTGTCCTTCATGGCCATGGCCATGGCCATGGTCATGGGCGTGTGGTTCGTGGGGATGCCCATGCTTTTCCTTGTCACTATCAGGATGGTGACCGGACTGGTTGATGAGTTTCATGTCGTGGCCCGTTCAGCTTGGTGGTGCGCGGGCATCCCGCCGAGTGCGTGTTCGGCCTGGTGGATTGCATCGATCACGAGTTGTCGGGCGTGTTCGTTCTCCAACCGATACATGACCTTCGTGCCGTCCTGGCGGGTGGAAACCATACGTGCAAGCCGCATCTTGGCCAAGTGCTGTGAGACCGCCGCCGGTGATTTACCCACCACATCAGCCAGCGCACCAACCGCCATTTCGCCCTCGCGCAGGGCAAGAATGATCCGGACACGTGTGGCATCGGCCAGCATGGAGAAGACCTCCACCGCCAGTTCCACGTATTGGCTGTCTACATCCAACGAACAAGCCTTCTTATCTGCATTCATACGCAGATACTAACACTAGGGATCTTTTCTTGTCAGGGTCGGTCCTGGGCTACTGGCGATCGTTGAGCACCTGACGGGGAACTTATGCCTGAGTTCCGTTGCTGCGTAACTCTCGTCCATGACTCACGAAGCCCTTGGGATGCGGACAGCGGCTGGCATCCTTGCCAAATACAAAGTCAGCCAGCGAGTCACCAGAATGAAGATGCCCATCAGGTCAGAAAAAAGTGGTCAAGGTCGAAAAGGGGGAGTCAGTCCTGCTGAAAAAGGGGAGCGAAACTCGCGGAAGATTTTGACGAATTGGGGGAGTTAAAGGGGAGTTGGCCTCAAACACCTCCGACCTGCAGGGTATAACCGCAGGTCAGAGCCACAATTTGGTGCCCCGGGCGGGAATTGAACCCACGACCAAGAGATTAGAAGGCTCCTGCTCTATCCGCTGAGCTACCGAGGCGTGGCCCAATGAAGGGCCGCATCTAAATTATCAGGTTTACGGAGCAATCTCTTCCTCCACAAGCCCTCCCGCGGTTGTCACCGTCCACATTTGCCGGTTTGCCACTGTTCGAAGCCCGTCGAAGGGCGTTTGCTGGGAGCACCTCACAACCACCGCCGCCGCGGCGGCCCTTTGAAAGGCAACTCAAATGGCAAACCAGATCAGCCTCCGGGGCTTCGTCAGCTCCGAGATTGAAACCAACACCATGGACAGCGGACTTGTCATCGGCAAGTTCCGCATGGGATCCAACATCCGCAGAATCGACCCCATCACCAACCAATGGGTCGACGGCAAGACAAATTGGTTCCGCGTCAACACCTTCCGCTCCCTGGCCCAAAACACCATGGTCAGCATCCACAAGGGCGATCGCATTCTGGTTGTGGGAAAGCTTCGCATCAGCGCCTTTGTCCGCAAAGACGGAACACCCGGCACCGGAGTGGAGATCGACGCCGACAGCATTGGCCCTGACTTGCAGTTTGGCACCGCCAGCTACCATCGGCTCAAGAGCGCTCGACCCGCCGGTCAGGGCGATCCCTCGCCCGACGGAGCCCCGGCCTATCCGGTTGATTCGCTTTCCAGCGGCTCCGGCTACGACGAGGAATACAGGGGTGAGGCTGGCGACCTCGACGATGGTGCCCATGACCGTGAGAGGGACGACGAGGATGGGGATGCGGCGGCTCTTACTCGCGATGAGAATCCCAGCCAAGAGACCGTCGGACCTTCTGCTGAGGGAGGGCTGGAGAGGGATGAAGAAGCCGACAAGGAAACCGGGGAAATTAGTAAGGTGCCTGCCCCGTTCTAGTCGGGGAGCAACGTGGCCATGGAGCCATGGCAGAATGGCGGGGTGACTCTCGAAAACGTGACATCCCGCCTCCTTCCTCATGGACCGAGGACCAGCATCCGTGTGATGGCAGCTTCCTTCGTGCTGGCCGGTGCGATGGCCCTGACGGGTTGTTCACTGTTACCTTTCGGCAATCAGGACGGCACCCCTGCGCCGGGTCCCGCCAGCACGGCTCCTGCACCAGACACCGCCGTGGCAGCATCTGAAGCCCCGAGGACGGCCGGACAGGAGTTCTCGGCGAAACTCCAGGATTCGCTCGGAACGTTGGCCGGGACCACCAAGGCGCCGAACCGGAGGCAAATGAGCGCGGCCATGGTCGCCGCTGGTGCCGATCCGGACAAGGTGGAGGTCTCCATTGACATCACACCAACGGGTCTGGCAGTCGATGCGATCGAGGCCGCCACGCTGGTGGATGCCGAGTGTGTCGTGGGGCAGGTGCGCGAAGGAACCGTGACCGTCACAATCCTCCCGGCGCTGGAATCGGGGCGCTGCTTTGTCGGAGACGTGCACTAGACCGAGCAAGCTGACACGCCCGGGTCAACGCTTTGCTCACATAAGCGTCAGTAAATGTGAGATATGGCGCTGCACCCACTAACCTTGGGGGTATGGCGGAATTTATTTATACGATGTCCAATGCCCGCAAGGCTGTTGGCGACAAACTCATTCTTGACAACGTAAGCATGTCTTTTTACCCGGGCGCCAAGATTGGCGTCGTAGGACCCAATGGTGCCGGTAAGTCCACCATTTTGAAGATCATGGCCGGGTTGGACATACCTTCAAACGGTGAAGCTCGTCTGAGCCCCGGCTACACTGTGGGCATTTTGCTCCAGGAGCCGCCGTTGAACGAGGAGAAGACCGTTCTTGGCAACGTCCAGGAGGGCGTCGGCGAGATCTACGGAAAAATCCAGCGTTACAACGAAATCTCCGAGGAGATGTCCAGCCCCGATGCGGATTTCGACACCCTCCTTGAAGAAATGGGCAAGCTGCAGGAAGCCATCGACGCTGCCGATGCCTGGGACATAGACTCCCAGCTCGAGCAGGCAATGGATGCGCTCCAGTGCCCGCCGGGCGACTCCGACGTCACCGTCCTCTCCGGTGGTGAGCGTCGCCGTGTTGCCTTGTGCAAGCTTCTGCTGCAGAAGCCTGACCTGCTGCTCCTCGATGAGCCCACCAACCACTTGGACGCCGAGTCCGTGAATTGGCTCGAACAGCACCTCAAGAGCTACGCCGGCGCCGTTCTTGCCGTGACCCACGACCGTTACTTCCTGGACCACGTGGCCGAGTGGATCGCTGAAGTGGACCGCGGCCACCTGTACCCGTACGAAGGCAACTACTCCACATACTTGGAGAAGAAGCGTGCACGCCTGGAAGTCCAAGGCAAGAAGGACGCCAAGCAGGCCAAGCGCCTCACGGAAGAGCTCGAGTGGGTTCGTTCCAACGCCAAGGGCCGCCAGACCAAGTCCAAGGCTCGACTGGCCCGCTACGAGGAAATGGCTGCCGAGGCGGATCGCACCCGCAAGCTTGACTTCGAAGAGATCCAGATTCCGCCGGGCCCGCGCCTGGGTGGCATCGTCCTCGAAGCAGAAAACCTGAAGAAGGGATACGGCGACCGTGTCCTGATCGACGGACTGAGTTTCACCCTGCCCCGCAACGGCATCGTTGGCGTCATTGGCCCCAACGGTGTTGGCAAGTCCACGCTCTTCAAGACCATTGTTGGTTTGGAAGAGCTCGACGGCGGCAAGCTCAAGGTGGGCGAGTCCGTCAAGATCTCCTATGCGGACCAGAGCCGTGGCGGCATCGACCCGGACAAGACCCTGTGGGAAGTTGTTTCCGACGGGCTGGACTTCATCCAGGTTGGCCAGGTTGAAATGCCATCTCGTGCCTACGTTGCAGCTTTCGGCTTCAAGGGCCCGGACCAGCAGAAGAAGGCCGGTGTGCTCTCCGGTGGTGAGCGCAACCGTTTGAACCTGGCGCTGACCCTGAAGCAGGGTGGAAACCTGCTTCTTTTGGATGAACCCACTAACGACCTTGACGTGGAAACCCTCAGCAGCCTTGAAAATGCGCTGCTGGAATTCCCCGGCTGCGCCGTAGTGGTCTCCCACGACCGCTGGTTCCTGGACCGCGTGGCCACCCACATCCTCGCCTACGAAGGCACCAACGAGAACCCGGCCAATTGGCACTGGTTCGAGGGCAACTACGATGCATACGAGGAGAACAAGGTAGAGCGGCTCGGGGCAGACGCAGCCCGCCCCCACCGCGTAACGCACCGTCGCCTCACGCGCGATTAAGAGTACACAAGAAATGGCCGGTTCCTCACAGGGACCGGCCATTTTGGGCCTATGCTGGGTAAATGTCAGCGACTAATTCAAAACATCCGGTCCATCGACGGGTATTCTGGCCAGCGGCCACGATTGTCATTCTCTTCGCCTCGTTTGCCATGATTGCCCCGAGCACTGCTGAATCACTCTTCGCCAGCATCCAAGGCGCCATCGTTGGCTACTTCAACTGGTACTACGTGCTGCTGGCCACCGCCTTGGTGATCTTCAGCCTATGGGTCGGCTTTAGCAAGTTCGGTGACATCAAATTGGGCAAAGACGACGACGAGCCGGAGTTTTCGCTCGGATCATGGTTCTCGCTGCTCTTTGCCGCGGGCATGGGCATCGGCTTGGTGTTCTACGGCGTCAGCGAACCATTAAGCCACTATGCCTCGCCGAAACCTGGCGTCACCGGCAGCCATGCCGACATTGCCCAAAGCGCACTTTCACAAACGTTCCTGCACTGGGGCGTCCATGCCTGGTCCATCTATGTGGTCATCGGACTGGCCCTCGCCTATGCCATCCACCGGCGCGGCCGGCCGGTCTCAATCCGCTGGGCATTGGAACCACTGCTGGGACAGAAGCGGGTGCGCGGCGGGCTCGGCGACGTCATCGACGTCGTGGCCCTCGTGGGAACAATCTTCGGCGTGGCCACCTCGCTGGGCCTGGGCGTGCTGCAAATCAGCGCCGGGCTCGAACACGCAGGGCTGATCAGCTCGTCGATGTTCATCGACCTCGTCATCATCGCCGTGATCACCTGCTTCGTGCTGTTCTCCGTGCTTTCAGGCGTCGGCAAGGGCATGAAATGGCTCTCCAACACCAACCTCATCCTGGCCGGCATCTTCGTGGTCTTCCTGCTCGTGGTGGGCCCCACCCAGTTCCTGCTGCGCAACTTTGTCCAGTCCACTGGCAACTACCTCCAAAATTTTGTGGGCATGGCCTTCAACGTCAGCGCTTTCTCCGGCGCCGAAGGTGAAGCATGGCAGTCCACATGGACCACGTTCTACTGGGGCTGGTGGATATCGTGGGCACCATTCGTGGGCATCTTTATTGCCCGGATTTCCAAGGGGCGCACGGTGCGCCAGTTCGTCGCCGGGGTCATCCTTGTGCCGACCATCGTCACGTTGCTGTGGTTCAGCGTCTTGGGCGGCACAGCCATCTACTCCGAACTCTCTGGAGAAGGCGGGCTGGTGGGCCCGGACGGCACGGTTGACACCGCCGGAGCGCTGTTCGCAACACTGGCCCAGGTTCCAGCCGGTGGGGTCCTCACCATCGGTGCCATCATCATGATCGTGATCTTCTTTGTCACGTCGGCCGATTCCGGCGCGCTCGTCATGGGCATGATCGCCAGCGGCGGCGATGTGGAACCCAAGAACTGGATCCGCATCTTCTTCACCCTGACCACGGCACTGCTGGCCAGCGCCCTGCTTCTCTCAGGCGGCTTGGAGGCACTCAAAACCGCGGCCATCATCATCGCACTGCCCTTCAGCCTGGTGCTGATCTTGATCAGCTGGTCCACCTACCTCGCCTTCTCCCGCGAGGCCCGTGCGTACGAACGGGCCAAACGCCTGGCCTTCGTGGACCACATTGGTGACTTGTATGGGCTGGAGGTCGATGCCCCGAACGGCATTACCCCGATGGCAAGCCTGAAGCAGCTCACCGCCCGCCTCCGCGGACAGGTCCCCGCCGCACGACGCCCGCGCATCGACCCGTTTGGGCACCACGCCGAGGACAGCGGATCCGCGCTTGTCCCGGAGTCTGGCAACGGAGCGGGTCCGGCAGCTGCGGAGGACGGCCCACCCAACAACAGCTAGACCGTGGGCGTGCCTTCGGGAACCCGCAGCATTCCCTCCTGGGCCACCGTGGCGACCAGTACGCCGTCGCGCGTAAAGAAACGGCCAAAGTTGAGCCCACGTGCCTCGGAGGCGCTGGGGGACTCGGCGACGTAAAGCAGCCAGTCATCAACCTGCAGGGGACGATGCCACCACATGGCATGGTCCAGGCTGGCCACGCTGATTCCCGGCGTGGACCAGCTGATCCCGTGCCGGCGCAGTGACGGCTCCAGCAGCGTGTAGTCACTGGCGTAGGCCAGGGCGGCGCGGTGCAGATTCTGATCGGCAGGCATGGGCCCCAGGGTCTTCAACCACACTGCCGTGTGCGCAACCTTCTCGCCCTTGACGTCGAAGTAGATGTTCTCGCCGACGTGGCGGATGTCGAAGGGGCGTTCGTAGGCCCACGCTTGCGCCACGGGATGGTCGACGCCGCCCAATAGTTGCGCCGACGTCGGAAGTGTCTCCGGTGCGGGTATGCCCGCCGGCATGGTGTCCTGATGCTCCACACCATTGTCGGGGTGTTGGAACGAGGAGATCATGGACAGGATCGGCACACCACCTTGGTAGGCGTGGGTGCGGCGGGCGGAGAAGGAGCGGCCGTCGCGCAGACGCTGCACACCAAACGTCAGGGGTGCGGCGGCGTCGCCGGGGCGCAGGAAGTAGCCGTGCATGGAATGCACCAAATGGTCCTCGCCAACCGTGCGTGCCGCGGCAACCAGCGACTGGGCCAGCACCTGCCCGCCAAAAAGCCGTGGCTGGGGCGCCTTGGCGTCGCCGAGGCCAACAAAAATATCCTCATCGGTTTGGGCACCGCCGGCATCGGACAGCTGCAGAAGTCGCAGCAGTGATTCCATGGGGTCAAAGTTGGTTGGTGTGTCATTCATAAACGTGACTCTATGTGTCGGCGTGGTCCAGCGACAAATGGGGTTTGCCGCAGCGGCACGCGTTTTTGCCACTGTGAGCTTGCGGACATCGATTGGTGGGCTGCGCGCGCCTTTGACATGATGAAAACATGGCCACACGCATTCAGATCGCACAGCAAATCCGTTTTGGTGACATTGACTCCTACAGCCACGTCAACAACGTGGTGTATTTGCAATACCTTGAAGACGCACGCGTCCAGCTGACCTATGCGCAACTTCCCGGGGGCGGCACCTTCCAGGACCTCGTGGGCCAGGATCTGTTCACCCTGGTGGGCCGGAACGAGGTCGAATACCTGGCGCCCATCAGCTTCCGCCCCACACCGATCTTCGTCAACATTTGGGTCACCAACATTGGCGGCTCCAGCTTCGACTTCGGCTACACCGTCACGGAAGCTGACACCTCGGTGGTGTACGCCCAGGCCGCCACCTCGATGGTGCTCGTCTCCCGCACCACCGGCCGCCCGGTCCGCCTCACCGAGACCCAGCGCGACGCCCTCACAGCGTGGCTCGGGGAGCCCGTCCCATTCAAGCGCGGATCCTCGCGCACCAATGCCGTTGAAAGCGCCATTACAGGAGCCCACTGATGTCCACCGCCACCCACACCGAGGAACTGGTTCTCGACGACCCCGGAACCGTTGCCGATCTGCGCACCTTTGTCAGCCGTGCCCGTACCGCGGACGACGGCGCCATCCGGCTTCAGGGGGCCGGTCACGTGCTCGCGGCGTATGTCTGCGTCATGCGCGGAAAGCTTTTGGGGGAGGGCACCCCCACGATTCTGGGGATGCGCACCATGGCGTTGGGGACGCCGTCGGACATTGATGTGACAGTGTCCCTGTCCTCGGTGGCCGACCGGCTGGCGCGTATGGAGGCCGACGATGTGCAGCTGCCCGTGCCGCCCATGGCGGTGCACGAGTCCTGGGCCGGGATCGGTGCCCCGCGCGGCGCGTGGCAGGAACTTGGCAAGGTGCCTGCGGAGACGCTGATCGAGGTCGCGAAAACCGGTGTGCAGGAGATCGGCCAGATCATTCCGGTCAATCCGGGTGCCCTGCTGGTCAACAATGTGCGGGCCTCCGTGTGGGGACGCACCATGGAGAACGTGCCTGGTGAAGTGCCCGGCGGCGCCGCGTTCGCCGCCTACGCGCTGGGGTTCGTGGCGCCGGGGGAGGCCGCCGTGATTTACAGCTCGCACCGGTGGCTGCGTGTCAGCACTGCCCGTGGCCACATCCTCATCAAACCGGCGTCCCTGCTGTAGCGAAGGGCCGCCCAAACGTGGTGCCCGTGAAAAATGAAGCCGATCCCGCCAAATGAGCCCGAAATTCCGGGATCATAAAACGGGATCGGCTTCATTTTTGCTACATCCGCTGCGAAGGAACCGACGGCGCATTGACCAGCGACGCTGCGGCGCGCTCCATGTAATCCCACAGCGTGGCTTCATGCATGGGGGAGAGCTCCACCGCATCGACGCCCTTGCGCATGGCCGCCAGCCAGCGGTCGCGGGCCTCGGGCGTCACGGCAAACGGCACGTGGCGCATGCGCAGGCGCGGGTGGCCGCGCTCCTCCAGGTACGTCCGCGGACCGCCCCAATACTGCTCAATGAACATCAACATGCGGTTCTCGGCCGGGGCCAGATCCTCCTCGGCGTACATGGCGCGCAGCAGCGGGTCGGCCGCAATGCCCTGGTAAAACACGTGGATCATTTTCTTGAACGTTTCGTGCCCGCCCACCTGACCGTAAAACGTGTCCGAATAATCCACTTCTTCATCCGGGGTGGGGCCGGAGGTTGACGGCAGCGGCTTGCCCGCCGTGGGGATGGGCAGGATCGTGGCCAGCGGCTCGCCGAAGCGCGAGGGGATCGGCGTGCCCTCTTCAGCTCCGTTTTCGGCGGCGTCATTCGCGGCCGGACCGTTGGCGAAGGGGGACATCGGGTTGTGCTCGGATTTCATGGTGAATGCGTGCTTTCTGACGTTCTTTATTCGGTGGTCTCGGTGATGTTCGACGCCGGTACGTTGGCTGTTGCTGGGGTTCCGGACGGGACGGGCGCTGCCGGCGCAGGTGCTGTGGAGGGCGCTTCTGGTCTGGCGGACGCTTCAGGTTCAGGTGAACCCTCGGGTGCCGGTGGGTGGTAGTCGCCCTTGGAGCGGTTGCCCAGGCGCAGGATCTCCCCGTTGCGCACGTACCACAGCGTCCCGTCCTCGCCCAGCACACGGGTGATGCGCAGGCCAACGTATTCAACCGTTCCAATCACCTCACTGGTCTGGATGACATCGCCAATGCCGTACTGGTCCTCGATGGCGATGAAGATGCCGGCCAGGAAGTCACGGATGAGTTGCTGGCAGCCGAACCCAATTGCGATGCCCAACACGCCAACGCTGGCCAGCAGCGGCGCAATGTCGATCCGGAAGGCGATCAGCACGTAAAAGCCGGTCACCAAGGCAACGACGATCGTCAGCACGGAGTGCAGCAACGTGCCGATGGTGCGGGCCCGCTGGACGCGTCGTTCGTTTTCCAGGGCGCGGAGCACAGGGTCGATGTTGCGCAGCATCGGCGCAGCCCAACGCAGGCTCCGATGCTGCAACGGCTCACGGTTGCTCATGGCGCTCTTGACGACTGCGCGGATCACGAAATGCAGCACCAGCCAAACCACCAGCCCGACGGCAACGGTGATGCCGGCCAGAATGAGATGGTCAAGGAAGCCATCGTTGGCGCTGGCAATGAAGTCGGTTTCTTGCACGCTATGTTTGCTTCCTGATAGGTCCGAACCAATACCTCTCAACCGTAACGCGAAAGCACCTTGCTTGCAGACCGGTTCAAATGGCCAGGGTTTGTTCCACGACCAGGCCGATCTGTGGACCGCATCCCACAAGTGTCAGTCCAGCGTGCTGACTCCGGCGCTCTCCTCGAACGCAACGTCGTCACCATATTTGCCGGCCATTTCCTGCACGGTCTTGAAGTCTTCGAGTTGCGGGTCGCCGGTGGTGCGCACAATCATGACGGTGATTCTGTCATGGAGCAGGTCGGGGCCCACGCCGGTGACCATCCCGGTGACCGGGGTTACACCGTTGGACATGTACTTGTCCACGATTTCCTGTTGGCGTGCCAGCAGGAAATCGAGGGAGTATTTGGCGTCGTGGATTTGGGTGAACCTAAGACCGGGATCCAGTTCCTTGCGCAGTGCCTCGTACTCCACGGCTGCCGGGTCTTGGGGGTAGGCGACTCCCACCACGAAACCGCTGTAGTCAGTGGTCCACCAGGCCCCTGAAAAGACGTCCGGATGTGCTCCGATGAAGTCATTCAACGCATTGGCAGCGACTTCCATGTCCGTGGTGGGGTTCCCCTTCGTTCGATCGAATGTGGGGTCTTCGTAACGCTGGATGACAAGTGCAGGGGCGGCTGTTGAGACGGGTGCCGAGGCGGATGCTGGAGGTGTTTGCGTCCCGCCGCCGGGTTGTCCAACAGCCACGGGGGAGCAGGCCGTCAGCGCCAGCAGAAGTGCGGATGCGGTTGCCGCTGCGAAGAACGGGCGGGTTTTCATGATGGCTCCCTGAGCGCAGTTTTCTCCACCATATCCGGCAATCCGGCGGCGCAACACAGGTACATCCAGATCGTGGCCGGATTGCATCCTGGCGTTCGGGCGCGCGTGCCAAAGTGGTGCCAAGCCCGATCCCTCCGTTGTCAGCCGGGGCCACCTCAGTCCTGCGTCGGTGCCAGCACTCCGGGCTCGTGATGCACCGGGAAGTTCACGCTGCGCGCAATGAAGCATTTGCTGGCTGCCTCAGCATGCAGGGAAAGCGCCAAAGCCTCCATGGCAGGTTCAGCCACGGCGATGTTCGGGTGCAGCGTGACCAACGAAATCTGACCGCTGCCATCGGCGTTCAATACGAGGGTGCCGGCGGCCGTGTCCTCATATTTGGTGATGACCACACCATGTGAGGCGGCCACATGCAGGTACGAGAGCATATGGCATTGGGACAGGGCCGTGATCAGAAGCTGCTCCGGGTTCCACCGGTCCCGGTCCCCATGAAAGGCACGGTCCGCCGAGCCCAGCAGCGTGGGCAGGCCAACGGCCGTGACACTGTGGTCGCGGCCGTAATCCTTATATCCCGAGGTTCCCGTGCCCCGGTTGCCGGTCCAATTGATATTGATCTCGAAATGATGCTGATTCAGAGCCATGAGGCTAAGCGTAGCGTCAGGGGCCCCCAACCGAGCGAAGCGAGTTAAGGGGAGGACGCGTAGCGGTAGCGTCAGGGGCCCCAAACGTGGGCCCACGCCCGCGAGGGGCCCGCCGCGAGCTTGCGAGTGGTGGGAGGGGGTAGGGGAGAAGCAAGTTAAGGGGAGGACGCGTAGCGGTAGCGTCAGGGGCCCCCAAACGTGGGCCCACGCCCGCGAGGGGCCCGCCGCGAGCTTGCGAGTGGTGGGAGGGGGTGGGGAGAAGCGAGTCAAGGGGAGGACGCGTAGCGGCAGCGTCCGCCGCTTCTCCTTGCTGGCAGGATTTTAGCGGAACCAAGTTCTCAGGAAGGGACGCAGTGCTGCAGCGTATCCATCCTGGTAGCCGGTGAGGTTGGGGTGGAACGCGTAGGGGTTTGCTCCGCCTGGATAGTTCAGCCACGGCGAAGCAGATGGAACACCATGGCCGTTGAATAGATAGGCCACCGGAACAAATGCTGTCCGGTTTGAGAGCGCGCTGACGGCTAGTATGCCGTTGAGCAGGTCAGCGGCTGCGTTAAGCGTTTTTGTTCCACTGATTTGAGTAGGGGTGTAACCCACAGCAGCCATGTTCTGCGGTTCAAAAAGTCGCGGATAACCCACATACAGGACCTTTGCGCCTGGGGCCTTGGCCTTGATTGCCTTGAGCATGGAGGACACGGACTTGGGTAGGTTTCTCATGAGTTTGATCGAGTTGGCCACGGCTGATTTACAGACGGCCACGGTTGAGGCGGGTGCCAGGCAAGCTGCGATGGCCGTGGTCCAGCCGATGTCGTTGCCGCCTGCTGTCAGCGTGATGAGTGTGGTGTTGGGCGCGAGGTAGGGAACTTCCAAAGTCCTCACCTGCTCTGTACTGAAGCCGGCGCAGGCCAGATTCGTGACCTGGGTGCCGAGCGCTGCGGCAACCCAGGTGCCATAACCGTTGGCGCTCTGGCCGCAGGCACCGTATTCGTCGCCTCCGCCGGATCCGGCGGAGTAGGAATCACCCATCACGGTGTAGCTGATCGTGGTTGGGGCGGTACGTGTATGGGCCATGGCCGGTGTTCCGGCAAAGCCTGCAATCATCCCGAGGGACAGGAGCGCAACAGCGCCTGCGCGGGCAGCAAATCCCCTAATTTTATGTATTCCCATGCCCTGAAGATACGCCGCTGAACCAGGTAGGCATAGACTTCAAAGCACGTGCTTTTGGAAGGTCGGCACCTGCGTGCCGGCTGGAACAAGGTCGTGCAAAAACGGGTGCGCCCGCAGCTGTTTTGCAGCTGGGGCACACCCGAAAA
>JBBPZC010000092.1:0-5591 GCA_038199275.1 Actinomycetales bacterium
GGGACTGGCGCCCGACAACGGCAGTTCACGCACCATTCACCGTCACGTCGCCACGACCAACCACTGCGGCAACCTTGGCCGGTCAGGCTGAAGGCGTGAGGATCGCAATAGTCGCTGAATCGTTCCTGCCCGAGATGAATGGGGTAACCCATTCCCTGTTGAAAATACTGCAACACCTTGATAGCCGGGGTGACGACGTGCTCGTGATTGCACCGTCAACACTGGAAAACGCTCCCAGCATTGTGGAGGGAGCAGATGTCAGGCGGCTGCCGGCAGTCCCCCTGGCAGGTTATCGAAACATTCGGGTTGCGCTCGGCGGGGTGGTGCGCGTGAAAACCCTGCTGGCTGAGTTCAATCCCGATGTTGTCCATCTGGCGTCCCCGTTCGTTCTGGGATGGCGCGCCGTCAGGGGAGCGGTTGCCTTGGGAATCCCCTCCGTGGCTGTCTATCAAACTGATGTCCCCGGGTACGCGGCCAGGTATGGCATGCCGTTTCTGGAAAATTGGGCGTGGCAGCGCGTGGAACGGATCCATACTGCCGCCACGAAAACACTGGTCCCCTCGACAGACTCGCTGCAGAAATTGCGTGGCCACGGCATTCCTCGAGTGGAGCTCTGGCGTCGAGGCGTGGACACTGAGCGTTTTCATCCAGAAAAACGCAGCGCTGAGTTCCGTCAATTGGTCGCACCACTGGGCCAGCGGGTCATCGGATATGTGGGACGACTGGCCCTCGAGAAGCAGGTGGAGGACTTAGCCGCTGTGCTGTCCATCCCGAACACCCGGCTGGTGATTGTCGGTGATGGCCCTCAGCGTGCACACCTCGAGGCAGCCCTGCCCGGGGCGTATTTCACCGGGTTCCTGGGCGGAGACGAGCTGGCCGCAGCCATGGCCTCCTTCGACCTCTTCGTCCATCCGGGAGAACTCGAGACCTTCTGCCAGACCATTCAGGAAGCCATGGCAAGTGGTGTCCCCGTGGTGGCCACCGGCCGTGGCGGGCCCGTGGACCTGGTGGATTCCTCACGCACCGGCTGGCTTTACGCACCGGGCAATCTGGTCCAATTGAGGGACTATGCCATGGACCTTATCGGCGACGACGCCAAACGTGCAGCCTTTTCCGCAGCCGCATTCCAGCAGGTCCAAGGGCGCAGCTGGCACGTGGTGTGTGAGCAGCTGATGGGACTGTACACCCAAGCCATTGCAGACCACCCGCGGCTTCCTGCCGCCCTGAAAGGAATCAAATGAAAATTTCGGTCATAGGCGCGGGCTACCTTGGCACCGTGCATGCTGTCACTCTTGCGCACATGGGCCACGATGTCGTCGGTCTCGACACGGATGCCGCACGGATTGCGCAGCTCGCCAACGGCACGGCACCTTTCCACGAACCTGGCCTTGCTGAATTGCTCAAGGAAGGACACGACGGCGGTCGACTCACGTTCACCACAGACCCGGCTGAACTGGCCGATGCCGAGGTTCATTTCCTGTGCGTCGGCACCCCACAATCCAAGACGGCCAACGATTCCGACCTGTCCTTCCTCCGTGCGGCCATTGAGTCGCTGCTGCCGCACCTGCACTCCGACGCACTGGTTGTGGGCAAGTCAACCGTTCCTGTGGGAACGGCCGGCGTCGTAGAGTCGATGATCTCGGCTACCGGAGCGGTGTTGGCATGGAATCCGGAATTCCTGCGGCAGGGGACAGCCGTCAACGACTCGCTGGTTCCCGACAGGCTGGTCTACGGTGTTGCCGCCGGCGAGAGGGGAACCAAGGCCGGCGCCATGCTCGACGCTGTTTACGCCTCGCTGCTGGAACGCGGGACACCAAAGGTTGTCACCAACTTTGCCACGGCGGAACTGATCAAGGTCTCCGCGAACGCGTTTTTGGCCTTGAAACTTTCCTACATCAACGCGGTCGGTGAGTTTTGTGATCAGGCGGGGGCCGACGTCGTACAGCTTGCCGAAGCGCTGGGGCACGATGACCGCATCGGGGGTAAGTATTTCCACGCCGGGATCGGATTCGGGGGAGGCTGCCTGCCCAAGGACCTGAGGTCTTTTCGGGCGCAGGCCCAGAGTCACGGCGTGGATTCCCTCGATGAGATGTTCTCGCTTGTGGACGGCATCAATGCCGACGCGCGATACCGCACGGCAGAGACAGCCGTGCGGCTTTGTGGTGGCTCGGTGGCCGGGCGGCGCATCACCGTCCTTGGTGCCTCGTTCAAGCCGAACACGGATGATATTCGTGATTCGCCGGCGCTGGATGTTGCAGCCCAGCTCGCGTCGCAGGGCGCGCACGTGACAGTCAGCGATCCCCAGGCGGCCGACACAGCCTGGCTGCAGTTTCCACAGCTTGCCTTTGAGCGGGACGTGACAGCAGCGCTGCACGGAGCCGAGCTGGTGCTGTTGCTGACCCAGTGGCCCGAATTCACCACCTTGGATCCCGCTGCGACGGCCGCACTGGTTCAGCGGCCGGTGATCCTGGATGGGCGGAACGCCCTTGACGCCTCCTCCTGGCAGTCCGCCGGATGGGACTACCACGGAATCGGGCGCGTGGCTCTGGGCAGCACCGCCATATCACGGGCCGCCGTCTAGGATCGCGTGATTGTTCAGGAACCGGGCCGGTACATTGCCCTGGGAGACTCATTCACGGAAGGGGTCGGCGATGTAAGCAACCGCCGGCCCAACGGCGTTCGGGGATGGGCCGACAGGGTCGCGGAGGGTCTGGCCAGCGATTGTCCGGGCTGGGAATACGCAAATCTGGCCATCCGCAGCAAGCGGCTGCGGCACATCATCGCCGAGCAGCTGGAGGCCGCAGTCGCGATGGAGCCCACGCTCATCACGCTCTATGCCGGTGGCACCGATGTCATGGACTTTGGGACGAAAATCGCTGACATCCTTACCGACTACGAATTCCTTGTGGACCGGCTCGCACAGACCGGTGCAACGCTTGTGCTGTTCACCGGTTATGACGTGGAAGTCTCGCCCGCCCTGGGGCCGTTGCGCCGCAAAAATCATGCCTACAACGACGGCGTGCGGGCGATCGCCGCGCGGTACGGCGCTGTCCTGGTGGACTATGCCACCTTTGCCGCCTACGTCCACCCGAGGTTGTGGGCGTCGGACAGGCTGCACATGTCCAAAGCCGGGCACAAGTATTTGGCGGCGAGGGTGTTGGAGCAGCTGGACGTTCCTCACGAGATAGCGTTCAAGCACAAGCCGAAGCCGGCCGCCCGAGGAACTGCGGAGTGGGTGCGGGACCAGTATCTGTGGATGAATGACTGGGTGCTGCCCATGTTTGCCCGCAAGCTCCGAGGAACCACCCTCGGTGATGAGCTGGCACCACGCTGGCCGCAGCCCGTGCGCGTCCCGCCGAAAAAGGGCTTGAAAAAGCTGACCCGCGCCAAGTTATGAAACCGGCGTCGCCACCAACGTCTCCCCGCCCCAACATTTCTGCCGAGATGTGGGATAAACCCCAACTCGCAGTTGGGGTTTATCTGACATCTCAACGAAGGGGGAGGTCGTTATCTGACATCTCAACGAAGGGGGAGGTCGTTATCTGACATCTCGACGGGGGAGGAACGGGTGGAGACGGCTGTGGCCGCCGTCCGGCTCGGACGGCGGCCACAGTCGCAGGGCGTGATCCCACATCTCGGCGATGGAGATGGGGAGGGATCTGAATTGCTATGCCTGGGCGGGCTCCTGCGCCGGCGCGAGCACGACGTCGGACACGGTGAGTTCGCCCTCGCCCACGGTCACGGTGAGCTCCACTGCGTTCGCAGCAGCTTTCAAGTCGCCCAAACCGGCGCCGAGCTGTGCGGCTTGAACGTCGGCGGCAGTCACAGTGGCCGAGAGGACCTGGGTGCGCTGCTTGACCTTGGCCTCGGATTTGGCCTTGCGGATGCCGGAGAGCGCGTCCCCGACCGTCGCGAGCAAGGAGGTGTCGCCGTCGTCCACGCCAACAGCTGTGGGCCACGGTGCGCGGTGGACGGAACCGGTGCGCCACCAGCTCCAGACTTCCTCCGTGGCAAACGGCAGGAAGGGGGCGAACAGGCGCAGCAGCGAATCCAGCGTGGTGGCCAGGGCAGCCAGCACGGAGGCCTGGCCTTCCTCGCCGCTGGCACCGTAGGCGCGGTCCTTGATCAGTTCAACGTAATCGTCGGTGAAGTGCCAGAAGAAGCTCTCGGTCAGCTGCAGGGCGCGGGCGTAGTCGTACTTCTCAAACGCGGCCGTGGACGCAGTGACAACCTCTGAGAGCTGGGCCAGCAGGCCGCGGTCCAGCGGGTTGCTCAGCACGGCACTGTCTGCGCTGAGCACGTTGGACTCGGTGGCACCCAGATTCAGCACGAACTTGGAGGCATTGAGCAATTTGATGGCCAGGCGGCGGCCAATCTTCATCTGCGCAATCTCGTACGCCGTGTCGGCACCGAGCTTGGCTGAAGCCGCCCAGTAGCGGACGGCGTCGGCGCCAAAGTCGTTGAGCACGTCGGTGGGGACCACCACGTTGCCCTTGGACTTGGACATCTTCTTGCGGTCCGGGTCCAGGATCCAACCGGAAATGGCGGCGTGCTTCCATGGCGCGCTGTCCTGCAGGGCGTCGGCGCGCACGACGGAGGAGAACAGCCAGGTGCGAATGATGTCGTGGCCCTGGGGACGCAGATCGAAGGGGTAGACCTGTGCGAACAGTTCCGGATCAACGCCCCAGCCGCCCACAATTTGCGGGGTCAGGGAGGAGGTGGCCCAGGTGTCCAGGACGTCGGCGTCGCCCACGAACCCACCGGCCACATTGCGCTGGTCTTCGGTGTAACCCGGTGCCGGATCGGCGGCTGGGTCAATCGGGAGCATCTCCGTGGTGGGGAGGATGGGGTGCTCATAGTCCGGGTTGGCGTCGGCATCCAAGGGGTACCAGACGGGAACCGGCACGCCGAAGAAGCGCTGGCGGGAGACCAGCCAGTCGCCGTTCAGGCCGGAGATCCAGTTGTCGTAGCGCGAACGCATGAACGCCGGGTGGAATTCAATGTCCCTGCCACGGTTGATCATCTTCTCGCGGCGGTCCTTGTCGCGGCCGCCGTTGCGGATGTACCACTGGCGGGAGGAGACGATCTCCAGGGGCTTGTCTCCCTTTTCAAAGAAGTTCACGGGGTGCATGATCTTCTTGATCTCGCCATCCAGCAGGTCCGCCTCTGAAAGCATCGCCACGACGTCTTCCTTCGCACTGAAGACGGTCTTGCCGGCGATCTTCGCGTAGTTTTCGCGGCCTTCCTCAGTGGTGATCCACTCGGGGGAATCGCTGAGGATGCGCCCGTCGCGGCCAACAATGGCGCGGGTGGGCAGCTGGAGTTCGCGCCACCAGGTGACGTCGGTCAGGTCGCCGAAGGTGCAGACCATGGCGATGCCGGAGCCCTTGTCGGCCTTGGCGAGGCCGTGTGCGCGGACCTCAACCTCAACCCCGAACAGCGGCGAGGTGACCTTCTTGCCGAACAACGGCTTGTAGCGCTCGTCATCCGGGTTTGCCACGAGTGCGGAGCAGGCTGCCAGCAGCTCCGGGCGGGTGGTCTCAATGTAGATCTTGGTGCCGTCTTCTGCGAAGAACGGGTAGCGGTAGTAC
>JBBPZC010000093.1:0-19328 GCA_038199275.1 Actinomycetales bacterium
AGTGGAAGGCCACCGCGCCTGCTCTGGTCAAGTCCATCGAAAACGGCGAGGTTGTTTACAGCCTGCCGCACCAGGCCAAGGTCGTCACCGACTCCGCCGGTACCGCACTGTTCTTGGAATACAAGGGCCGCAAGGTAGCCGACGTCTAAGACGTCCGGGCCATCTGGTCTGTTCGAACCATAAATACTTAGCAGGAGTGCCATGTCCGCAGAAATTCCATCACCGGAACTCACGGACGGACACAAACTGCTGTTGAAGCGTCTCGGTGTCAATATTGATGCCGGGACGCTTCGTCTTGCCCTGACACATCGTTCTTACGCGTATGAGAATGGCGGCATCCCCACGAACGAGCGCCTCGAGTTCCTGGGCGACTCCATCCTGGGCTTCTCCGTCACCGACGCGCTTTACCGCGACAACCCCTCCCTGCCCGAAGGTGAGCTGGCCAAACGCCGCTCCTCCGTGGTCTCCACCCGTGCGCTGGCTTCCATTGCCCGCGAGCTCGGCGTGGGCGAGTTCATCTACCTGGGCCAGGGCGAACGCCTCACCAAGGGCCGCAACAAATCCTCCATCCTGGCCGACACCATGGAAGCCCTCATCGGCGCCACCTACCTCACCCATGGCATTGAGATTGCCCGTGAGATGGTCATGCGCCTGGTGGGCCCGCTGTTGGCCGACTCCGCCGTTCTCGGTGCCGGCACCGACTGGAAAACCAACATCCAGGAAATTTCCGCTGCCCGCCGCCTCGGCGCCGTCGTCTATGACATCACCGGCACCGGCCCGGACCACAACCGCAGCTTCTCCGCCGAGCTCGTGATTGGCGGACGCCACTACGGGTCGGGTGTTGGTCCGTCCAAGAAGGAAGCCGAGCGCGCCGCTGCCGCCGCCGGCTGGATTGAGCTGGAGAAGAAGTTCTCCCCCGCTGCCAAGTACGACGGCGCACCCTCCTCCCCGGGCACCTCACCTGTTGCTTCTTCCGCCGGGGTTCCGGCCGGTGCTTCGGCCGTTCCTTCCTCCGTTGGAGCCACCTCCGCTGCTGCTTCCACTTCTGCCAGCGCCGCTGCTTCCACCTCTGCCGCTGCCGCTGCTTCCACCTCTGCCAGCGCCGCTGAATAATGCCGGAGCTGCCCGAGGTTGAGGTAGTCCGCCGCGGACTCGAGCGCTGGATTGCCGGGCGCACCATCACCTCCGTATCCGTACCGGATCCCCGCTCCATCCGACGCCATGCCTTGGGTGTTGAAGACTTCCGCGGCAACCTGGTGGGTGCCACAGTTCTAGACGTGGTGCGCCGCGGTAAATTCCTCTGGTTGCCGCTGACGGATTCTCCCGGGTCGTTGGTTCCGCCACACACAGCCCTTGTGGCACACCTTGGCATGAGCGGGCAGTTGCTGGTGGAATCCCCGGAGCAGCCCCATGAAAAGCACCTGAAAGTTCGCTTGTCATTTTCACCGCGCGCCGATGCACCCGAGGAACTGCGCTTTATTGACCAGCGGATCTTCGGCGGACTCTTCGTGACCTCCCTGGTGCCTACGGTTGATGGGATGCCTGGCGGCACCGGCATGGGCCAGCTGCGAGCCGGCATAAACCAGATGACCACGGGCGGGCAAGACGGCTGGGCGCTGATCCCGGATGCGGCAGCCCACATCGGCCGCGACCCCTTGGACCCGTACTTCTCCATCACGGAGCTGCACCAAAAGCTGCGTGCACGAAAAACCGGTTTGAAGCGGGCCTTGTTGGATCAGTCCCTGGTGTCAGGGATTGGCAACATTTATGCCGACGAGGCACTGTGGGCGGCCAAGATGCATTATGCCAAGCCTACGGACACCATGCGCCGTCCCGATACCGAACGCATCATCCACGCAGCCCACGACGTCATGTCGCGTGCCTTGGACGCCGGCGGCACCAGCTTTGATTCCCTGTATGTGAACGTCAACGGGGCCTCAGGCTACTTCGCGCGCTCGTTGAACGCCTACGGCCGTGAAGGGGAGCCCTGCTACCGGTGTGCCGAGCTGGGGCTGTCCACGACGATCCGCCGGGACACGTTCATGAACCGTTCCTCCTACAGCTGCCCCGTCTGCCAGCCGAAGCCGCGCAACGCCCGGATGTAGCTCGGGTCACGCAGCAGCCCGCTGCGCGTTGAAGTAGGCGTTCATGATCCGTGCCTTGAGCTGTTCAGGGTTGGCCAGGTGTTTCCACTTGATGCGAATGAATCGCCAGCCACTTTCAATGAGGGCGTTCTCACGTTCCCGCTCATCGATCAGTGCCTGGGCCGTCGGTGTGGGATAGTCGAAGTACTTCATGTTGCCGTCAAATTCCAAGATCAGACGTATGTCTTCCCACGCGAAGTCCACGCGATACGATCCCGTATAGGTGTCCAAAGAGACTTGCAAGGTGGGCTGTGGGATGGGCAGCTCAGCTATGATCAGCCGTGTCCGGCTCTCACCAGGGGATTCGGACAAGCCGTTCAGTGCGTTAAAGGCAGCCCCAGCCCGGTTGACGCCACTGATGCCTGTGAACTGGATGAGCAGTTCCTGTAGCACATCGAGCTTGAGGCCCTTGTACAGGGCAGAATCGCCAATGACCACGGCCTGTGCAAATGGCGCAGCCATTGCACATTGGAGAACCGTCAGTTCCAAACTGGCGTACCTGGCCAGGCCCGTTCCGGGGATGAAGCGTTCAACGACGGCATCAGAGGTATAGAAAGATCGATGCACTTTCACGTCCTTCTGTAGCCTTGATATTGAGCTGGCGTAGGGTGCATTGACGTGGATCAGTCTGGAACTGTCCCACAGGTGCAGGCCATGAAGGCGGGCAGCACTGAAATGGGAGTAGATTTGTTGACCGTTCGTTGCTGCGATGTGGCCCGACAGGTTTAGCTTGTCCTGATCCCAAGGCGGCACCCCCGCCCACTTCTTCATCGGCACGTAGACTCCTTGCCTCAGCCGATGCAGAATTCCGTATTTGACCGCCGAGTTGATAGCACGGGCGTCGAGACCAGCGGCAATAAGTTCCGCCTTGGTCGCAACTGATCGTCCGGCGGGCCACCGATTGTTGAACAACTCCCTAGCAGATTGCATATCCATGTCATTGAGTCTGGAAAGAATCCAGCCGACAAACAAGGGCATTTCCGTCGGGACGCCGAATCTGTGGACAACGTAGGTCCGGATCCGCATGAAGACCAGTTCCAAAGGTGTCTGGCAATGCGAGTTGCACGATTAAAAGCGTGCAACTCGCATCGCCAGACACCTTCCAAGGGTGAAAACCAGGAAGGTGCGGGAGTGGGGACGGTAGCCTGTGGAATCGAGTGCGCCGGCAGCCGCAGTGTCCCGCCGGCAGCCGCGGGGGCGGGCCGTTCAGGCGGGCACGAGCGTGGACACCACGCGACCCCGCCGGTCAGCCTTGTGTGCGGTAGTGCTGTGCCAACCGCGCCAGGCCTTCGTCCAATGAAACGGCAGGCACCCAGTCAAGAACGGCCTGGGTGTGGCGCTGGTCGAACCAGTGCGCAGTGGAGAGTTGCTCGGCCAGGAAGCGGGTCATGGGCGGTTCATCGTGCACCCAGCCGCGGGTGCCCGCAGCCGTCCAGGCCTTTTCAATGACGGATCCTGCCCCGCGGGCCAGCCAGCCCGGCACAGAATATCCCGGCGCGGGTACGCCGGCGGCGGCACAAATTCCGGCGATCAATTCGCCCACCGGACGCGGTTCACCGTTCGTGACAACGAGGGCCTGTCCGTGGGCGTGGTCCATGCGTTCCAAGCCGCGCACAATTGCTTCGGCGGCATTGTCCACGTACGTGGTGTCAATCAGGGCCCGCCCTCCGTCAAGCAACGGCAAGCGCCCGGCCCGGGCCCGCTCCACCACACGCTCCACGAGCTGGGTGTCGCCGGGGCCCCACACAATGTGCGGACGGATGGCGCTTACACGGAATGTGGGGGAGTCCTCGGCCAGGGCGATCTCCTCTGCAGCGGCCTTGGACCTGGCATAGTGTCCACGGGCCAGCTCGGGGTTCGCGTCGCCGGCCTCGGCGCCCACAATGGAAGCGCCAAAATGTGCCACCGAGGGCGAGGAGACAAACACGAAGTCGCGGATGCCCTCATTTTGGGCGGCTGTCATGAGCTGGCGCGTGCCCACAATGTTGGTGGAGACAAAATCCTTCCACTGTCCGGTGAAGGAAACCTTTGCGGCCAAATGTACGACGGCGTCCACCCCGGCCACCGCTGCGGCGGCGACATCGGGGCTGACCACCGAGCCCTCCATGGTTTCCCACGGGGCCTCAACGGGGCGGCGTTGCAGCGTTCGCACTGTGTAGCCGCGGTCAAACAGCAGCTGGGCAACGGCCCGGCCCAGCATGCCGCTTGTCCCGGTCACCAGCACCCGGCGCGCGCTGGACCCGGCCGTGGAAGCGTCCGCGCCGCCCACGGAAGTTTCTTCGTTTAATGAGGCGGCGGAAGCGTCCGCGCCGCCCACGGAAGCTTCTCCGCTTAACGAGTTCGAAGCGTCCCCGCCGCTCACGGCTTGCCTGGCTTTTCGCCGGCCAGCATGCGTCCGGCCCAGCGTGAAAGCTTGGCCCGGTCTATCTTTGAGTTGTGCCGCACATCCGTGGGCATGGCGTCAATGACCAGCACGGCGGACAGCGGAACGTCAACGGAAGCCGCAGCGGCCCGCGCGTCGGCGGCCATGGCGGCAGGTGCCAGCCCGGAATGCTTTGCGGCCGGCGACGTCTCCACAATGGCCACGGCAGCCTGCGTCCCGGCAGGTCCCACACCCACCACGGCGGCACGGGCGACGCCGGCCACCAGTTCAACGGCTTGTTCAGCGGCCACCGGAGTACGGACACCGGCGGGAGTAGTCAGAAGATGCTCCATCCGCCCCTCAACCCACAGCCTGCCGTCAGCGTCCAAATGCCCAACGTCGCCGGTGCGGTGCCAGCCCGGGATCGATGTGCTGTGCGCCTCGGTAATCCACAAACGGTCATAGCGGGCCTTCACGTGCGGGGCCCGGACCAGAATCTCGCCGGTCACCGACGCCGCTGTTGTCGGCTCCGGGTCCACAGTGCCGTCGGCACGCACGGGCGCAATCGCCACGGTCGCACCGCTGACAGCCACACCAACGCACACACCATTTCCAACGCCCGCCGCACGAATCCCCGGCAGGTCAATGTCCGTGACGGGAAGCGCCTCGGTCATGCCATAGGGGGTGTGCAGGTCCGCGTTCGGAGTCAGTTGCGCGACCTTTTCAAGCAGCGGGAGGCTCAGGGGTGCCCCGGCTGAGAGGACAAGTTCGACGGCGGCCAGCGTCTTTTGCTCTCCGGCCGAAAGTCGCGCGGCGGTCGCCACCACATTGACTAGGGCCGCGGGGGAGGCGAACACAACGGTGGCGTCAATGGCCGCGGCAGCCGCAGCCAACGCTGACGCCGTCAGGGTCCGCGGGGAGGTGACGTCCATGTCGGGCGTGACCGTGGTGGCGCCCAGAGCTGGACCCAGCAACGCGAACGGGGCAAATCCTGCCACGAGCCCGGAACCGGCGGCCAGGTTGTAGGTGGCCTTGAGCGTATCCCGCATGGCGCCCAGCTTGCGGTGCGTGTACACAACACCTTTGGCGGGACCGGTGGAACCGGAGGTGAACAGCACGGCCGCATCGGCGTCGGCATCGGGCGCCGTAAACGCGGCAGGGTTTCCGGCCAGGCGCATGACCCGGCCGTCGGCCATGAGCTGGGGAACGGTTGCTGCCACGCCCAGCAGGCCGGCCTTCGCATTGGCCGTCGAGGGGTTGAAATCTTCCGCCGCTATTTTTATCCCGGGCCAGTTGAACAACCGGGCCCCGGTCAAGGCGCGTTCAATGCCTACAAGGAAATCGGGGCGGGCGCCCTTGATGGCCCGGCCGAGACCCTTGGTGCCCAGACCGGCGTCGGCCACAACAATCACGGCGCCCAAACGCAGGCAGGCGTAAATCAGGGTGGTCAGGTTGATGCCAGGGGGCACCAGCAGGCTCACGCGGGAACCGGCCTTGACGCCGAACTTCGCCAGTCCGGCGGCGAGATCGTCAACATCAACGGCCAGCTTCGCCCACGTCAACGCACGGGTATTACCGTCCGGGAGCATGTCCACAATGGCGGTGGCGGCGTCGGTGTGGCGGGCGTCGAGCTCGGCCAGCATCGGGACGTATTCCCCACCGGCTTCCCCGCCGGCTCCCTCGACACGCAAGGTCGTCGTGGGGCCCTCGCCAGCGTGGGCCCCGCCAGCCTCGGTGGAAACCATGAGTCCGCCCAGATTTTGTGCGAGCCAGGCAAACGTTGGCGTGGCAATGTCCCGATCCTCCTGGACCAGGTGGCTGGCGCCTTCGAAACGATGGACGTCGGCATGCGGGATGCGGGTGATCAAATCCGTCAGGTACCGGTCGGAAAACACCGGGTCCTTGGGTCCCCACAGCATGAGCGCAGGCACCTCCAGGGACCGGATCCCGGAGGAAACCTCATCCAGCGCAGCCCATGACGGGTGCTTCGGGGTGGCGGGAATGTCGGCCACAAAATTACCCACACCCGCACGCCGGGCCACGGAGCGGTACGGCGCCATGAACGCCGCCCGCACGTCGTCACCCAAGGCAGGTTGCGCCAAATCATGCGTGACACGCAAAAAGGCGGGCGTCGTCGTCGTACCCCACTTGTGGACGGCGGGATGCAGGGCCAGCTTCAGGGCCGGCGGCAGGGAATGGCCGGCCGGGTGGACCGCCGTATTGGTCAGGACGACGGCGGCCAGTTGGCTTGGGTGCGCCAGGGCCCAGCCCAGGGAGATGATGCCGCCCCAGTCGTGGCCCACGCTGACCACCGGACCGGTCAGCCCCAGCTCGGCGGTGAAGTCGGAGACGTCGGTGATGCGGTCGGCCAGGCGGCGGAAGGTTCCTGTGCGTTCGGAGAAGCCCATGTCCAGCTGGTCCACGGCGACCACGCGCCACGGCCCGCCTGCGGCAATGGTGGCGGCGGAGGTGGCGCCGGCCAGCAGGCTGCGCCACAGGTACGACCAGGTGGGATTGCCGTGCACGCAAAACAAAGTGCCGGCGGGTTCGAGGCCGGTGGTCAGGACATCGGCCTCGTTGTCGAGGTAATGCCACTGGTGCCGGGTGCCGGCCGGATCAATCGCCGCGGTGGAGGGAACGGAAAGGGTGCGGCGCCAGTGTGCGCTGACGCCGGGCCAGGGATCAGCCGCGGAGGAGCGCGAAACCACAGCTACCACGCAATTTCCATCATCGCGGTGTTCAGCCCGGAACCGACGCCCATGCACAGCACGCGGTCGCCGGGGTTCAGGCTCTGGGATTCCTGCGCCAGGGTCATGGGCAGGGAGGCCGGGCCCACATTGCCCCACTTGGGGAACGTGATGGGCACGCGCTTGCGGACCAGGTCCACGGCCTTGATGATGGCGTTCGTGTAGGAATTGGAGACCTGATGGGTGACGTAGCGGTCCATGGAGCGCCAATCCCAGCCGTCCGTGTGGGCCTCATCCCAGGCGTCAGTGACCAGTTCCAGGCCGTTGTCCAGCAGGCCCTTGGTGTCCGTGAACATGCCGTCGGGACCGCCCACGCACAGTTGGTGGTGCTGGGTGCCGGCACGGGAGACGCCACCCAGGATGCGGTGTCCGCCCGGGTGCTTGTCCGCCGGGCCAATCACGGCGGCAGCCGCACCGGACCCCAGGGTCAAGGTGGCGAACTCGCGCAGGTAGTCATCGCGTGTGGAGGTCTCGGCGTTCAGACGGTCGAACGTGTTTTCCTGGGTGGCCTGGGCGTCTTCGCCGGCCACGATCAGGGCGTACTGGATCTGGCCCGAATCAATCATGTTCGCAGCGAGCGTCATTCCGTTGACGAATCCGAGGCAGGCGTTGGCCACATCGAAGTTCATGGCGGATGAGGGAAGACCCAAGCCGTGGTGGATCTTGACGGCCACGGAGGGTTCCAGATTGCGCCGGGTCACGGAGGTGTTGATCAGCAGGCCCACCTGCCCTGCTTCGATGCCGGATTCGGCCAGGGCCTTCGCGCCTGCCTCGATGGCGGCGTCGTCAAAGGCGGTGCCGGGCGCCCACCAGCGGCGTTCTTCCACGCCGGCAACACGTTCCAACAATCGTTTGGACAGGCGCAGGCGCTTGAGGCTGGGAGCCAGCCGGGCATCGAAATCACTGGACTTGACCACCACCGGCGCCTCCACACTGGAGACGGCCAATAAGGCGGAGTTGTGGTGACGAAATGTCGCGTTGCCGATCAAGTTCCAGCCTTTTTCTTGAAGTATTCGGGAAATCTTGGGGCGCCGGAATCCGGCATCCCTGCCTTGAATTTTGCGGAACGGACCTGCAGCCGACCACGTACAGTTCAAGACCCACCCTTAACTATGCACCTTGCAGGGTGATTCGTGCACATGCCCGTGTTTGCATACACGCGCGCCGACACCGGGTGCGGGGCCGTATTTCACGGTAGATTGGGCTGTGAGAAATTGCCCGCGGCTGGAGTTGAAAAAAGTTTGCATCTGAAAAGTCTTTCCGTGCGAGGATTCAAATCCTTCGCCTCGGCCACCACCTTTGACTTTGAGCCCGGTGTCACCGCCGTGGTGGGTCCCAACGGCTCGGGCAAGTCCAACGTGGTGGACGCGCTTGCCTGGGTCATGGGCGAGCAGGGGGCGAAGACCCTGCGTGGCGGCAAAATGGAGGACGTGATCTTCGCCGGCACGTCCGGGCGCCCGCCGTTGGGTCGCGCCCATGTGGCCCTGACCATTGACAATTCCGACGGCGCCCTGCCGATCGACTATGCCGAGGTCACCATCTCGCGCACCCTGTTCCGTGCCGGCGGCAGCGAATATGCCATCAATGGCACCGCCTGCCGCCTCCTTGACATCCAGGAACTGCTCTCCGACTCCGGGCTGGGCCGGGAAATGCACGTCATTGTGGGCCAGGGCCAGCTGGACAAGGTCCTGCACGCCACCCCGGAGGACAGGCGCGGCTTCATTGAAGAGGCCGCCGGCATCCTCAAACACCGACGGCGCAAGGAAAAGACGCTGCGCAAGCTCGACGCCATGGGGGCCAATCTGGCCCGGCTCACCGACCTGACGGGGGAAATCCGCCGCCAGCTCACGCCCCTGGGCAAGCAGGCCGCCGTCGCCAGGCGTGCACAAAGCGTGCAGTTCGACGTTCGCGACGCCAAGGCCCGCCTGCTGGCCGATGACATTGTCACCCTGAGCACCGCCGTCGAACGTGACGAGGCGGCCGAGCAGGCGCTGAAGAACAGGCGCGAACTTGTGGGGGCGCAGCTGCAGGCCGGCCGGGCCCAGCAGGGCGAACTGGAGCAGGCCGCGGCTGCCGCCACCCCCGTGCTCAATGCGGCGCGGGACAACTGGTACCAGCTCTGCGCCGTCCGGGACCAGCTCCGTGCGCTGGGCGCTTTGGCCGCCGAACGCCAACGCCATCTGGGCACCACCGACGACGTGCCCGATCCCAGCCGCGACCCCGACAAATTGGCCGCCCAAGCGGCCCGGCTTCGTGCCGAGGAGGCCGGGCTGGACCTGGCCCTGGAAGAGCGCCGCTACGGGCTCGAGACCGCCATGGAGATTAAAGAGGACGCGGAGACTGCCGTTCGTACCGAAGAGCAGCGCGTGCGGGAGCAGCTGCGGGCCACGGCCGACCGCCGCGAGGGACTGGCGCGGCTGGCCGGCAAGGTCGCCTCCGCGCGGTCGCGGGTGGAATCGGCCGAAGCCGAGATTGGCCGCCTGCACAGCAGCAGGGCCGACGGTGCGCAGCGGCACAGCGTCGCGGCCGAGGAGTTCGCGGCATTGGAATCTAAAGTGGCAGGTGTTGAGGCAGGGGAGGAGCGCCTGGACGCCGACTACGAGGTGGCCGCCGCAGCCCTCGCCGAGGTGGATTCCCAGATCGAGGCCGCGAGGGCGGAGCAGCTCGCCGCAGAGCGGGACCGCGATTCACTCACCGCCCGCCGCGACGCACTCGCCGTGGGCCTGCTGCGCAAGGACGCCGGGGCCGCGCTGTTGGAAGCGCGGCCGGACGGCGTCATGGCATCCATGGCCACGCTGCTGCACGTGGTGCCCAGCCACGAAACCGCGATCGCCGCCGCCCTGCACGCCGCGGCCGAGGGCGTGGCCGTGACGGATGCCTCGGCAGCCCTGGCCGCGCTGGAATTGATCAAGGAGCACGACGGCGGACGCGTCACCCTGGTCCTCGCCGACACCGCTGGTCGAGCTGACGCCGCTGGTCGAGCCGGTCGAGACCGGGATACCGCCGACTCCGCCGGTCGAACCGGTCGGGACCCGGAGTCCGCAGGCGTGATCTCCGCCAAGCAGGAGGCCGCGCAGGCTGCCGTGGACGCGGTGGCGGGTGCCGCCGTCGGACGGTTGCAGGTGGATGGGCCGGCAGAATTGGCGGGCACCCTTGATGCGCTGCTGGCCGGAGTGGTGCTGGTTCCGGATCTGGAGACGGCCCAGCAAGTGGTGGCGCGTGATGCGTCGCTGACCGCCGTGACGGCCGATGGCGACGTGCTCACCGCGTGGTGGATGCAGGGTGGATCGGCCACGGCCCCGTCTCTGCTGGAGCTGCAGGCGGCGGTGGATGAAACCGAGGCCGAGCTGGCAGCGGCCACGGCCCGGGCCGAGCAGGCCCGCTTTGCGATGGCCGGGCTGAAGGGCCGCCGCGTTGCCGTGGCCGAGGAGGAATCCGCGGCGATGACGGCCCTGCACGAATCCGATGCGCGGCTGGCCGCCGTGGCCGAGCGGCTCGGATCCCTCGGTGCCACGCTGCGGTCGGCGGCAGGGGAATCGGAGCGGCACGGCCAGGCGGTGGCACTGGCAACAGCCAACCTGGCCCGCGAACAGGAAGCCCTCGAGGAGGTCGCCGCCCGCTTGGCGAAGGCACAGGAGGCTCCTGCCGAAGCAGAACCTTCCATGGAGGAACGCGACAACCTGGCCGCCGCTGCGACAGCCGCCCGGGCCGTGGAGATGGAAACCAGGCTCGCCCTGCGCAGCACCGAAGAGTCGCTGAACACGGTGCGCACGCGCGCCGCCGGACTGGAGCGGGCTGCTGCCACGGAGAAAATGGCGCGGGAACAAGCTGCCCAACGCGCCCGGCGCAGGATGTTCCAGGCGCGCAAGGCTGCGGCCGTGGCCCAGGCCACCGCGCAGATTGCGGTGTTTGTCGAGGAGTCAATTGAGCTGGCCGAGCACGTGCGGGACGAGGCCGAGGAGCAGCGGGCCGCGCGCGAGGTCGAGCTCATGGCCGTGCGCGGCGCCACGGTGGAAGCCGAGAAGGAACTGGCCAAACTCACGGACAGCGTGCACAAGGACGAGCTGGCCCGCGCCGCCCAACGCCTGCGCATCGAGACGCTGGAGAACAAGTCCATTGAGGAACTCGGACTCAGCGTGGACCACCTGATCAAGGAATACGGGCCGGACACACTCGTGCCGTTGGGCCCGTGCGAGGTCACCGACAAGTGGGCCGCGCTGCGCGTGGAAGTGGACGATTCCGGCGCTGAGATTCGCGAAGGCAGCCCGTTTGTGCGCGAGGAGCAGGAGAAACGGCTCAAACGCGCCGAACGCGACCTTTCCGTCTTGGGCAAGGTCAACCCGCTGGCGCTGGAAGAATTCGCGGCGCTCGAGGAACGGCACCAATTCCTGTCTTCCCAGCTGGAGGACCTGAAAGCCAGCCGCAAGGATTTGTTGGACATCATCAAGGAGGTCGACGCCCGGGTGGAAGAGGTGTTCACCTCCGCATTCGCAGACACGGCGGCGCAATTTGAGCAGGTCTTTGCTAGGTTGTTCCCGGGCGGGGAGGGCCGGCTGGTGCTGACCGATCCCGAGGACATGCTCACCACCGGCATCGAAGTGGAGGCCCGGCCCGCCGGGAAGAAAATCAAACGGCTCTCGCTGCTCTCCGGCGGTGAGCGGTCGCTGACGGCCGTGGCCCTGCTTGTGGCCATTTTCAAGGCCCGACCCTCGCCGTTCTACGTCATGGATGAGGTGGAGGCCGCACTCGATGACACGAACCTGGGCCGGCTCATCACCATCTTCGAAGAGCTGCGCGAGTCCAGCCAGCTCATCATCATCACGCACCAGAAACGCACCATGGAGGTGGCGGATGCGCTGTACGGCGTCTCCATGAGGGGCGACGGCGTCTCAACCGTCATCAGCCAGCGCATGGACCGCGCAGACGCCACCGCCTGACGCCGCAGCACATAACCGCCCCTATTTCTCGACGCTGCAGCACTTAACGGGCCCTAGTCCCCGACGCTGCAGCACATAACGGCCCCTATTTATCGACGCTGCAGCACATAACGGCCCCTATTTATCGACGCCGCAGCACATTTCCGGGGTGTTCCCCCGGACGCCGCAGCACATGGACAGTCCCCGGACACAAAAAAGCGCAGGCCCACCCCGGACAAGGGTGGGCCTGCGCGCGAACCGGTGGAGCGGCGTCGTACTACTTGAGCTTGGCGGCTTCGCGCTCGCGCCAGTACTGCTCAATCTCCTCAAGGGACTTGCCCGAGGTCTCCGGCACGCGCTTGATCACGTAGACAAACGCGACCGCGGAGAGCACCGCGAAGAGCAGGAACACCAACGGGCCAAAACGCTCCATCGCGGACGGGAACGCCTGGGAAAAGATGGCGTTGAACAGGTACTGGGTGAACGTGATGACGCCCATGCCAATGGCCCGCATGCGCAGTGGCAGCGCCTCGGGCACATACAGCCAGAAGACCGGGCCCAGGCCGAAGCCGAAGGAGAAGGTGTACATGAACACGGCGGCAACGGTGAGGTAGCCGGACTCCGGGAAAATCCACAGGGCAAGCATGGAAACGGCCTGGCCGGCCATGCTGATGGCCAGCATTTTCACTCGGCCCAGCTTGTCGATCAGCGGCAGGGACGCGGCCGTGGAGATCACCAGGGCAATGCCCACGCCGTAGTTGGCAATCATGCCCGGGTTATCGCCCAAGGACGGGACGTCGGCAAAGATGATCGGTGCGTAGTACACGACGGCGTTGATGCCTGTGAAGACCTGGAAGAACGTCAGGATGAACAGCACGTTCATGGCCGGGCGGGAGGACTTGAACAGGGACGAGATGCCGGCTTCCTGCTGTTTGAGGCTGTTCTCAATGTCCCGCGTTTCTTCTTCGGCAAGCTCGTGGGTGGCACGCAACTTGCGCAGCACCTTCAGTGCCTCATCGCGGCGGCCGCGCATGATCAGCCAACGCGGGCTGGGCGGGCTGAGCAGCATGCCCACAAGGAAAATGACGGCGGGGATGACACCGGCGCCGAGGATCCAGTGCCAGGCACCGGCGTCGTGCAGGGCATCGCCCACAATGTAGGCGCACAGGATGCCGACGTTCACGGAGAGCTGGTACAGGGCGGTGAGGAGGCCACGGATGCGGGTGGGGGCCAGTTCGGAGAGGTAAATCAGGCCGAACATGTTCGCGATGCCCACCGCCAGGCCCAGGAAGAACCGGGCAAACATGAGCATCGGGATGTCAGTGGCGAACAGGCAAATCAGCGAGCCAACGATGAAAATGCAGGCAGCGACCAGCAGCAGGTGGCGGCGGTCGAAGCGTTTTGCGGCGAGAGTTGCACCGATGATGGCCGGCAGGGCGCCCCAGAGCAGCAGTGAAGTGATCAGGCCCTGCGTCCCGGCGTCGATGCCGAAGTCATTGATCAGCAGGGGCAGTGCGCCGGAGATGGCCCCGGAATCGTAGCCGTACAGGAGTCCGGAGAACCCTGCCAGTATGGCGATCAGAATGACCACTTTGGGGATGGCTTCCTTGGAATGGTCTCGCTGTGGCACGGTCTGTGCGGAATGTGACGTCATTGCTTCCAATTCTCTGGCAGTTCATTTTCGCGTCCTGCAGGTGGCTGGGAAACCAGGCTGCCGGGGCGCGGCGACCCCAAGGCGCGGAACGCGTTCGGCGGGAGGGGCCACGGGGTTCCTGACTGGAACCTCAGCTAGTGGCCCTTGAACCCGGGGAATGGTGACGATGCCGTCCCTAAGGACCGGCGCCGCGCAACCCTCGATGTGCTTGGGATTACGGTAGTTCGATTAGTCCAGTGTAGACATCGGATGATTTAAGTGCCAAACGACACATTGAGGCGCCAAAATCTGTAGTCTGCTGAACATACATCTGATGTTGGTTCTCCTTCGGGGGTGCCGGGGTGGATGTACGACGCCGGGACGTCCCCTCCCAGCCTCCCGGCACCCAAGGGGGTGGAAAGTGGGGGACGGGACGCGCCGTCGTGCTTCAGGCGAGAGGCTGGCGGGTGTCCTTGGCGGGGAGCCAGAACAGGAAACTCACCAGCGCCACGGCAGTGGCCATGAGGAATGCCGGGCCGTAGGAGAGCGTGTCCACGAGGACGCCGGCGGCGATAGGTCCGATGATCGCGCCGAGGTCGGAGCTCATTTGGAACGTGGCCAGGACCTTGCCGCCGGAGCGGTCGTTGCCAATCACGTCTGCGACCGCGGCCTGCTGGCCCGGACCCATCAGGCCGCTGCCCAGTCCGGCGATGGCTGAGACCAGGAAGAACCAGAATTCGTTGCCGGTGAAACCCAGCACGCCCATGGCAATGCCGTTCACCGCCAGGCCGGAGAGGATCATGGGCTTGCGGCCCCAGGTGTCGGCCAGCTTGCCGGAAAAAGTCAGCGCCACCCCCGTTCCCACGGCAAAAACGGCCAAGGAGATGCCGGCAACTTCCGGGCCTGCGCCCAGTGCGGCTGTGGCGAACAGCGGCACCAGTGCCATGCGGATGCCGAACGCGGACCAGCCGTTGGCAAAGCTGGAGGTGAGCACGGCGCGGTAGGCGGGCAGCCGCAGGGCTTCGCGCAATGGCAGGGCCGGCTGCTTTCTGGCTTCCGGTGCCAAGGCGGAGACAGGGGCGCCAGCCGGGGAAGATTGGCCGGCGACTGCGCGTTTCGGGGAGATCCGCCTACCAGTCTTGGTGGCAGGCAGCTGCGTGGCGATGAGAATGGCCACCAGCACCAAGGCCGCGGCGTACACGAGGAACGGCAGTTGCATGCCGAAACCGGCCAGAAGTCCGCCCACCGCCGGGCCTGCAATGTTGCCCAGCAGGAAGGAACCGGAGTACAGGCTGGAGACTCGCCCCCGGGCCGACGGCGGCGCCAACCTGATCAGCAGGCCCATGGCGGCCACGGTGAACATGGTGGAACCAATGCCGCCCAGGCCGCGGTAGATCAGCAGCTGCCAGTAGTCCTGGGCAAAGGCGCACGCGGCGGAGGATGTGGCGACGATCAGGATGCCCACAATATAGGTGCGGCGTTCACCCATCCGTTCCACCAGCCAGCCGCTGAGCGGGGCAAACATCAGCCGGGTGAAGGCGAACGCACTCACCACCACGGCGGCGGCCGTCACGCTGACATCAAAGCTTTGGGCGAACTGCGGCAGGATGGGGGCCACGATGCCAAAACCAATGGCGATCATGAAGGCAGCCGCCACCAGCACCTTGATCTCGCGCGGAAGTTTCACGGGTACGGGATCAAGGCTCGTCTTGGCTGAGGGTCTGGTCATTGGCATCAGCATAGAGCTTGCCACATTCGCAAGAAAGCCGTCGCACCCGCGGTCACAGTACCGCAGGGTCGCGCAGTTCCGCAGGTTCGCGCAGTACCGCAGGGTCGCGCAATATCGCAGGTGCGCGCAGGCGGCCCGTCAGGAAAAGTGGGCGCGGCCGGGCTGCATGAGAGACTGGGGGAGTGAACGAACTTCTCCCCATCATCCTGTCCATTGTGGTTGGGCTCGCCATCATTGGCGGCCTGATCCCCGTCTTTATCAAGGCCCGCCGCAACAGCCAGAACTACACCGGCCCCCGAGACGCCAACGATCCGGCCCCGCTGGATTCCACCGACGCCCGTGGTGGCGGCACCTTGGTGGAGGAGCGCCCGGAAACCCAGGTCCCGCCGTCGGAGACGGAAATTGTGGTTCCCGAACCGGCCGCACCCACCCTCGAGACGCCGCTGCCCGTCGAAGGCCGGTTGGTCCGCCTGCGCGCCCGGCTGCAGAAGTCGAACAACGCCCTGGGCAAGGGCCTGCTGGCGCTGCTCTCCCGCGACACGATCGATGAGGACGTGTGGGAAGAGGTCGAGGAGACCCTCCTGCTGGCCGACATTGGCACCGACGCCACCATGAACCTGGTGGACACGCTGCGCGACCGCGTGAAGGTTTTGGGTGTCCGCAGCCCCGAGCACGTCCAGGCCATGCTGCGCGAGGAGCTCATTGCCCTGGTTGATCCCAGCATGGACCGCACCCTGAACATCACCCGGCACGATGACCGCCCGGCCGTCCTGATGGTGGTGGGCGTCAACGGCGTCGGCAAGACCACCACGGTTGGCAAGCTGGCCCGCGTGCTGGTCGCCGAAGATAAGGACGTCCTGCTGGGCGCTGCGGACACGTTCCGTGCCGCCGCCGCAGAGCAGTTGGCCACGTGGGGCGCGCGCGTGGGTGTTCCCACCGTGAAGTCCGACGTCGATGGGGCAGACCCAGCCTCCGTCGCCTTTGAAGCGGTGAAGGCAGGCATCGAGCAGGAGGTTGATGTGGTCATGATTGACACCGCCGGGCGCCTGCAGAACAAGGTGGGCCTGATGGACGAGCTGGGCAAGGTCAAGCGCGTCATTGAAAAGCAGGCCACCGTGGACGAGGTCCTGCTGGTCCTGGACGCCACCACCGGACAGAACGGTCTCACGCAGGCAAAGGTGTTTGCCGAGGTTGTCAACATCACCGGCATCGTGCTGACCAAGCTCGACGGCACCGCCAAGGGCGGCATTGTGGTTGCCATCCAGAACACGTTGGGCGTGCCGGTCAAGCTGGTGGGCCTGGGTGAAGGCGCCGATGATTTGGCACCTTTCGAGGTAGAAAGCTTTGTAGACGCCTTGCTGAACTAACGCCTTGCTGAATTAGGGTCTGAGCTGGACGGGGCTTACCCGCTCCGTATCGCAAGAACACCCAGGAAATGCCCGCTTCGGCGGGCATTTCCTTTGCCCGGAAACCAGCGGAACCGGCGCCGCGAAACACTCCCGTAACACCGCCGTCGTCAGGGTTTAACGCCCGGACGGCAGATGTAACGTGGCGGAAACCTGGCCCGCCCGCTGGTGAAACATGCACAACCCAGCATTGTAAGAGTCAATATTGCACAGCCCCGATGATGCGGCAGGCAACAACTCTTGCAATGAAAGGCCGGCACCATGAATTCTGGCGATACTGCATGGGTCCTGATTTCGGCAGCCCTGGTGCTGCTGATGACCCCGGGACTGGCGTTCTTCTATGGCGGCATGACCCGCGCCAAAGCGGTTTTGAACATGATGATGATGAGCTTCGGAGCCATCGGCGTGGTGGGCGTACTCTGGATCCTCTTTGGATATTCGGCCGCGTTTGGCACCGATCTCGGCGGCGGACTGCTCGGTAATCCGCTGGCGAAGTTGGGCCTGCAGGGAGTCCTCGACACCGGGGACGGGGCACCACTGGTGGGAACCATTCCCGAAATCGTCTTTGTTGGCTTCCAGGCCGTGTTCGCCATCATTACGGTGGCACTGATCACCGGCGCCATCGCCGACCGTGCCAAGTTCGGGGCGTGGATGACCTTCGCAGCCATCTGGGTGAGCCTGGTCTACTTCCCGGTGGCACACTGGGTCTTCTCCTTCACTGAAGACGCCAACGGCAACCCCACTGGCGGGTGGATTGGGCAGGGTCTGGGTGCCATCGATTTTGCCGGCGGCACCGCCGTCCACATCAATGCAGGCGCTGCCGCGCTGGCCCTGGCCTTGATTCTGGGCAAGCGCAAAGGATTCGGCAAGGACCCCAGCCACCGCCCTCACAACCTGCCCTTCGTCATGCTCGGTGCCGGATTGCTCTGGTTCGGCTGGTTTGGCTTCAACGCCGGGTCCGCACTTGGTGCCAATGCCGTTGCCGGCTACGCATGGATCAACACTCTCGCCGCCCCGGCTGCTGCGATCCTCGGCTGGCTGGTGATTGAAAAGATCCGCGACGGACATGCCACCTCACTTGGTGCTGCGTCGGGTGCGGTCGCCGGCCTGGTGGCCATCACGCCCGCGTGCTCCGCACTGACCCCGCTGTGGTCACTTGTTCTCGGTCTGCTGGCCGGAGCCGCCTGCGCCTTGGCCGTCGGCTTGAAATACCGGCTGGGCATTGATGACTCGCTCGACGTCGTCGGAGTGCACCTTGTGGGCGGGCTGGCCGGCACCCTGTTCATCGGTTTGGCTGCCGATCCCAACTCGCCTGCCGGCGGCCAGGGACTGTTCTACGGTGGCGGCCTTGGGCTCCTGGGTATTCAGGCCATCGCTGCAGGGGCTGTGATGGTGTACTCCTTCGTCATGGCCTACGCCATTGGCTGGATCATCAACAAGACCATGGGATTCCGTATTTCCCGCGAACACGAGAACGCGGGCATTGACGTCTCCGTCCACGCCGAGTCGGCCTACGACATTGGCGGGCGCACCTCCGGCAGTTTCTCGCCACTGCTGGAGCGGTCCACACGGTCCGCCGCAGCGAGCGATGCACTCAACAGCGAAGAAAAGGTCGACGCATGAAACTCATAACCGCCATCATTCGGCCGGAACAGCTCGATGAAGTCCGCAACGACCTTGAAAGCTGCGGGGTCCAGGGCCTGACCGTCAGCAGCGTCCACGGCTACGGCCGGCAGCGCGGCCACACGGAAATTTATCGCGGCGCCGAGTACACCGTGGACCTGCACGCCAAGGTCCGCATCGAGGTTCTCGCCACGGACGAGCAGGCCTACGACCTGATGGAGGTCATCGTCGCCGCGTCCAACACGGGGAACGCCGGCGATGGCAAGGTCTGGATGGTGGAGGTGTACGACGCCGTTCGCGTCCGGACCGGGGAGCGCGGAGTCGCCGCCATATAGGCTGGCCCACTGTTTGAAACAGCAGCTTATGCGATTCTGCCCTCGCGCCCTGTTCGAAACAGCAGATAATGCGATGAATCCGGCGGATTTCTCGCATTATCTGCTGTTTCAAATGTCAGGATCGCACTATCTGCTGTTTCGAATAGTGGTGGGCCGCATGGTTTCGGCGCCGGGGGAATCCTTGGCCGTGACTGTTCAGTAGTGGTGGTTCCCACGCCCGGGAACCACCACTACTGCGTAGTCACGGCGATGTTGAGAGGATTAGTCGTTGCTGGTGATCCATTTGGCCGGGCCCGTGGAGCCGGCGGCATATTCCTCCATGGGGACAGTGCCGGACTTCCAAGCGGCAAAGGCGTCCTCAACAATCCGCCAGCATTCCTCTGCGGTGTCCCCGCGGACCGACAACAGCGGGTCCGCGCTGAGCACGCCGTCG
>JBBPZC010000094.1:0-3815 GCA_038199275.1 Actinomycetales bacterium
AGCAGGATGGCGCCGACCGCAAGGAATCCCCATGTGTCAACGCTGGTGAAACCATGTTCCTCGGCGTTGACAAAGCCAAAACACCACGGCGAAGAAGCCGAGCGCGGCGAACACGGCGCCGGGAACGTCAAGCTTTACGCCGCGTTCGGCCGGATCTGTGAGGGTGGTGGTCAGCAGCGACAAGGCAGCAGGTGCCAGCAGTGCCGCGAAGATGCCCTGCAGCACGCGGGGAGAAGTTGCGACGTGATGCGCACCGACTTTTCGCGGCCCAGGGGCTGGGCGTTCCGCTGTCTGAGATTGCCAAGACCGCCGGCGTGGGCGTCGCCACGCTCTATCGCCGCTACAAGGACAAGGACATCCTGATCCTTGACGTGGCCCGTTCCCATGAGGCCAAGGCCGTTCGTGCCGATTTTTCAGCACTCCGACCTGCTGCTGATCTCAGCGGTGGCGCTAGCTGCGTTGCCCGTCGATGCAAGGGGATCGGAAGAAGTGGGCCGACGCGCCCTCGAATTGCTCATTGAAGGAATACGTCCGGCAGCCTCGTGACCGGACACCGTACCTCCGCCACCCGGGTATAGAATCGTTCCTGTGTTGCTCCCATTGCTGAATCATCTGCCCTCCGGGCGTTTGGAGGTCGCCGGCGTTTCCTGTGCCGGCGGCAGATAACCCTGTCCCCTGAGTTTTTTGCAGCTGCGCGCGTGCCCAGCTGCCCGCACCCGCGTCTGTGACGGCATGCGGAACCCCATACCACTTATGCCTCCCGTGTGTCTTGCGCCGGGCGGCAGGACACGAAAAGACCAACACCATGCTTCCCCTGACCGAAAAACAAATTCGTTCCTCCTTCCTCAACGCCTCACAGCGAGAGCGCAGCAACCTGAACCTGCCGGAGAACTTCGAGTCCCTGGACTGGGACAACCTTGACTTCCTTGGCTGGCGCGACCGCAAATACCCCGCCGTTGGCTATGTCATTGCCTGGGTGGATGGGGCGCCTGCCGGCATCCTGTTCCGCCATGTTGAGGGACGGATTCGTTCCAGGCCCCAGTGCGCCTGGTGCGAAGACGTGACCCTGCCCAACGACGTGGTGTATTTCAACGCCAAACGCCCCGGTGCCGCCGGGCGGAACGGCAACACCATCGCTACATTGATGTGCGCCAATTTTGAATGTTCCACAAATGTCCGCCGCCCCGCACCGCCCGCGTATGTGGGTTTTGATGTCGAGGCCGCCCGGCAGGAACGCATGAAAAATTTGCGCGAACAGGTGGCGAACTTCATGCACAACATGGTGGCGGCTTCCGAGTAGCGTTCCTGTCGGTGGCGGGCGTCACACGTGGCGTAGAGTTGAGTGAATGCGCATATTTACCAGACGAGACTCTCACTAAAACGCATGGCGAACAACGACAAGACTTCACTCTTCACGTCTCTGGCCCGCATGGGTCCACAATTAAAACCCATCGCCTGGCGGCTGGTGGCCGGTCTGCTCACGGCACTGGCCGCCAGCCTCGTGGCACTGGCCGTCCCCCAGGTCTACCGCGTCCTGGTCAACACGGCCCTGGAACCGGGTAGCGGAGCGGATGCACTGTGGTGGGGCACCGGCGTCGTACTCATTCTTGGCGCCTTGGAAGCGTGGCTCATGGTGCTGCGCCGCCAGTTCGTAATTGTTCCCGCCACAACGGTGGAAACCCGTATGCGCACAGGCTTTTACCGGCACCTGCAGCGGCTCGCCATTGAGTTCCATGACCGCTGGGGCTCCGGCCAGCTGCTCAGCCGCGCCATGAGCGATCTGAACTTCATGCGCCGTTGGATGGCTTTCGGCGCGATCATGCTGGTGGTGACGGCGCTGACCGTGGCGATCGGCGTCATACTCATGTTCTCCATGAGCTGGCAGCTGGGCCTGATCTTTTCGGCCGCGGCCGTGCCCATCATCATCTTCGGCTTCACGTTCCGCCGCTCCTACGGCCAGGCCAGCCGCCGAAGCCAGGACCAGGCCGGAGACCTGGCCACGGTTGTGGAGGAATCCGTGCACGGGATCCGGGTGCTGAAGGCCTTTGGCCGCGGCCGGGAAGCCCTGGACTCCTTCGCTGGCGCCGCCCAGGAGCTGCAGGCCACCGAAATCCACAAGGCGAAGTCGCTCGCCACGTTCTCCCTCGTCGTGATTCTCCTGCCCGAGCTGGCGCTGGCGGCGGGCCTGGTGGTTGGCCTCCTTCTGGTCTCTGACGGGAAGCTCGACGTCGGCACCCTCGTCGCGTTCTTCGCCACCGCCGCCGTCGTGGCCGGCCCCGTGGAGTCAGTAGGGCCCCTGCTCTCGATGACGCTGACCGCCAAAACAGCGCTGGACCGGCACTTTGAAGTCATGGATGCCCAGAACACCATCACCGATCCGGCCCGGTCCGTTCCGCTGAAAACAGCCCGCGGGGAACTGGAATTCCGTGGCGTCCACTTCCGCTTCCCTGACACACCTGCACGGGCCGGGGACCTGCTCGATGGGGTTGATTTGAGCGTCCGCCCCGGGGAAACCATGGCACTGGTGGGCGTGACGGGCAGCGGCAAAAGCACACTGCTGAACCTGGTGCCGCGCCTGTTCGACACCACAGCCGGTGCCGTCCTGCTCGACGGCATCGACATCCGCGACCTTTCCCTGGAACAACTGCGGACCCACGTATCCGTCGCGTTCGAGGACACTACCTTGTTCTCCAATTCGGTCCGCGAAAACGTGCTGCTCGGCGCCGCCGAACACCCGGGCCTGACCCCAGAGCAGGTGTTGGAACAGGCGCTGGAAACGGCCCAGGCTGGTTTTGTCCACTCACTCCCCCACGGTGTGGAGACGTTGATTGGTGAGGAGGGCCTGAGTCTGTCCGGCGGCCAGCGCCAACGGCTGGCCCTGGCCCGTGCCATTGCCGCCCGCCCCGCAGTCCTGGTCCTGGATGATCCGCTGTCAGCCTTGGATGTGAACACCGAGGAAAGGGTGTCCGCCAGGTTGGGCCAGGTGCTGGCACACACCACCACGCTGATCGTGGCGCACCGCCCCTCCACCGTGGCCATGGCGGACAGGGTGGCCCTGCTGCAGGATGGACGCATCTCCGCGGTCGGCACGCATCATGAATTGCTCGCCTCCAACGCCCATTACCGTTACGTCCTGTCCACCCTTGACGAACAGCCCAAGGACCTGGACACGGATCTGGCGGACGAGCTCTCCGACGATCTCGGCACCGGGCCGCTTGGCATCATCACCCACAGTTCTTCCCAGCACACCACTGCAGCAGCGACTTGGAAGGGAACCACGGCATGAGCCGGGCCAAGAAGAAGACGGACGCTCCGGCGTCGAACGGTTCTGAACGGGACGCGAAAACCGCGGACACCGCACAGGGCACGGCCGGCGAGGACCGGGTTGAATTGAGCAGGGCCGACAGCCGCGCCGTCCGGGCCCGCTCGGTCCGGCTGCTGCGCACCCTGCTGCGCCCGGTCCGTGTCCGGTTCGTCATTACGGTGGCCCTGGTGGTGCTTTCGCAGGCTGCCAAGGTTGCCGGGCCGCTGCTCATTGCGTTCGGGATCGACTCGGCGCTGCCGGCGCTCACTGCTTCGAATAGAAACTTGGTCCCGCTGCTGCTTACGGGCGGAGGCTACGTGGTGGCGGCCGTGCTGGCGTCGTGGCTGACTGCCGCGTATCTGACCGCCACGGCACGTTTGAGCCAGGCGATGCTGCTGGATCTGCGCATCCAGGTTTTCCGGCACACGCAACGCCTGAGCATGGAATTCCATGAGAATTACACGTCGGGACGCATCATCTCCCGGCAGACTTCCGATCTGGAGGCGCTGCG
>JBBPZC010000095.1:0-13229 GCA_038199275.1 Actinomycetales bacterium
GGAGACGTCGCTTTTCTGGAGAAGCGGACTTACACCGTACACGGAGGCCCGAAGGTCGGGCGGAATCTCCAACTTCAGAAGGAAATAGAAATAATGGCAACAGGTACCGTCAAGTGGTTCAACGCTGAAAAGGGCTTCGGCTTCATCTCACCGGATGACCAGTCGCAGGACGTTTTCGCACACTACTCCGCGATCAACTCCTCAGGCTACCGCTCCCTCGAAGAGAACCAGAAGGTTTCCTTTGATGTTGAGCAGGGTCCGAAGGGTCCTCAGGCAGTCAACATCCAGGCTATCTAATTCTAAGGAAAAATTGCGGGCAACCGTATTTTCTTTAGCCTTTAGGGCTTGAACAGATTGGGTCCGGGTTTATCCCGGGCCCAATTTGTATTTAACGGCTGCGCGGATTTGTGCAGCATTTGTGTCCGAGTCCACCGGCGAAGTTCGTGAAGTGGAGGGGCATGATGTGGGAACATTGGAGACGATGAACACCACAGCAGCGAAGCGCCCACGCGACGGTATTCCCATGCCGCTCTGGCTGCAAGGGGCCTTCGAAGCTGCCCAGATGTTTGTCATCTCGGCCCTCATTGTTGCCGTGCCTCTAACTGCCAGCTGGCTCGGCGGAGGATTCGCCGAAAAGGGCGTCTCCGTTGTTGCGCGGCTGGCCGGACAGATTTGGCTGGTGGGCCACGGTGTTCCACTCCAACTCACCGTGGCCAGCGACGCCGTTGTCGCCCAAGTCCAATCGGGCGACTTCACGCTGGTTCCGCTGGGACTGCTGCTGGTACCGTTCCTGCTCGCCTGGCGAGCCGGGCGTCGGCTGGCCCGGGCCTCTTATACCGACCAATTGTGGCAACCACTCTCCAGCGCCGCCGCCGTTTACGCGGCCGCCGGGCTCGCCACAGGATTTGTGTGCAGCGCGCCGGGCATCAACGCACCGCTGCTGCCCAGCATGCTCATGCCCCTGATACCAGCCGCGGCCGGACTGATCATCGGCGCCCGGCTTGAGGCCGGCTCCTGGAGCCGGCTCATCGGCATCAGCGCAGCGGACTGGATCGCAACGACGAGCCAGGATCAGCGCTGGGCCGGATCCTACGTGTGGGCTGTTCTGCGCTCCGGCTTTGTGGCCGTCATGGCGGCATTGTCGCTGTCCGCGTTCCTGCTGACCGTCAATTTAGTGGCCCGCTGGAATGACATTGCCACCGTTTACCAGGGCCTGCGACCCGGCGCCACGGGAGGAGCAGCGTTGACGTTGGGACAGCTGGCGTACCTGCCCAACCTCGCCATTTGGACCATGTCATGGGCCGGCGGCGAAGGCTTCCAGTTGGGCGTTGGCTCCACGGTTTCTCCCTTGGGAACCACTGTTGCACCCGTGCCGCCCGTCCCGCTGCTGGCCGCACTGCCCACCGGCGAACTCACCTGGGGATTCGCTGCACTGCTGATTCCCCTGGTGGCCGGCGTGCTCGGCGGATGGTGGTTTGTGCGCACCGGTGAGAACCACTTCGATGAATGGCTCTCGCAGAAAATCCGGATGCGTTGGCTCTCCCTCCCGCTGTCCACCGTATTCCTTGGTGCCGTCACCGCTCTGGTTGCCGGAGCGCTCGGTTGGGCGTTGTTTTGGGCCTCGCAGGGCTCCATCGGCTTGGGCAGGCTGACCGAGGTTGGACCCGACCCGTTCACCGCCGCCTTGTGGATCGCCGTGGAAGTTGGTGCCGGCGTCGTCATTGGTTCGTTGCTGGGTCCTTGGCTTGAAGGGGAGTACGCATCCTCGCCTGCGCTGCCAGTCCGTCTCAAACGGGGCGAATAGGGGATGTTGCGGCCTTGCCCCTAAAATAATGGGCATGCGCATCGTTGTTTTAGTTTCCGGAACCGGGTCCAATCTGCAGTCCGTGATTGACGCCGTCGACGCCGGGGATCTGCCCCTTGAAATTGCTGCAGTGGGAGCCGATAGGCCGGATACCTTCGGGGTGGAGCGCTCCGCGGCCGCCGGCCTGGACACCTTTGTGGTGAACTTCAAGGACTACTCCACCCGCACCGAATGGGATGCCGCGCTGCTGGAAAAGGTTGGCTCCTACGAGCCCGATTACGTCATTTCCAGCGGCTTCATGCGCATTGTCGCACCGGCGTTTATTGACGCGTTTGCGGGCCGCTACGTCAATACCCACCCGGCCCTGCTGCCCGCATTTCCCGGCGCCCACGGCGTTCGCGACGCCATGGCCTACGGCGTGAAAGTCACCGGCTGCACCGTGCACTTCGCCGACGCCGGCGTGGACACCGGCCCCATCATCGCCCAGACCCCGGTTGCAATTTTGCCGAACGATACCGAAGACACCCTCCACGAACGCATCAAGGTGGCCGAGCGCGACCTGCTGATCCAAGTTCTCGGAGACCTCGCCCGCGCGTAAGTCTCCCGCTGGGCCGGGGTGGCGTTGGTTAAGGTTCGACGGCGGTGGCTTGCCTTGCGCTTTTTCGGTCAAGCAGCCAAGCGGAGACCTTGCCAACGAGCCAGCCCAACACAATCGAGAACACGATGGCTATGACCACCGCCACCTGGGTTGAGATACCGGGCCAGTAGCGTGTCAGCATGCCGACGCCCACTGCATAGAGCGACCAAACCCCGGCTGAAACGAGCGAAAACACCGTAAACGCCCGCAGCGGGTAGCCGGCCAGGGTTGCTGCAATGTTGGATGAGAGCCGACCCAGTGGAATGAACCTGGAGGTCAGCATGAACATGTAAGGACGCCGGACCAGCCTGCGGGTTGCCGCGTCCACCGCGCGTTGGCGCCGCGGTCCGCGGGTGGAGCCCCACCGGGTGTGGCCAAGCTTCCTGGTCAGCCAGTACGTCAGCAGGTCCCCGGTCATTGCCCCCGCCATCATCGCCAGCACCAGCGGGAGTGCCTGTGGTCCGCCGTCGATCCCGGCAAGTGCGCCGAGGGCCACAAAGACGGTGGTGCTGGGGACGGGAGGAATCAGTGCCGAGACCATGACGAAACCGCCACCGAGCAGGTAGACCCATACGCTGGCGAGGAAGCCTGAGGTGTCTGCGGCGAGATCCATGGGCCTCCTTTCAACGCGGCGGTTTGTGGTGCGCCGACGGCGTGCCTGCTAAAGTCTACGTCCACTTCGAGAACGGGCCTGACCGGCGTTGGAACTGCGGTTGGCTGCGCTGGCACCGCCGGCCGGCCGGGGCCTGCGCCTCAGCCCTGCACTACTTCTTGGCGCGACCAAACACCAACGATGCCACGGCGGTTGCGGCAGTGACGGTGTAGACGGCCGGCCAGGACCCCATCTTCTTGGCCAACGGGTGTGAGCCGCCGAACGCCACAACATAGGTGGCGGTCAAGGCTACGGCGGCGGCAGTGCCCGCGTTCTTCTTCCAGCCGATGAACGCTGCCGCGCCAGCAGCAGCCAGCACAGCGCCACCGAGCTGGCGGTTCTTCGTGGCACGGGCCGTCTGGTAGCCGCCGAGCAGTCCGGCGGTGGCGAAGGCAGTGGGAAGCAGGGCACTCATGGATGGTCCTTTACATGGGTAAACGAAAAATTGATGCAGCAACAGGCTAGCCGCTGAAGGTGGATGAAGGCTGAACGTGCCCGCAAGGAGTCTGCCGGCGCCATGCGTCCGGCTCCGGCGGACCCCGTGCCACGCCTCCTGGGGTGCAATCCTTAGTGCCGGCGCAGTCCGGAAATCAGCAGGTCCAGACCGAATTGAAAGGCAGCATCGACGTCATCCATGGGCGCCTCGATCAAGCCCGCCCTGTGGAGTCCTTCGCGGGTCTGCTCCTGGAAGACTGTGCCAATGATGTAGTTGACCAGCGCCGTGGGAGCCCACTCGATCCCGGGGCTGCCCAGCGGTGTTTCGGCCAACATGTGACGCTGCAACAAGGGGGTGAGCCTCGCGGGGTCAAGGGCTAGTGCGAGGGCCACCACCTCGGCGCCGTCGCGCACCGACAAAAGCGCCCGGCGGATGGCCACAGCCAGTTCGCGCACCGATTCCGTCTCGCCCACAGGTTCCAGTATCAACCCAGCCAGGACCGTGAGCAGATCCTGCTTGTTGTTGATATGCCAGTAGAGGGCGCCCGGCTGGACTCCGAGATCCCTTGCCAGGCGGCGCATGGACAGGTCTTCCAGCCCGTAGTCGCGCAGGATTGTCATGGCTGCATCAATGATCTGATCGCGCGTCAACGCCATGGTGTATGGTTCCTCCATTTTCCTTGCTGTGCCCCCATGGCACCGCTCCATCATCCCTCATATGATCCTGCCCAAGTTGACAATGTACGTGCCGACTCACAAACTTGAACGGTGTTCAATTTTTTCAACGACCTCGCCGACCGGCAATTGTCCGGCGCCTCCCTGACCCGCCAGGAAGCCCTTGCCATCCTTAAATCGAGGGATGAACAACTTCTGGATGTTGTTGCGGCCGCAAGCCGCCTGCGCCGCGCCCATTTCGGCAACACCGTCAAGGTCAACTACCTGGTAAACCTGAAATCCGGCCTGTGCCCCGAGGACTGCACCTACTGCTCGCAGCGTCTGGGGTCCGCCTCCCAGATTCTGAAGTACACCTGGCTCAAGCCGGAGGAGGCGGTGGAGCAGGCGGCCCGCGGCATCCGTGCCGGCGCCTCCCGCGTCTGTCTCGTGGCCAGCGGCAAGGGGCCCAGCAACCGGGACGTGGAGCGTGTGGCCGGCATGGTCAGCGGCCTCAAGGCAGAACACCCGGACGTTGAAGTCTGTGCGTGCCTGGGAATTTTGAAGGAGGGGCAGGCCGGAACGCTGAAAGCAGCCGGCGTGGACGCCTACAACCACAATCTGAACACCAGCGAGGAACGCTACTCTGAGATTTGTTCCACGCATGAATTCTCCGATCGAGTCCGCACTGTGGAGCAGGCCAAGGGTGCGGGCCTGTCGCCATGCTCCGGCGTGATAGTGGGCATGGGCGAGAGCCATGACGAGCTCGTGGACGCGGTCTTCGCACTGCGGGATCTGGACGCCGACTCCATCCCCGTGAACTTCCTCATGCCCTTCGAGGGGACGCCGCTTGAGGGCACCTGGCTGCTGAACCCGGCCGAGTGCCTGCGCATTCTGGCCATGGTCCGCTTCGCCGCGCCAGCTACCGAACTGCGCATGGCCGGAGGGCGTGAAATGCACTTGCGCACTCTCCAGCCCCTCGCCTTGCATGTTGCCAACTCCTTGTTCCTGGGTGACTACCTCACCAGCGAAGGACAGGAAGCGGCTGCAGATCTCGCCATGATCGCGGACAACGGTTTTGAAGCCCTGGGACGCCGGAAATCGGTGGAGCAGGGGATGGACGACGGTGTCCTTCGCGCAACTGGGCGGCCCACCATACGGCGTCGCGGAGCAGGCACCGCAGCCGCCCCCAATGCGTAGGGACCAGACCGGTCCAGACCGGCTGATTGCCCGCGACCGCGGTCTGCTGTGGCACCCCTATGCACCTTTGAACGGCGACCCGCCGTATGCCGTGCACACGGCGGAAGGTACACACCTGCACCTGTCATCGGAAGATGGCAGTGAGTTTGATGCGGTGGACGCCATGAGTTCCTGGTGGTCGGTCATCCACGGCTACCGGAACCCGGACCTGGACCGCGCGCTGTTGGACCAGGCGGGCAAGTTCAGCCACGTCATGTTTGGTGGGCTGACCCACCAACCGGCCGTCAAGCTCGCTGAACAGCTCGTGGACATGGCTCCGAGCAATCTCGAACATGTGTTTTTTGCCGACTCCGGCTCGGTGTCCGTGGAGGTCGCCCTGAAAGTGGCCTTGCAGTATCAATTGGGCATGGACCGCCCCCAACGGACCCGTTTTCTGTCACTGCGCGGCGGCTACCACGGTGACACCTTCGCCGCGATGGGCGTGTGCGATCCAGTGGATGGCATGCACTCCTCCTTCCCTTCCCTGGTGCCAGGACAGCTGTTCCTGCCGCGCCCGCCCGCTGCACGGTTGTCCGCTGGTGGGTTGATGTCCGACGCCGGCGAAGTGACGGTTTGGATTGCGGCGCTCGAAGCCACCGTGGCAGTGAACCATTCTGAGCTGGCGGCGATCATCATGGAACCCGTCCTGCAGGGGGCCGGAGGAATGCATGTCTACGCCCCGGAGGCCCTGGCCGCGGCCCGCCGGGTGGCTGACGAGCACGGGCTGCTGCTCATTGTGGATGAGATTGCCACCGGCTTCGGCCGCACCGGCAAGCTTTTTGCCTCGGAGTGGGCAGGCGTTGTGCCAGACATCATGTGCGTGGGCAAGGCTCTCACAGGCGGCTACCTGACGCTTGCTGCGATGCTGTGTTCGGGCGCCGTGGCGCAGGTGATCACGGATTCGCCGTTGAAGGCCATCCTGCATGGGCCCACGTTCATGGCCAACCCCCTGGCCTGCGCCGTAGCCTCAGCGTCCATGCGACTGCTTGGTGACAACGATTGGAAGAACCAGGTGGCTGGCATTGAGCGCGGGCTGAGGGAGGGGCTTGCACCGGCGCTGTCGCTGGACTCCGTGAAGGACGTGCGCGTACTGGGCGCTGTGGGCGTGGTGGAACTGTCCGGCCCGGTCAATGTTGCCGCCGTGACCAGGGCAGCCCTGAAACTCGGCGTCTGGGTCAGGCCATTTCGGCATCTGGTCTACACCATGCCGCCCTACATCAGCTCCGCAGAGGATGTCGCCGCGATCGGGGCGGGCATCAGCGCCGCCGTTGCCCAGGTGCACGGCTGATGACAGCCACGGGGACGGCCATGGAGCTTTGGCTGGGCTCCCGGGCGAATGTCCGCTTCAGCCGTGGATGGGTACGCCGCACCGAAAGCCGGCGCGGACGGGTTGACCTGGCCTCGAATGACTACCTCGGGCTGTCCTGCGACCCGAGGGTCGTTGACGCTGCCGTGGAGGCCTTGCACCGGCACGGTGCCGGAGCCCGGGCCTCCCGGGTAGTGTGCGGCACCATGGATGCGCACCGCGTGTTGGAAGAGCAGCTGTGCCTGCTGACCGGGCAGGAAGCGGGGCTGGTGTTTTCCAGCGGCTACATGGCCAACCTGGGAGTGCTGACCTCCTTGGGCGGTCCGGGGACGCTGATCATCCATGATGCCCACGTCCATGCCTCACTGTTGGATGGCATCAGGTTGTCCCGTTCACCCTCCATCATGGTTGACCATCAGGACCTGGCGGCCATCGAGGCGGCGTTGGCCGGACGCACCCAGCCGAGGGCCGTCGTCGTGCTTGAATCCATCTACTCGGTACTGGGGGACGCGGCCGATCTGGCGGCGGCAGCACAGCTGTGCGCCACGTATGACGCGCTGCTGCTGGTTGATGAGGCGCATGGGATCGGGGTGGCCGGGGACGGCCGTGGCGGCGTCCATGCGGCCGGACTGGCCGGGGCTTCACATGTTGCGCTCACTGCCACGATGTCCAAGGCGTTGGGAGCCCAGGGAGGGGCGGTGCTGGGCTCACCCCAATTGCGGGAGCATGTCCTCAACACAGCCCGAACGTTCATCTTTGACACGGCACTGGCACCGGCCTCGGCCGCAGCGGCCGCCCGTGCCACTGAGATTGTGAGGCGGGAACCGGAACTGGCTGGGAAGGTGCTGCAGAACGCTGCCATCATCGCAGCGGGGGTAGGCGTTCCCGTGGCGGCCGGGCCGGTGCAGTCCATCCCGGTTGCCTCCGCCAACCAAGCCGCTGAAGTGGCAGAGGCATTGAAGGTCCAGGGCGTGGACGTGGGCTGTTTCCGCCCGCCCAGTGTGCCCGACGGCGTATCCAGGCTCAGGCTCACGGCGCGCGCCAACCTCACGCCCGAGGAAGCAGCCTGGGCAGCCGAAACTGTGGCCCGGGCCCTGGCATCCGGGCCGGTTCCCGCAAGCCGTTCGAAAGGACATTATTCATGAACACCACATCAGCCAACACGCCTGCCGCGAAGTACACGGTCATCGGCCGGCCCGCGCAGGTGCTGGACATCATGCGCCGCACGGAGGAATTTGCTCCCACCAATGCGCTGACATCTGTGGTGCCGCTGGCCCCGGCAACATTGCGGGTGTTGAGCAGGGTGCGGTTTGCGCTGCCTCCCGTGCTGGCGTCGGCCACGGGTGCTCAGCACCGGGCCGTCCGCACCATGGTGGGCCGATTCTTCACGCCGGCGAAGGTTTCCACCATTGCGCCCAGGGTCCGGGAGCTGACCAGGGAGCGGGTACACGTTGCCCGGACAGCGCTGGTGCAGGGGCCCGTGGATCTTGCTGACGCCGTGGCCCGCCATGTTCCGCCTGTCGTTATGGCTGAACTGACGGGCCAGGCAGCTCCGGAGCTGGAACTCTTGAAGCGGTGGAGCCGGGATTCCCTGGAGCTTTTTTGGGGGTGGCCCGGCCCTGACCGCCAGTTGGAGCTGGCAGAGAGTGCCGCCGAGTTCTATGTGTGGCTCCGGCAGGAAGCAGCCGCGGCCCGAGCGACAAAATCCCTGTTTGGAGTGCTGGACGCCGCCGGACTGTCCAGCGCACAAGTGTGCTCACTGGGCTACTTCCTGGTCATTGCCGGACAGGAAACAACCTCGCAATTGATCAACACGGTCCTGTTCCGCGGCCTCGAAGACGACGTGGCAGGAACTGCGTGGGCTGCTTTGGGAGAGCCCGGGGCCGCCGCGGCGCATGTGAAGCACGTGCTGGCAACTGAGTCGTCGGTTCATACGTGGCGGCGAGCGGTATTGCGTGATACCGAGGTGGGCGGGACAAGCATTCCGGCGGGTGCAGAAATCCTGCTGGAATTGACAGGCCGACACGCGGTAACAGCAAAACCCACGGCCTATTCCATGGCGTTTGGTTACGGGCTGCACCGTTGCCTCGGTGCCAAGCTGGCTGAAATGGAAACAGCACTGGTCTTGGAAGAAACCGCCCGTGCCCTGCCTGATCTGGCCTTGGCCGGGCCAAGCCCGCAGTGGTTGCGGCTGCTCTCTTTCCAAGCACCGCTGACGGTGAACGCGGCCAACCGCAGCCGGCGCACAAGTCCAGGCCCAGCCAGCAGGAGAGCAATATGACCTGGACCAGGATCACCTTTGTCACGGGAACAGACACTGACGTGGGAAAGACGATTGCCACGGCGGCGCTTGCGGTTGCACTTGCCGCCGGCGGCAACACGGTGGCCGTTTACAAACCCACCCAGACCGGAGTGCTCGCCAGCGGACACGGCGACATGGGTGAGGTCACCCGGCTCAGCGGCAACACGGATGTCCATGAGGGAATCCGGTTGACGGATCCCATGGCCCCAACCGAGGCGGCGTTCCGTGAGCAGAGGCAGCTGCCGTCCCTGCAGGCACACGTGCAGAAAATACTGGCGCTGGCGGCAACCCGTGACCATGTGGTGGTGGAAGGTGCCGGGGGACTGTTGGTGGAGTTGGACGGCGCCGGCAACACCCTTGCGAACCTGGCAGCGGCTTTGGGCGGGACTGCATCAACGTGTGTCGTTCTGGTGTGCCGCAGCGGCCTGGGAACACTCAACCACACGCAGTTGACGCTTGAGGCGCTTCATCACAGGGCCCTGCCCACGCCCAAGCTGCTGATCGGCTCGTGGCCGGCGGCGCCGTCGGATGTTGATCTGAGCAACCGTCAAAGGCTGGAAACCAGGGAGGCCGATTTCATCGGTGCCCTCCCTGAGGGTGCGGCAGCCCTCAGCCCGGACACTTTTCGCCGTCTGGCCCCGGAATGGCTCGATACTTGAGATCAGCGGGCATCAGCTCAGTCCAGTGCGGCGCCGGTGGTCTCGGGTGCTGAGAACGCCATCCAAATGACGGCCACCAGCACCAGTGCGCCGGTGAGGGCGAACGTCAGCGGCAGGCCGAGCACCGGCCAGAGCAGCGAGCCGAAGATCAACGGCACGAGTCCGGCGCCTACCCGGGAGATGGTGGACGCCCAGCCGAAGCCGGTGGCCCGCAGCTCCGTGGGGTAGAGCTCCGAGACATAGGTGTAGAGCACTGGGATGGCGACTTGGATGAGGAAACCAAATACCAGCAACCAGATTTGGGCGGCCACGGGTGCGTCCAGAACCACTGCAAAAATGACCAGCGAGAGTGCCGCGAGAGGGGCGGTGATGCCCAGAATCCATTTGCGTCCCAGCCGCTCCACCAGCAGCGCGGCCACAATGACACCCACCAGTCCTATTCCGGTCATGGCGGCCGTGGCCATGAACGCCTTGTTCTCGGCGTAGCCGGTGGCCACCAAGATGGAGGGCATCCACGTCAAGGCGCCGTAATACACGAGCAGGATCGTCAGGAACAGTGACCAGGCAACGCCGGTGATGCGCCAATTGAAACGCCACAGCCCCGCCAGTTGATCGGTCACCTTGCCCAGGGAAAGCTTCGGTGCGGAGGCCGGATCCGGAAGTACCCACGGTCCCACCGTGGCCCCGGTCCGTTCGATCAACCGCTCAATCACAGCCTTCGCCTCGGCAGGACGGCCGGCCCGCACCAGGAACAGCGGCGACTCGGGCACACCCACCCGGACCCAAAACACGAGTAGCGCCGGCAGCACCATGACCAGCATCAGGTAGCGCCAGTTCCCGAACGAGGCCATGAGCACGGCTGAGACCACCCCGCACAGCGACGCCCCGATGGGCCACCACGCATCCATCGCCGTCAGGACCCGGCCCCGGTGCTTGCGCGGAGTGAACTCGCCAACCAGCGCGTAATCCACCGGGATGCACCCGCCCAGACCAAAACCGGCCATGAAACGGAACACGCAGAACAGCACAATCTCGTTGGAGACGGCACCGAGCACGGTGAAGATGGAGAAGATCAGCAGGGTCAACGTGAACGCTTTTTTGCGCCCAATGATGTCCGCAATGGACCCCCACGCGAAGGCGCCCACCGCCATGCCAATCAGGTTCGCCGTGCCAATCCACGCCGCCTGCCCTGGGCTGAGTCCCCATTCCTTGGACAGCAGCGGGATCAGGAAGCCGTTGAGGGTGACATCCCAGGCGTCGAACATGAAGCCGAGCCCGCCGATGAGGAAAATGCTGCCCTGAACGCGCCAACGCCATGGCAGTTCCTGCACAACGCGGTCGCCGGTCAAAACTGCTGAAGGGATGTTCATGGTGCCTTTCGTTTCACTTGGCAAAAGAATAGACGACGTCGGACACGGCCTTGCGCAGGCCCGTCACGTCATCCCCGTCCCGGCTGGGGTTGATCCGGTTGCTGAGCAGGGAGATCGCCACCCCTGCATCCTTGTCCACCAGCAGCGAGGTGCCGGTGAATCCGCCGTGACCCCGCGCGCGTCTGCCCTCGGTGCCCATCCACGGTTGCTGGTTGATGCGCAGCCCCAGCCCGTGCCCAAATCCGGGTTCAGCCGCATTGAAGTTCGAGCCCAACAGCTGCGGCAGCTGATCGCGCCACATTTCGGCGGCCAGGGCGGGGGAGAGGACCCCGGGCAAGCCCTCCAGCATCAGCTCACCAAAAATACGCAGCCCGTCGGCCGTGGCGAACATGCCGGCGTTGCCGCTCAACCCGCCCAAGGACCATGCCGCTTCGTCGTGCACGATGCCGCGCACCAGCCCGCGCCCCAAATCAGGCTGAAATTCGGTGGCAGCGCTGAGCTCCACCCGCGGCGTCCCTGTGATCTCCAGGGTTGGCAGCTGGTACAGCAGGCGCTCCTTGACCAGTTGCTCCCACGGAGTTTTCGTTACCTTTTCCGCCAACGCCATCACAGTGTTGAACCCGGCGCAGGAATACTCGAAGCGTGTTCCCGGTGCAGCCTGCAGCTCGGTTGCCAACAGGTCCGCCACGAGCACGGGCCGGTCGAATCCACGCCCGTGCGACAACGCATCATGCCACCCCCGCCACTCGGAAGGGAGCCCGGAGGTGTGCGTGAGCAGATGCCGCAGCGTCACCGCCTGCTTCGGCCCACGTGCGTAAGCAGCCAGGTGCCTGCCCACCGGAGCATCCAACTCGAGCCGGCCGTCGTCGACAAGGATGAGCGCGGTGACCGTGGTGAAAAGCTTCGTGATTGAGGCCAGATCGAAGAAGGTGTACGGGCGGGCCCCGCCGGCATTAATGACCGGCAGGTCTTTGCCGGCAAGTGCGACGGCGCAACTCACCATGGGTGCCACACCCTCCTCGACAGCCGTATTCAGCAAGCGCTGGAGCTCACGTTCGAGATCAGCAGTGGGAGAGGAGTGCGATGAGCGCAAGGTGGGAACCGCCGTCGTGCTTGGTAATGGATGGGCAGACACTGTGAGGACTGAGGGCTACGGTGTGCCGGCGTCGATGGCGGCCGGCAGGAAACCGGCGCTCTCGGACAGGAGGTCGGCGGCCCGATCCGCCGGCAGGCCGGTCATGATGGACAGGATGGCGGCCTTGACGTGGCCTTTGGCTGCGGCGAGGGCGGCAGTGGCGGTGGCCGCGTCGGCGCCCGTGACCTGCATCAGCGTGCGTTCGCTGCGGGCATGCAGTTTTGCATTCGTGGCACGGAGGTCCACCATGACGTTTTTGTAAGTTTTGCCGAGCCGGACCATGACGATCGTGCTGATCATGTTCAGGACCAGCTTCTGGCAGGTGCCGGCCTTCAGCCGGGTGGAGCCGGTCAAAAATTCCGGGCCCACTTCGATCTCGAGCGCGGTGTCTGCCGCCGCACCGAGAGGGGAATTGTTGTTGCAGGCGAAGCCCACGGTGTAAGCCCCTTGGCCGCGCGCCGCGTTGATGGCCGCGATGACATAGGGGGTGCGGCCGGAAGCCGCCATGCCCACCACGGAATCGTTGGCGGTCAGGCTCAGTGCAGCCATGTCCGCGGCGCCGGCTTCTTCGCTGTCTTCGGCGTTTTCCACGGCCTGGTTGACGGCCGCCCGGCCGCCGGCAATCACACCCACCACCAGCGACGGGTCGGTGCCGAAGGTGGGAGGGCATTCGCTGGCGTCCAGGATGCCCATGCGTCCGGGGGTGCCTGCGCCAACGTAGATCAGACGTCCGCCGCGGGACATGCGCGCGGCGATTTCATCAACAATGCCGGCGATGACGTGCTGTTGCTTCGCAATGGCGGCCGGGACCAGGGCGTCTTCGCCGTTCATGCCGGTGACGAGCTCCTGCGTGGACAGGGCTGCGAGGTCCGGATAGTTCGGGTTCGAGGATTCGGTGACGAGCTGACCGATCTCGGTACGGATGGCGTCGAACGTGTTCTCAGTTGTGCTCACGGGGTCTTCCTTGCAGATAGAGGGATGCGCATTCGTTGAGGTGTGGGATAACGACGCCCTTCGTTCCTCAGGGGCGTCGTTATCC
>JBBPZC010000096.1:0-10418 GCA_038199275.1 Actinomycetales bacterium
CAAGGAATCTTCCCCGGCTGCACGTCTGGCAGCATCCCACATTTGGGTCCCAAAATACGTACCAGCTGTGGCTAGGAGCACACCGCAGACCGCGATCGCGACTCGGCCTGGCCAAGTGCGTACAATACGCCAGAAGCTGCGTGGCGACGTTCTATCCCCAGAGTCAGCACTGTGTGACATGAGCACCTCTCAGTCTGCATTCCCGCGCACCGGCACTAAAAGGATCAGTTCGGAAAACAGCCCAGGGCTGGTCTCTTTTAAGTCTCATTACGGTCACGGCAGGTGGTTGTAATTAGAGGCGGAAGAAAAACCGTGATCAAATCCCGTTGGTTTGCATCCGTACACGCCGCCTCCCATTGCTGAATAGCGCATAGCCTGTTTGTAAAGCATGAGCCTGTGATTACAGCCCGTCAAGGGCACCTCATTGAAACTGCCGGTGGGGTGACCAAACTACGGATTGCCGGTCATCGGGAAGTATGTGATGCCTAGGCAATCGGAAATGTTTCGGCGTCAGCTTTACACAGTGGTTAGCCGTCGCTGGAGAGATGTCGGAATATTTATCGATCTGGATCAGGGACGATCTGGTGGCGGCCGGGCCGGCGGGCGTCTTCTCAAGTCGGTGGAAATCGATATTCGCTCGCGTAAATGGAACAAGAGATTAAACGCGAACGCCTCATCGACTCCATCAGTAAACGCAGAGAAGCCGGCAAGGAACTCTGCGGTCAACCTCGCCGGATCACGGACAATCAGATTCGAAGCACTCTCCGTCTGGACGAAGGCGGTGATCTCGCTTCACAGGTCGCCCGCGATCTCGGAATGTCCTGCGCAACGTTTTATAGACGGTCGCGTGCACTCACTGACTTCTCTCTCTGCCCGTTATGGGTCTTGATTCCCGGTGCCCCATCAAAGGATGCTCTCGTCTGGTTCCGAGAATACTGGGATGAGACACCTTATTGAAACAACTTTGAGTCGCGACACCACACACGAGCAGCGCATAGCCATGACGGCGGAGGAGTCCTGTAAATGGTTCCATTGATTAGGGCCGCTTACAGCCGGTCCACACCCTTGGGTGGATAGCTCACAGGCCAGATGGCACCGACTCATGGTCGGAACGGATGAGATTAGCGGCCGACTGGGGTTTGTTTTTGTTGCGCCGATTCGTCCACTTCGTCAGGGAGCTGTTCGATAGGAATGAGAACGATGTCGTGCACTTTCCAGTCAACGTTGAGGCAACCTTCCCGGGCCTCGGCGAGTTGACGCAGGGATGGTGTCCGGCCGTTTTTTGGGACGATGAATGACTCGATGTGAAAGACATGTCCTTGGTCCCGGACCCGCGACCCAACTTCTTTAACCCACGTCAGATCTCGCAGATAAGCGTTGACTTGATCGATGACTGGGTGTCGTTTGCCGTCATCGAAAGTGGTCGCCGTGGTGTCGATGAGGTCCGTGATTGCAGCGCGCATATTTTTGATCCCATCCCACAAGATGCTCGCGGCGATGAATAGCGCGGCCGCAGAGTCTGCCCACCAGAATCCCAAGCCGATTCCTGCAACCCCGACGATTGAACCGGCTGCGGTCATCCAATCAGCCTTGTTCATATCCGCGTCTGCGTACAGAACTTTGTCGTGCAGCTCTCGGGCGAGCCGCATCTTCACCCGCCCAAAGTAGATCGGTAAGGGAATGGTCAAGGCCATGACGATCATCATCAACCACCCCAGCCATATCGGCTGCCCAAACAGAACGATCGATCCGATGGGCGGGTGTTCGGCGTTGATCAGGGCTGTGGTGGAGTCCACGATGAGGAACACACCCATCGCGAAAAGCGCCACTCCGGAAACCAAATGAGCGACTCCCACAGCCCGGTGCAGCCCGTAGGGGTACTTCGAGGTGGGGGGACGGCTAACGATTCGGACGGCGATCAGAAACGCAATCGGTGGTGCCAGGGAAAGCAGGTCCTCGATCCAGGCTGCTTTCATCGCTTGGGAGTTGCCCATCACGAGATAGACCGTCGCGATGGCCACCGCCAAGAAGGCAAGAGTGAACCATTCAATTTTGATGGCGGCGCGTAATGTGCGGACTTGGGGTTCGGAAAGTTCCGTGCGGCCGAAACGACGTGTCATGCCCCCGCCTCCTGCAAGAGGAACTTCTCCAACGCGAGGAGGAAACCGTTCTCGCCCATGCGCACGATCATGACATGCTTTTGGGGACCATCGGGTGTGGTCTCCTCTCTATAGGGCACAGTGATTGCTCCCTTTTCAACCCAGGGGGTGTCTTCTAGAAAACCTCCGATGACAATATCGAACTCACCGCGCTCAAGCCCGTTCAATAGAGTTGCTTCGCTGCCTGTGGTCCACTGGATTTCTGAACCAAGCTCTTCGGCAAAACCTGAAACCAAATCGGGCTCAATCCCGGTCGGGTTGCCGGTCTCGTCCAGTACCACCCAAGGACGGTTATCTGTTACACCCACACGTATCATCCCGGCTTGGACACGATTCAAAGTGTCGTGCGGGTCAGTGGGCACCTGAATGCCACAGGCCGTTAACAGGCATGCGAACAATAGGATGCTGCCGAACCTTATTCGCCGACTCACGATATGACGTTTCACCATAAGACAGACCATAACTGAGCCCAGCCCGCCCGGCCAAGTAGTAGGAGGGCGCACCTAGTAGTGCCTTGTTAGGTCATGTTCGAGGGTCGTTTAATTCTGTGCGGGATGTATCAATTTTGTTGCGTGAGGGAAGATCAGATCGCGGCGCATGGTTGGTGTCGAGCAAATCCGCTGCGTCCTCGTCTGCCCGCTTTGGGGGTCGAAAACGTGCGCGGCGCCGCCGCCAAAGAACGGGTTCTGCACGTCGAGGGCCGCTTCCAGTGTTCCTCGCCACCAAGGCATCCGGATACACCCCGCAGTGCCTCGGCCATGGCTGATGCTGCCTCGACGGCGGTGAGGGAACCCTTGAATTTGTCCGGGGCAATTAGGATGCACATCCTCCCATCCCGCCAGCGGGGCTAAACTTTTTGCAGATTCGTGCGTGGGAATGTCGAAAACAGCGCGCGCCGTTCGTATGAAGGGTGAGACGCAGGCAAGGTGCCGGCGGCACATCTCAAGGAGGAACAGTCATGTCACGCTTTCTGCTCAAGCCTAATAGGGGTGGCTCGTGCAAAGTGAAATATCCGACGTTGGCGCGATTTTCCGGGGGAAGTGTGCCGCCGTTGACCAGCAATGTGTCCCGATTGAAGCCCTGAGGCCGATCTTCGCAGGCATCGAATATCGCAAAGTCCGGAGGTCATTAATTTGGCGTGTGTACGGCAAGCGTTACAAAATGGATCGCAAAATTCTGGGGGTCCCAAAACGAGATTGGAAGTGTCCTGTGAACGCTTGTTGCCGGACATCGCGAAGGCGTGGCGTCGGATATTCGACTAATTTACAAGCCATCCCATGGTGGCAGATCAAAAGAAACCGCCCGGGACGCCCAGGCGGGTTTGTTGGTGAACAGAAGCGAAAAGGCCCCGACCAAAAATGGTCGGGGCCTTTCCGCAGCCAATGGAGGCACCAAATTGCCGCAGGTCAGCTACTTCAGGAGTGCGTCCACTTCGGCAGCAGCAGGGTACGCCGTCTGGGTGCCCTTTTTCGTTGCGGCCAGAGCAGCAGCCACCGACGCGTAGCGGGCGGCGGAAACCAAGGTGTCGCCAGCTGCCAAGCGGGCGGCAACGGCGCCGGTGAACGCGTCGCCGGCTCCCGTGGTGTCCACGGCGTCAACCTTGGTGGGCGCGATGCGGACGACTGGCTGATCGGTGTTGCCGGAATCCAGCACAACGGAGCCGTCTGCGCCAAGAGTCAACAGGACCTTGTTCAGGCCGTGCCGGACAAATTCCGCAAGTGCACCCTGCCAAGCTTCGGCGGGCGCGTCGGTCCCGGGCAGGTCAAAACCGCCCAGGAACTGTGAGCCCTCGTGGGCATTGACCAGCAGCACGTCGGTCAGCAGCGCAACCTCCTGCGCAACCGGGGCGTAAGGGGAGAGGTTCAACAAAACTGTTGCTCCGGCGTCGTGCCCGGCCGCAGCGGCAGCATGAACAGTTTCAGGAGCGACTTCCAGGCACAGGCTGACCACGGCGGCGCCGGCAAACAGCGCCGGATCCATGTGCTCGGGGGCGAGCGTGGCATTGGCGCCGGCGGAGATGATGATGCTGTTCTCGCCGCTGGCGTCCACCGAAATGACGGCCACGCCGGTGGGCTGGGGTACGCGCGCCACGTGGTTCACATCCACGCCGGCACCGGCAGTGGAGGCCACCAGCATGTCACCGTTGGAGTCGGAACCGACGGCACCAATCAGCGTGACGTTCCCGCCCAGCCGGGCTGCCGCTACGGCCTGGTTGGCGCTCTTGCCGCCCGGGTTGACGGCAAAGTCGTTGCCGTGGACCGTCTCGCCCGGGTTGGGCAGGCGGTCGCAGTAAATGGTCAGATCGGCATTGAGTGAGCCGGCAACAACAATCTTCTTGCCCATCAGGGAGCAACCTCCGCGTCAACAGGTTTGGGCACCAAGAGGGAAGCGGCGAAGGCCGCGCCCGTGAGCGCCAGGGCCACAATGACAACGGTCATGTACGAGCCAACGTCGCCCAGCGAAGCCGTGGCCACCAGGACGGCCGGCAGCACCAGGAAGCTGAGCCCGGCGCCAAGGTTAAAGGCACCGGCGTTCATGCCGGGGAGGAATCCGGGGTTTCCTGCGGGGGAGAGCACCACGCCAAGACCGTTGAGCATGATGTTCACAGTACCTGCGTACATGATGCCCAACAATACGGTTCCGGTAATCATCCAAGGCAGGCTGTGCAGGCCCAGGAAGCCGATGATCGCCAGCGCCACAATGCTGCCCAGCAGGCCGATCCGCAACATCGTGGTGTAGCCGATGACAGGTGCCAGACGTCCCGTGATCGGGCCGAAGACCCAGCCCAGCAGTGCGTACGGGGTCAGGATGATCAGGCTCATCGAGGTGGCGCCAATGCCGAAGCCGGGGTCGGCCGCCTGCACGAATGCGGGCACAATGCCGTTGATGACGGCGAAGATGCCCGTCATGGTCAAGGTGGTGGTCAGCAGCGGGGCCCAGGTTGAGCGCTGGCGAAGGTGGACAATCTCCACCATGGGTTGCGCCGAAGCCTTTTCCACCCGCCAGAAGGCCATGAAAGCGACGACGGCGAGCACGGCAAGTCCCAGCGCGGTCAGGAGCGGTCCGGTGGTGATGCCGCCAACCAGCTTCGTGGCTTCGTTCAGGGCGGTGAGCAGTGCGCCGACGGCAACGACGATGAAGAGCACGCCCAGCCAGTCCATCCTGGTGCCTTCGCCGGGCTTGCTCTCCCCGGCCAGGAGCACAATCAGCACAACGGCGATCGCGGCAATGACAACCATCAGCCAGAAGATGCTGCGGAAGCCAAAGTGCTCGGCAAAGTAGCCACCCACAAAGGAGTCAATGCCGGCAATGCCGCCGTTGACGGCGGTGATCAGGCCCATGAGCACGCCGTAGCGCTTGGGGTCCTTCACCGCGGAGCGGAGCATGATCAGGGCCAGCGGGACGGTGGGTCCGCTGACACCTTGGATGATGCGGCCAATGAACAGCCACGTGATGTCCGGGGCCATGGCGGAAATGATGGAGCCTACGCCCATCAGAACCATCATGCCCAGCAGGACCTTCTTGCGCCCAATGATGTCGCTCAGGCGCGGCAGGAACAGGGAGAAGACGGCGGCTGCGGTGAAGAACCAGGTCTGTGAGAGCCCGATGGAGGCCTGGCTGGCGTTTAGTTCCTCGCCCATGGTGACCAGGGCGGGGCTGAGCATGGAGGCGTTGAGCTGGAAGGCAACACAGGCCGTCAGCAGGGCCACCATGAGTGCGGTGATATTGCCAGGCTTGCTCAGAACTTTTGTTGCGGAGGAGCTCACGCGTCAACCTCGCCAATGCGAACCAGGGCGTCGGTGACCATGTTCCAGAACTTCGCGTGGTCCAGGGTCACGGCCACGGCGGTCTTGCAGTCGGCCGGGGCCGGTGCGCGGAAATCGGCCACCGTCATGCCCAGGGTCAGGGTACCGGTCAATTCAATGTCCACGGGGACCTTCTGCGTGGTCATGACGGTGGGGTCAATGACGTAGGCGACGGCGCACGGGTCGTGAACGGGCGGGTAGTCGAAGCCCTGGGCATCCTTGTAGGTCTGGGTGAAGAATTCCATCAGTTCCATGACGAACTTGGCCGGCTTGGTGCCCACGGCCTCGATCGCGGCAACCACGTCGGGGGTGGCCAGTGCCTGGTGCGTGAGGTCCAGCCCAACCATGACCACTTCCCAGCCAGCGTTGAACACAATGTGCGCCGCTTCCGGGTCGATCTTGATGTTGAATTCGGCCACCGGGCTCCAATTGCCCACGTGGTAGCCGCCGCCCATGAGCACCACTTCCTTCACGCGCTCAACAATGCGCGGTTCCTTGCGCGCGGCCATGGCAATGTTCGTCAGGCCGGCCGTGGGAACCAAGGTAATGGTGCCGGGCTCGTGGGCCATGACGGTTTCAATGATGAGGTCGACGGCGTGGCGCGGGTCGAGTTCGATCGTGGACTCGGGCTGTTCCGGGCCATCCATGCCGGACTCGCCGTGGATGTCGGGCGCGGTCTCGATGTTGCGCACCAGGGGGCGGTCGCAGCCGGCGGCGAACGGGACGCCGGTGATGCCGGCAATGGTGCCAACGCTCAGTGCGTTGCGCGTGACTTTCTCCAGTGTCTGGTTGCCCACCACGGTGGTCACAGCCAGCAACTCGATGTTGGGGTTGCCGTGGGCCAACAGCATGGCCACCGCATCGTCATGCCCCGGATCGCAGTCAAGGATGATCTTGCGTGGCTCAGTGGCCGGGGCGTTTTGCGTATCCATGGTGATTTCTTCTCCACGTCGTTGGGGCGGTGCCAGGAATCAGGCTCCAGGATTCATAGTCTGCATCATCCCAAGCGACGCGTCAAGCGCTTAACGTGAAGCGCTTGACGCGCGGGCTTTCGGGCCAAAGTTACAGGTGGTGCGGCGTTGTTCCCGCGGCGCCGGTACGATCTATCCATGCAACAGCGCGCATCAGCTACGAGCCCCAGTGCAGGGCCTGCCCGTGTCACGGCGGCGATGGTTGCCGCCCGGGCCGGTGTCTCCTCCGCCACGGTGTCCCTGGTGACCAATGGCAAGACGGCTGGCCGGGTCTCCGAGTCCAACATCGCCAAGGTCGAGGCGGCCGTGGCGGAGCTGGGTTATGTCATTGACGGTCTGGGCAGTTCCCTGGCCAAGGGGCACAGCAACATTGTCATTCTCGTTGCCCCGGACGTTTCAAACCCGTTCTATGCCAACGTCATTGCCGGGGTTCGTGCGGCCATTGGAGAAGAGTATGCGCTGCTGCTCTCGGTGACCGACGCCGGGGAAACCCCAACGCCTGCCGACGTGCGCCGTCTGTTGGCGCTGCGCCCTGCCGGCTTGCTCATTGATGCCCCGAGCGCACAGTTCCTTGCAGACTTGCACGCAACGGAGCCCATGGTCCTGTTGGATGCTGCCGGAATCTCCAGTGACTCTCCTTCGGTGAACTTTGACGTTGCCGGTGGCGCCAGATTGTTGGCACAGCACTTGGCCGACGGCGGACACCGGAGCGTTGCGTACTTGGACAGCACCACCGGAACCGAAACCTTCCGGGTGCGCCGTGAGGCCTTCTGTGTTGAAGCGCTGCGGCTCGGCTGCGACGTCGTCGCCGTTGGGCAGACCACCATTGACGTGGGTGCTGCGGCGCTGACATTTGAGCAATCCTGGCCGGAGTGGTCCGCTGCAGGGGTGACTGCCATTGCGTGCGCCACCGACACACAGGCCTACGGCGTGCTGCAGGAGGCCCGTGTAGTGGGGGTCCCCGTTCCGCAGGCCCTGGCCGTGTCCGGCTTCGACGACCTGCCGTATTCGCAGACCTCGAATCCTGGACTGACCACGGTGCACCTGCCCGCCACGGAGATGGGGCGCCTGGCCGGGGAACAATTACGCCAGATCATGGGCGGGGAGCCCGTTGCACAGGCGCCGGTTGTGCTCGAAGCATCCCTGGTGGTCCGCGGCTCGACTGTGGCGAGCCCTTAGCGGGTGGATGGCGGGGATAAAAACGCGGCACGTAGGATTCACTCAGATTCACCAACTAAGCTGTTAACTCGTGAGCGCAGAAAATACCCCCACCCCTGAACCCAATGACGTTTCCGAGCAGATGCGTATCCGCATGGACAAGCGCGCCAAATTGCTCGAACGAGGCGAACAGGCCTACCCGGTTGGGGTCGCGCGTACCCACACGGTGGAGGAAATCCGGGCCAAATACCCTGAACTGGAACCCGACACCGCAACCGGTGAAGTTGCCGGGGTCACCGGCCGTGTTGTGTACGTACGCAACAAGGGCAAGCTGTGCTTCGCCACGCTCCAATCCGGCGCCGGCACGCGGCTGCAAATCATGCTCTCCTTCGCCAATGTTGGTGAAGCGGCGCTGGCCGATTGGAAGGCCTTGGTTGACCTGGGCGACCACGTGTTCATCAAGGGCGAGATCATCTCCTCGCGCACAGGCGAGCTCTCCATCATGGCCACCGAATGGTCCATGGCTTCCAAGGCATTGCGCCCGCTGCCTGTCCTCCACGCGGAACTCTCCGAAGAGATGCGCGTACGCCAGCGATACGTTGATTTGATTGTCCGGGACACCGCCCGCGAGCAGGTGAAAACCCGTTCCGCCATTGTTAAGGCAATTCGGGACACCCTGCACGGTGAAGAATACATTGAGCTGGAAACCCCTATTTTGCAGCTCATCCATGGCGGAGCCTCAGCCCGCCCGTTCCGCACCCACCTGAATGCGTTCGACCAGCCGATGACGCTGCGCATTGCTATTGAGTTGTTTCTCAAGCGGGCAGTTGTGGGCGGCATGGACAAGGTTTTCGAAGTTGGTCGAATCTTCCGCAACGAGGGTGTGGATTCGACGCACAGCCCGGAATTCACCATGTTGGAAGCTTATGAGGCATATGGCGACCAATTCACCATGGCTAAAACAATGCAGCGCATTATTCTTGCCGCAGCAGACGCCGTTGGTTCGCGGGTGATCGAAACCGAGCGCGGGCAGATCAACCTGGATGGTGAGTGGCCCTGGCTGCCCGTCTACAAGGGCCTTTCCGACGCTGTGGGAATTGAAATTACGCCCGTGACGACTGCCGAAGAATTGCGGCAGATTGCGGCCGATCGTGGGATTGGAATTGATTCCGTCTGGGATGCTGAGAAGCTCGTCACGGAACTGTTTGGCGAGATTGTTGAACCCACACTTATCCAGCCCACATTTGTTTGTGACTATCCGCCGTCGGCCCAGCCGCTGGCCCGCCCGCACCGCGACAAGCCAGATCTCATTGAGGCATGGGACCTGGTTATTGACGGCCGTGAAACGGGAACCGCGTTTTCCGAGCTCATTGACCCCGTCATTCAACGCGAACGCCTGACCGAGCAATCACTTGCCGCAGCGGCAGGTGATCCCGAAGCGATGCAACTGGATGAGGACTTCCTGCGCGCCCTGGAATACGGTGCCCCGCCCATGGGTGGGCTCGGCTTGGGTGTGGACCGCCTGGTCATGCTCTTCACTGGTGTTGGCATCCGTGAAGCCATCCTCTTCCCCCTGATGAAACCCGAGTAGGAGCGGCCAGATTATGGAATATGTAGCGGTTATCCTGCCTTCTTTAGGAGTAGGCGCACTTTTCTACTTTGCCATGAAGGCGATTTTTAATGCCGATAAGTCGGAACGTGATGCCTTGGCGCAGGCCGAACACGACGCCGATGCCGCCGGTGAAAAATCTTCATAAGAAAAAAATATTGAATGATCTTTGACGGAAATGGATTTACCCTACATAATTTGTGGTGAAAGTATTCAACAAAATACGTGAGGCGATTACCAACCATGGCACAGAAAATTCACATCACCCTCGTGGACGACATTGACCACGGTCCCGCCGAAGAGAATGTCACTTTCGGGCTGGACGGCATCAATTACGAGATTGACCTTTCCGCTGAGAATGCCCAGGCATTGCGTGACTCATTGAGCAAATTCATTGCATCCGGCCGTCGCGCCGGTGGACGTGCAGTTCGGGGCAAGGGCCCCGCCACGGCAGCAAAGGGCAACAATGACGTGGCACAGATCCGTGCCTGGGCACGCGAGAACGGTTTCACCGTTCACGAACGCGGCCGCATCCAGGCCGAGGTCCGCGACGCCTACCACGCAGCGCAGAGCTAGTCCCCACCCGCCGGCCCGGTAAATCGCTGACGCGATTTCCAGGGAACCTGGCGGGCGTGGGCCCACCCACCCGCTGACCGGCCACGTAAATCGCTGACGCGATTTCCAGGGAACCTGGCGGGCGTGGGCCCACCCACCC
>JBBPZC010000097.1:0-4137 GCA_038199275.1 Actinomycetales bacterium
GCATACCGCGTCAAGCGTCCGGTCCCATGGATGGTCTGGGTGGCGTCGACCGCACTTTGGCAGAAGCGGCCGATGAGCTGACTGGTCATGTCCTTCAGTGCGGCCATGGAGCGGCGGCTGCCATCGGCGTGGCGGACCCAGACGCTGGTGGCCTCGAGGCGTTGCAGGGCTGCATCAATTTCGGCCAAATCCACCATGGGCAGGTACCACTGCTGCGTGTAGCCCAGGACCCGGTTGCGCTGGTCCTGGTTGGCGAGCCATTTCAGCTGCACATGGCCGGCGACGATGGCATCTTCCACGTCGTGCACTGAGTAGGAGATGTCATCGGAGAGGTCCATGACCTGCGCCTCGATGCAGGTTTTCCCCGTAGGGGCACCCTCGCGGAGCCACTCAAAAACGGGGAGATCATCGGTGTAGGCGCCAAACTTGCTGGTGCGGGAGCCGCCAAGGAGCGGGGCGTCGGCGGCGAGCCAGGGGTATTTTGAGGCGGCGTCCAGGGACGCGCGGGTCAGGTTCAAGCCGGCCGAACCGCCGTCGTCCGTGAGCACCTTGGACTCCAGCCGGGTCAGCAGCCGCAGCGTCTGGGCGTTGCCCTCGAAGCCGCCGATGGTGTGCGAGAGATCATTCAGTACGGATTCGCCGTTGTGGCCGAACGGCGGGTGGCCGAGGTCGTGGGCCAGGCAGGCGGTGTCGACGACGTCCGGGTCGCAACCCAGTGTGCGGCCCAATTCCCGGCCAATTTGCGCCACTTCCAAGCTGTGCGTGAGCCGCGTGCGCACGAAGTCATCCGTATCCGGCGCCACCACCTGCGTCTTGGCGCCAAGCCTGCGCAGCGCCGAGGAGTGCAGGACCCTGGCACGGTCACGTTCAAACACTGTCCGCAAACTGCTTTTGGGGGCTTCTTGCACCCAACGCTGCTGGTCGTGGGCTACGTAAACTGCGTCTGCTTCTGCATCGGAGGACATGTTCCTAAGTTTAGGGCCAACCGTTCCAGCCGCGGGGACGTTGTCCACAGGCGCTGGGCCCACGGCCGCGAGGGACCCGCTGCGAGCTTGCGAGGCTGGCAGTGGCGTTTGGGCCCACGGCCGCGAGGGACCCGCTGCGAGCCTGCGAGCAGTGGGAGCGGCTGGGGACTATCCGCCCGAGGTGTCCAGTTCGGCGCCGGTGAGCTCTTCTTTTTCCGAGCCGCTGACGGTGCGGGCATCGAGCCAGCCGGCCGGCAGTGCCGTGCGCTTGGGAGTGCCGGCGCGGCCGCGGGGGCCTTCGGCGTCGGCACCCGGGTATTGCCCGGACATGTCCAGCTGATCCAGGAGCCCGCGAAGCACCTCGAGGGTGGGCACCGAGGCGAGCGCAGCGCGCAGGTCCCCGCCCACCACGTAACCCTTGAAGTACCAGGCCATGTGCTTGCGAATGTCACGCAGGGCCTTGTTTTCGTCGTCAAAGGTGTCAACCAACAGTTCGGCATGGCGGTACACGGCCGCGGCGACCTCGGCCATGCCGGGTTTGTGCCGGTCGTCGCTGCCCTCAAAGGCGGCCATCAGGTCGCCGAACAGCCAGGGCCGGCCCTGGCAGCCGCGGCCCACAACCACACCGTCGACGCCGGTCTGGCGGACCATGGCAACAGCGTCCTCGGCACTCCAAATATCGCCGTTGCCCAGAACCGGCACATCCGGCAGCGCCTCGCGCAGCCGGGCGATGGCGTCCCAGTCGGCCTTGCCGGAGTAGAACTGGTTGGCGGTGCGCCCGTGCAGCGCAACAGCTGCAACACCGGAGTCGCGCGCGATGCGGCCCGCCTCAAGATAGGTCAGGTGGTCTTCATCGATGCCCTTGCGCATCTTAATGGTCAGCGGCAGCCCGCCCCTGGACGCTTCGCGCACGGCGGTTTGGACGATGCCGGTGAACAGGTCCAGCTTCCACGGCAGCGCTGCGCCGCCACCCCGGCGGGTGACCTTGGCCACGGGGCAGCCAAAGTTCAGATCGATGTGGTCCGCGTGGTCTTCCTCCACCAGCATCCGCACGGCCTTGCCCACGGTTTCCGGGTCCACGCCGTACAGCTGGACGGAGCGGATCTTTTCATCCTCGTCGTGGCTGATGAGCCGCATGGACTCGGGAGTTCGCTCGACGAGGGCGCGGGAGGTGACCATCTCGGAGACGAACACACCGCCGCCGTGTTCGCGGCAGAGTCTGCGGAACGCGGTGTTGGTGATTCCGGCCATGGGGGCCAGCACCACGGGGGTGTCCACCGTGATGTTGCCCAATTTCAGGGGCGGGAGGTCAAGTTTGGTGTCGCTGGAGGGGATGTCTGTAACAGTCACTGAACAATTCTCTCAAATCCGTCCAAATTAATCCCCTGCCGCCCCTTTGGGTTTCTGTGGCAACGCTTGGTGCGGCGCGGGAAGTGAACAACGTCATAGCCCGCTGCGGGCATAGAAGTTGGAAAGTCGTTGCCCGTCGTTGCTAAACTGACTGGTCAGTACAAAGAAATGAATAGCGGCCGGACCCACTCGAGAAAACGACTCCCGACCGCGCCGTCCCTTCACCCAGACCTCCATCCAAGTCCCCAACTAAGGAACCACTGTGCAGATCCACGCCAACAACCTTGCTCTGTCAGCAGGCCGCGGCCCCGTGTATGGCCCGCTGACATGCGGGCTCGACTCCGGCCTCACCGTCCTGCGAGGCGATCCCGGCAGCGGGCGCACCTCCTTGCTGCTCACCTTTTCCGGTCGCATGAAGCACGACGCCGGAACCCTCACCGTGGGTGGGTACGCACTCCCCCGCAACCTCCGTCCCGTCCAAAAGCTCAGCGCCATCGCAGGTTTCTCCGGCATAGACGATCTGGAGGATTCAGTGACCGTTGGCGCCGCCCTGCGCGAGCGCCGGGCGTGGCTCTCCCCTTGGTGGGCCAGGGTCCGCCGGCTCAACGACGTCGACGTTGCCGAAGTTTGCGCACCCGTCTTTGGCGAGCTGCCCATCCCCCACGCCAACACCGTCATTTGGGACCTGGACGAGCTCACGCAATTCCTGCTTCGCATCACCTTGGCCATGATGGCCTCGCCGCAGATGCTTTTCATCGATGACGTGGAACAGGTCCGCAGCACCGATTCCCGGGCCGCCGTCTGGGCCCGGTTGGCAACAATTGCCGCCGATGAGCGCACAGTGGTGGTCTCGGCGTCGTCCTTGGATACGGCGCTGTGGCGGGACTTGGGGATCGACCCACACGTCATTGACCTGGCCGAGCACAGCGCGCCCACATCCGACGAAACCACAACCGACGAAAACACAGCCGCCGAGAACCCCGGCGAAGAACCCACCACACCCCTGCACGAATTGCGCCACGAATTGATCGAGGAGACCGTTTAATGTTTGCCTTTCTATCCTCCGGCACGGAGCTGAGCCGTTTTAAACGCGGCAAACTGCCCAAGATCGCGGTGGCCGTGATGCTGTTCATCCCGCTCATTTACGGCGCCCTCTACCTGTGGGCATTCCAGGCGCCGGACAAACACATGGACGATCTGCCTGTGGCATTGGTCAATCAGGACACAGGCGCCGATCGTGACGGAGCGGCGGTGCATGCCGGCGATGACCTGGCCAACGAGCTGCTCGCCGGCATGGACCTGAAGTGGCAGGATACCGACGCCGACGCCGCCGCGAAAGGCGTGGCCGACGGCGATTACTACTTTGCCATGACCATCCCGGCGGACTTCTCCAAGAACGCCGTATCGGTGGGCACCGACGCCCCGGCCCAGACCATGCTGGACGTCGAGTTCAACGATTCCAACAACTTCCTCTCCAGCGTGCTGGGCAAACAAGCCATGACGCAGGTCCGCGACGCCGTCGCCAAACAGCTCGGTGAGCAGACTTCCTCAACCCTCCTGGTGGGCCTGCACGACGCCGGAGAGGGCCTGCGTGCCGCGGCGGCAGGTTCCGCGAAGGTCACCGAGGGCGTCGATTCCGCCAAGGACGGGGCCGGGGAACTGGTGGCTGGCATGAACGAGCTCGCCTCGGGTTCACTGACACTCAAGGACGGGGCACTGCAGCTTTCCGACGGCGCGACCTCGCTCTCGGCAGGTGTGGGCGCCCTGTCCGACGGCGCCAACACGCTCAACTCCGGCGCCTCCGCACTGGCGCAGGGCACCC
>JBBPZC010000098.1:0-5222 GCA_038199275.1 Actinomycetales bacterium
ACCCAGCCGGCCTCAACCTGGTGGGCCGTGTTCAACGCGTTATCGAGATTGTGGCTCCACACGTAGGCAGCCAGGCCGAAGTTGGTGTCATTGGCCATGCGGATCACCTCGGCCGTGTCCTTCCAGGGAATGGCCACCAGCACCGGGCCAAAGATCTCCTCCTGCGAGAGTCGGAACTCGTTCTTGGCGCCGCTGAAAACGGTGGGCAGGTGATAGTAGCCCTCGGTCAGTGCACCCTCTGTGGGAGCACTGCCGCCCAGCACTGCCTTCATGCCCGGCGTGGCCCTGCCCTCATCGAGGTATCCAGTGATGGCCGTATGCTGCTTGGCGTTGATGACCGCGCCCATGTCTGTGGCCTCATCCAGCGGATCCCCCACCTTGAGTGCGCCGAGCTTGGCACTGAGTCGCGCCAGCACGTCGTCGTAAATGTCTTCATGCAGGAAAAGCCGGGAGCCGGCCGTGCAGCTTTGGCCCTGGCGGGTGAAGCGCGAAGCCATGAGCAGCCCATCGATGAGTTCATCATCCACGGCGTCCGGGAACACGATGGAGGGGTTCTTCCCGCCCAGCTCCAGGGACATGTGCGCCAGTCGGGCGCCGGCGGTCGCGGCCACCCCACGCCCCACCTCGGTGGAGCCGGTGAAGGAGACCTTGTCCACGCCGGGATGGTTGGCCAGGGCTTCACCAATCACCGAACCTCGGCCCGTCATGGCATTGACGACGCCGGCGGGCAGGTGTTTGTTGCATACTTCCGCAAGCAGCAAGATGGCGAGCGGGGCATCGTCGGCCGCTTTCATGATGACGGTATTGCCGGCGGCCAGGGCGGCGGGGATCTTGAAGGCCGCGATCATCAGCGGCGAGTTCCACGGCAGAATGGCGGCGACAACGCCGAGCGGCTCGAGGCGGGTGTACTGCAGCTGGTTTTCACCGGCGGGGAGCGTGGTGCCCTTGACCTCCCCGGCCACCCCGGCAAAGTAGCGGAACATCGAGACCATGGTGGTGGCCTCGGGGCGGGCCTGGGTGCGCAGGGCGTTGCCGGTGTCCAGTGCCGTGAGCGTGGCGAATTCCTCGGTGCGGGCTTCGAGTTCGTCGGCGATGGCCAGCAGTGCCTTGGCGCGGCCGCTGAAATGCTGGGCGCGCCAAGCCGGGAATGCGGCGCGGGCGGCGGCAACGGCACGGTCCACATCGGCTTCGTTGCCAGCCGGGACGCGGGCGATCAAGGTGTCGCGGCGGGCGGGGTTTTCCACCCGGCGCCATTCCCCGCTGGCCGAGGCGGTTTCTTCGCCGCCAATCCACATGGGCCAATCCCGGAGCGCTGTAGTTGTTTGTACATCAGTCATGGCGTTTTCCTTAGGCAGTAGCGGCTGGGGTGGAAGTTTTCAGTGACCCGTCCACGAGGGAGACGATCCGGGAGCAGTCCTTGGCGCCTTCACCTTCGTCGATGAGGCGTTGGAACAGCTGCTGTACGTGTTCGCCAATTTCCAGCGGTGTGTCCGTGGCGCGGGCGGCGGCGATGGCCAGGCCAATGTCCTTGTTGGCCAAATCGGCGGTGAAAGAGGGGGCGAAGTCGTTGTTGGCCGGTGAGGTTGGCACCACGCCGGGCAGCGGATACCAGGTGCGAAGCGCCCAGCTGTCACCCGAGGAGACGGAGGCGATGTCCCAGAAGACCTGCTTGTCCAGGCCGAGTCGGTCCGCAAGTACGGCGCCTTCCGCTGTGGAGGCCAGGTTGATGAACAGCATCAGGTTGTTGCAAATTTTGGCGGCTTGGCCTGTGGTGGCCCCGCCGGTGGGGATGATGTTTCCGGCCATGGGCTCGACGAATGCCGAGGCGTCGGCGACAGCGTCGGCCCCGCCGCCAATCATGAAGGTGAGTGTGCCGGCGCTCGCGCCGCTCATGCCGCCCGAGACTGGGGCGTCGACAAAGCGGAAGCCGGCGGCAGCGGCGCCGTCGTGCACGGCCTGGGCGGACTCCACATCAATGGTGGAGGAGTCAATGAGGAGGGTTTCGGTGGCTGCGGTTGCCAGGATGCCGGTTTCGCCGAAGTAGACGCTGCGGACGTGGTCGCCCTTGGGGAGCATGGTGAAGATGACCTCGGCGCCGGAGACCGCCTCGGCGATGGACGCCGTGGCAGTGACGCCGTTGTTGACGGCCGCCTCGAGGGCTGCCGTGCTGAGATCAAAGCCGCGGACGGTGTGTCCGGCCTTGACCATGTTGGCCGTCATGGGTCCGCCCATGTTGCCCAAACCAATCCATGCCACGATTGCCATTTTGAAAGCTCCCTTGCTCACGTTTTCCATTATGTCCCAGGGGCCTGACAATGACCCATCCATGACCAGCATCACACCCTGTTAGAGTGCAAACAAGAACGAAATAGGCAGAGCGCATGTGCATCTATGCACATGCTCGGGTGGGGCTCGCATTGGTCGCGAACGTACCTCTATATAAGGAGTGGTTTAGCGGTGGATTTCAAGCGGTTTCCCAGCCCCGACGACCTGCTGATTCTGCTGACGGTGGCGCGCCTGGGCCGGTTCACCGCCGTGGCCGACGCCTTGGAGACCACCCACACCACGGTCTCGCGGCGCATTCTGGCCCTCGACAAGCAGATGGGCGGGCGCACACTGGAGCGGACCCCGCAGGGTTGGGAGCTGACGGAGCTCGGGCGGGCGGCGGTGGCCGCTGCCGAGGGGATTGAAAAGAGCCTGGGCACCCTGACCGCCGGGATCCGTGACGGCGTGGACAACATTGCCGGCGTGGTCCGGGTGAGCACCTCCGATGCTTTTGGGGCGCTCATTGCCACGCCGGCCCTGGTCCGGCTGCAGCGCGCGCACCCTTCGCTGCGGGTGGAGTTGCTCAGTGCCACCCGCCGGCTGCGCCAGAACCGTTCCGGGGTGGACATCGAGGTGGTGGCCGGCAGTGTTGAGGCGGGCCGGGCGGAAACCATCCACCTCACCGACTACGCATTGCGGCTGTATGCCGGCACCGGGTATGCGGCCACCCACCCGATGCCGGCATCCGTTCAGGACCTGGCCGGCCACCGGTTTGTTTCCTACGTGGAATCAACTCTGCAGGTTGCGGAATTGGCTCTGCATCGGCTCTCCGGCGCGCGCGAACCGGCGCAGTTCCAATCCACAAGCGTGTTTGCCCAGATTGAGGCGGTGCGCTCCAATGCCGGGTTTGGCATGCTGCCGGCGTTCATGGTTGAGGGCCAGGAGGATTTTGTGCGCGTCTTGCCCGATGAGGTGGAGCAGCGGGTCCAGTACTGGGCCGCCGCACGGCCCGAATCGATGCGTTCCCTCGCCGTCCAGGCCGTCCTGGCCGGCTTTCTGCAGGAAACGCACCGGATGAAAAAGCGGCTGCTGCCCGGTTGAGCTTCCTGGTTGGGTTCCCCGGCTCAGGACTGACCGCGGCCCAGCCCGGCATCCCGGGCCCGCACGATGGCCTGGCTCCTGTCCACAACCCGCAGCTTCGCCAACACGGCGGAGACCACATTGCGCACTGTTTTTTGCTGCACGTCCAATGCCTCGGCAATCTCCGCGTTCGATTGGCCGCGCGCCACATGCTCCAGCGCCTCCCGCTCCCGGGGTGTCAGCTCGGGGAACGGCTGGGCCGCCAGTCCACCTGAGGAGGCGGCAGCAAAAAACTTCTGCATCCGCCGGGCCACGGCCGCCGAGTACAAGGTCTCCCCCGCAGGCACCGCCCGCACCGCCCGCTCAATCCCGTCAGCGTCGGCTCCCTTCAGCAGGTAATGAGCCAGATGACGTCGATCATCATCAACGGGATGCCCACGATGTTCAGCCGCAAGCCCGCGATGCCCAGCGGCCCCCGTTCGGCCAAAGCTGCCACATAGACTTCGGCTGTTGGGGCGCCTTGCAGGAAGGCGGTGTTCACGAACGCGGCAGCAGCGTTCAGTAGGCTTCCAAGGACGAGGGCCGTTGCCGTGCCGCGGCGGCTAAAAAGGTTGAACGGGGTTCCGCTCCCTGGTGGTGCGTACCGGAATTAATGCAGTGTTCGTCGGGTTTGCGGTGGTGTCCATGGCGGTAACTCCCTTGTTCTGCTGGTGGAATCACGCTCGATGCCACCAGCATCCGCGCACCCGTGTCCCGGGAGCCAGTGTCCAGTGTCCCGGCTGGCCAGGGATTTTGGTCCTCAGCGCCGTCGTCGTGCACTCTGCCGGGATGCAAGGCCGATGGCTGGCCGAGCGTCCCGACTTTCGGGGCTTCGTGCCCGCAAAATAGCCGCCGTCCGGCTCGCCGAGCCACCGGAACACCACTTGCCCGGATAATATGGACGCGTGTCCCAGGTCTCGGGGCGTCAGGCTTATCAGCACCCCAGGGGATTCACAATGCGAAAAATAACAAGTCTGTTGTGCGCCGTTGCGCTCTCGACGGCGCTTGCAGCCGCAGCATTGACTCCCGCCGTGGCGGAAAGCGTCTCTACCGGCGCTCGCTCAACTCTTGCCACATCGACGGCAACGAACCTGCCCAAACCGGCACCGTCCAAGAGCGCTTCCGCGACGAAGGCACCGGCACCCAAGGCACCGGCCAAAGCACCAGCCAAGGCTGTGCCCGCCACCAAGGCACCAGCCAAAGCCGTGCCGGCCACCAAGGCTCCAATCAAACCTGCCCCGGCCACCAAAGCACCAGCACCCGCCAAGGCACCGGCGCCCAAAGCACCCACCAAGGCACCAGCCAAACCAGCACCAGCGCCCAAAGCACCCACCAAGGCACCAGCGCCCAAAGCACCCACCAAGGCACCAGCCAAACCAGCACCAGCGCCCAAACCACCAGCGTCCAAGGCCCCAGCACCGCTCAAGGCACCGGCGCCCAAAGCACCCGCCAAGCCCACACCAACAGTTGCACCCCGTAAACTGGCAGCTGTCGCCGCTCCAGGAGCGTCGGACGCATTCGTGAAAATTGTGTTGGCCAAAACCAACGAGTACCGTGCCCAGAACGGTGCCGGGCCTTTGGTTCTGAACACAACTATTGGTGCCGGATCGCAAAAATGGGCCGTGAATCTGAACGGACAGATCAACAAGAACACCCTTGACATGGCCAAGCTCCACCGTCCGGATGCTGGCGCCTCCATCCTCCCTGCGGGCCATGACTTGTACCGGGAAATCATCGGCATCAACGGCACCGCAGAGCAGATCGTGGATTGGTGGATGTCCTCTCCCACCCACCGCACCGCGCTGCTGGACAAACGAGCCACGGATCTCGGACTGGGT
>JBBPZC010000099.1:0-29674 GCA_038199275.1 Actinomycetales bacterium
ATAAACAACTCGCGGGCAGGACACGGCCAGTGGATCAGGTACATGTCCAAATAGTCAAGGCCCAGTTGCCCCATGCTGGCATCGAACGCCGCCAATGTGGCGTCGTAGCCCTGCTCGGTGTTCCACACCTTGGAGGTGACAAAGATGTCCTCGCGGGGTGTTCCGGCCGCGACGGCGCTGCGGACCGCAGTCCCCACTCCCGCCTCATTCGCGTACAGGGCCGCAGTATCAACGGTGCGGTAGCCGGCGTCCAATGCGGTGGACACCAGGGCGGCGCAGTCATCGGCCGGCACCTTATATACGCCGTAGCCGAGCGCATCGATGCTGACACCGTTGTTCAATGTGTATTTGGGGGAGCGTTGCATACCCATGACTTTACCCATCCACGTGCCCGCCCGTGCAGTGCGGCGCGGTGTGGATGCGGTGGTGGGGTCAGGCGTGGAAGCGGTACAGCAGCGTCAGAGTGAGTCCAGTCCGTCCAGGAAATTGAGAATGGGGTCTGATGCCGGGCTGTCCTGTTCAACGAGTTCGCGAGCCGTGGTTTCGTCCAGGATCAGGTCGGTGACCAATCCGGCGGCCAGTGCTCCGCGGAGTCCGGTGATCTTCTTCCGTCCGGAGACCACGCAGATACGACGCCGGACCTTGCGTAAGTTCTCCAGGCTGGGTCCGCTGGAGCGTTCGTTAAGGACAATGCCGTTGTCGGTGCCGTCGGAACGAAAAAACACCGTCGCCACGTCCCCCGCCACTCCGCTCGCCTCGAGGGCGTCGATATCGGTTTCGTCCAAATAGCCGCCGGAGTACACATGACTGGGGATTTCGGCGTCTATCGATCCGACACCGAAGATGGCAATGGTCATGCGCTCCTGCAGGTCAAGGATGCGCCGGACACTGCGTTCCTCCCACATCATGACCTTGGTATCGGAGCGGTCAAAGAACGCCGGCACGGGAAACTGTTCCACCTTGGCGCCATAGGCGGTGCCGAAGCGGCGAATGATTTCCGAGGCGTAGCTGATGCCTGAGGTTTGGGTGTTGCCTGCTCCGTTGAGCTGGACGATGGTGGTTCCGTGGGTGGTTTTGCGGGTCAGGTGCCGGCTGACGGTGCTGACGGTGGAGCCCCAGGCCACCCCGATCACGGCGTTGGAATCAACCAATGGACCAATGGTGCGCGCGGCCTGCATGCTGACGCGTTCAAGCACTTCGATCTCGGTGAGCATGTCGGAGACGGGCACCACGTGCACCTCCACCTCGTAGCGTCTGCGAATGACCCGTTCCAGTTCGGGTGCCCGGTCCGAAGGTGTTTTGATCTGGATCTGCACCAGTCCCGAATCCCGGGCGGCTGACAACAATCTGGAGACGGTGGATCGGGAGGTTCGCAACTCTCTAGCAATGGCATCCATGGTCTGGTCCTGCAAGTAGTACATTTGTGCAGCCCGCAGTGCATCTTGCTGTTTCGTCCGCTTGGATGCCATGGTTCCACCACCCTTTGTGCACGTTTGTGCAAACCGATTGACTATATTTTCCGACTATTCAAACAATAATGGGAAGAGGTGTACAAACGCCATTGAATACGAAGTGAATGAGGTCGACGTGGGTATCTTAGGCAAAGACGGCACTAGCCAGGACTCCAAGGAAACAGCGTCCCGGGTGCGTCCCGAAGTGCAGTCCCTCAGAGCCCGTCCCCATGCCAAGGTACTCATCATTGGCGGCGGGATCAACGGCGTGGGAACCTTCCGGGATTTGGCCCTGCAGGGTATCGACGTGGCCCTCGTGGAGCGCGGCGATTACTGTCAGGGAGCATCCGGCGCCTCCTCACACATGATCCACGGCGGCATCCGCTACTTGGAAAACGGTGAATTCCGTCTGGTGAGGGAATCCGTCGTCGAGCGCAACGGGCTGTTGAAGATCGCACCCCACTACGTGAAGCCGCTCCAGACCACGATCCCCATTTTCAGTACCTTCTCCGGCATCCTCAGCGCCCCCATGCGTTTCCTCACGCACAAGCAGGGCAAACCGCAGGAGCGCGGCGCCTTCCTGATCAAGGTCGGCCTGACCATGTACGACTTCTTCTCCCGCGACGGCGGCACCGTTCCCCGCCATGATTTCAAGGGCCGCAAGAAGGCCTTGGCACAGATGCCCCAGCTGCCCGCCAATATCAAATACGCCGCCACCTACTACGACGCCTCGGTCCACAACCCCGAACGGCTCACCCTGGATGTGCTTCAGGACGGTGAAAAGGCCGGGCTGGCCAGCAGTGGTGAAGAGCAGGCCCGCGCCACGAACTATGTTGGTGCAACAGCAGTGAAAGACGACGGCGTTGAGCTCACCGACCAGCTCACCGGCGAAAAGTTCACCTTCACCGCCGACGTCATCGTCAACACCACCGGTGCCTGGGTTGACCAGACCAATGCGGACATGGGTGTCGCAACACGATTCATGGGCGGGACCAAGGGCTCACACATTGTTCTGGACCATCCCGAACTGATGGCCGCCTGCAACGGCCGCGAGATCTTCTTCGAGCACACTGACGGACGCATCGTGCTGATCTACCCCATGGGGGACCGGATCCTGGTGGGCACCACCGACATCGATGCAGACATGAGCCAGGATGCGGTCTGCACCGAGCCTGAGATTGACTACTTCTTCGACCTCATTGGCCACGTCTTCCCCAACATCCTGGTCACCCGCGACGATATTGTGTACAGCTTCTCCGGTGTGCGCCCCTTGCCGCGGCACGACGAGACCGCTCCAGGCTTCGTCTCCCGCGACTACCGCATTGAACGCTCGGACCGCAACATTGGCGGGGCCACCGTGCCTGTGCTCAGTCTTGTCGGCGGCAAGTGGACCACGTTCCGGGCCCTCTCAGAGCACATGACCAACGATGTCCTGGCGATCCTGGGATCAGTCCGAAAGACGTCCACGGCGAAGCTGCCCATTGGCGGCGGCGTGAACTTCCCGTCCACGGACGCTGCAGTTGAATCGTGGATCTCCTCCCATACTGCCGAGTCGGTGGACAAGGCCCGCGCCGGTGTCCTGCTCACCCGTTACGGCACCCGTGCCAAGGATGTGCTGGCCTACCTGGCCCAAGGCAAGGACACGGTGTTCGCGTCAACGAGCGAGCTCAGTGACCGTGAAGTGGCCTTCATGGTGGAACACGAGCAGATCGGGCACCTGATCGACGTCATGATCCGCCGCACCTCCCTGGCGTTCCGCGGCCTGGTCACCACCGAACTGCTGGCCGAGACAGCGGCCGCACTGGCCGGGCCCATGGGCTGGGATGCTGCCCGGGTCAGCGAGGAAATTCAGCACGCCGTTGATGTTCTGGCGCGCTTCCACGGTGTGGAAGTACAAAGCTTGATTGCCTAAGCCCCCGGGGGCAAAGGGGGTTCAAGAGGGTTGCGCCAAGACCGGCGAGCCCTTCAATGTAATACCAACCAATTGGAGTCAAAGATGTCTCTTGGAATTGTGTTCGCATCCGAGGTGATGGGAACAATGATGCTCACCCTGCTGGGTTGTGGTGTTGTTGCCAACGTTGCCCTTAAAGGAACCAAAGGTAATTCCGGCGGGTTCCTGCTGGTCAACTGGGGCTGGGGCCTTGCAGTTATGTCCGGTGTGTTTGTTGCCGCAAAGTCAGGTGCACACCTGAACCCCGCAGTGACGGTCGGGTTGCTGGCCAACGGCAAAGCAGAATACGCGCCCGGCGTGGCCGTGAACTTTGCCTCCACCATGACGTACTTTGGAGCGGAAATGCTCGGCGCCTTCATTGGCGCCGTCGTCTGCTGGGTTGCCTACAAGCAACACTTCGACGGTGAGCCGGATGCGGCCACCAAGCTCGGTGTCTTCTCCACCGGCCCGGCCATTCGCAGCTACGGCTGGAACGTTGCCACGGAAATCATCGGAACCTTCGTCCTGGTGTTCGTCATCCTGCACTTCGGTGGTGGAGTTACAGGACTGGGCCCGCTGCCCGTTGCGCTTTTGGTGGTAGCCATTGGTGCCTCACTCGGTGGACCCACGGGTTACGCCATCAACCCTGCCCGTGACCTGGGGCCACGCATTGCCCACGCGTTGCTGCCCATCAAGGGCAAGGGATCAAGTGACTGGTCCTACGCCTGGGTTCCCGTTGTTGGTCCGCTCGTGGGCGGTGCCCTTGGTGGCGCCGCAGCAAGCTGGCTCCCGCTGGTAGTGGCCTAGCCACTCAGCCATTTGTTCAAAAGGTGAATCAAGATTCGAATTTTGAATCCCAAGCAAAGGAAACAAAGATGTCTCAGTATGTAATTGCCATCGATCAGGGAACCACCAGCAGCCGTGCCATCGTTTTCGACCATGACGGCAACATTGTTTCAAGCGGCCAGCTGGAACATGAGCAGATTTTCCCGCAGGCAGGTTGGGTCGAACATAACGCGGTCGAAATTTGGAACAACACCCGCGAGGTCATCGGCACGGCGTTGTCCAAGGCCAACCTCACCCGCCACGACATTGTTGGTGTCGGCATCACCAACCAGCGCGAGACGGCCGTGGTGTGGGACAAGAACACCGGCGTGCCCGTCTACAACGCCATCGTCTGGCAGGACACCCGCACCCAGGCCATCGTTGACGAACTGGCGGCGGATGGCGGCGTCGAACGCTTCAAGCAGAAGGTGGGCCTGCCGCTGGCAACCTACTTCTCCGGCACCAAGATCAAGTGGATCCTGGACAATGTTGACGGGGCCCGCGAAAAGGCGGAAGCCGGCGATCTGCTGTTCGGCAACACCGATTCCTGGGTCACCTGGAACCTGACCGGCGGAACTGACGGCGGCGTGCACATCACCGACGTCACCAACGCCTCCCGCACCCTGTTCATGGATTTGGAAACCCTGGCGTGGGATGAGGAGATCCTGGCCGTCTTCGGTGTGCCGAAGTCGATGATGCCGGAGATCAAGTCCTCCTCCGAGGTGTATGGCCACGTGCACGGCAGCCAGCTGCTGCGCGAAACCCCGGTTGCGGGCATCTTGGGCGACCAGCAGGCCGCCACGTTTGGCCAGGCAGCGTTCGAGAAGGGCGGCGCCAAGAACACCTATGGCACCGGAAACTTCCTGATCGTCAACACCGGCGAGGAGATTGTGCACTCCAAGAACGGACTGCTGACCACTGTCTGCTACCGCCTCGGGGACGCCAAACCTGTCTACGCGCTGGAGGGTTCCATCGCGGTGACAGGTTCGCTGATCCAGTGGCTGCGCGACAACCTCGGCATGATCAAATCCGCGCCGGAGGTCGAGCAGCTGGCGAAGACCGTTGAGGACAACGGCGGCGTGTACATCGTGCCGGCGTTCTCCGGCCTGTTCGCACCGTACTGGCGCCCCGATGCCCGCGGGACCATCGTCGGGCTCACCCGCTTCGTCAACAAGGGCCACATGGCCCGTGCGGCCCTGGAGGCGACGGCGTTCCAGACCCGCGAAGTCCTCGACGCCGCCAATGCGGATTCCGGTGTGGACATGGAGGACCTGAGGGTCGACGGGGGCATGGTCGCCAACGACGCGCTCATGCAGTTCCAGGCCGACATCCTGGGCATCCCTGTCATCCGCCCGAAGGTGACCGAGACTACTGCCTTGGGGGCCGCCTATGCGGCTGGCCTGGCCGTCGGCTTCTGGAAGGACACCGATGAACTGGCCAAGAACTGGTCCGAGGACAAGCGTTGGGAACCGCAGATGGATTCCGCCGAGCGCGACCGCCAGATGCGCCTGTGGAAGAAGGCCGTCACCAAGTCCATGGACTGGGTTGACGAGGACGTGAAGTAGCAAGGTAAGAAGTACGACGGCGGGAGCCCACCTTTGCAGCGCAAGGTGGACTCCCGCCGTCGTACTTTAATTGCGCTAAAGTAGGAAGGTGCATATTTTCCTCCTTCTTATCTAGCCGCGAGCAATACCGCGGTACGCCCCTTGCTCTGTCGAGGGGCTTTTGTGTGTAACGGGTGGACAAATGCAAGAAGCCAATGATGAATGTAAAGGCAGGGTACGTGAGCGTGCAGTCCCAGACTGAAGAGAACAGTGAAGAAGGCGTCTACAACTTCGCCTCAATGGAGGCCAAGTGGCCTGCCGTTTGGGATGATCTAAACGTTTTTGCCCCACTTGATGACGGTTCCAAGGAACGCCGCTACGTTCTTGACATGTTCCCGTACCCCTCAGGCGACCTGCACATGGGCCACGCCGAGGCGTTCGCCATGGGAGACGTGGTCTCGCGCTACTGGCGCCAACTGGGCTATGACGTGCTGCACCCGATCGGCTGGGACTCCTTCGGACTGCCCGCCGAAAACGCCGCCATCAAACGCAACGCCCACTCCAGCGAGTGGACGTACACCAACATTGACACGCAGGCGGAGTCGTTCAAGCGCTACGCCATCTCCGTGGACTGGTCCCGCCGACTGCAGACCTCCGATCCCGAGTACTACCGGTGGACGCAGTGGCTGTTCAAGCGTTTCCACGAGCGCGGCCTCGCGTACCGGAAGAACTCACCGGTCAACTGGTGCCCCAAGGACCAAACCGTGCTGGCCAATGAGCAGGTCGTCAATGGTGCCTGCGAACGCTGCGGAACCATTGTCACCAAGAAGTCGCTGAACCAGTGGTACTTCAAGATCACCGATTACGCGGACCGCCTGCTCGAAGACATGGACGCGCTGAAGGGGCACTGGCCGGACCGCGTGCTGGCCATGCAAAAGAACTGGATCGGCCGCTCCGAGGGCGCCCACGTCACGTTCGTGATTGAGGCTGCCAGCGAAGAAAAGCCGCAGCAGGACCTCACCGTCTTCACCACCCGCCCCGACACCCTGTATGGTGCAACGTTCTTTGTGGTCGCCGCGGACGCGCCGTTGGCACTTGAGCTGGTCACAGCCGAGCACGCCGAGTCCCTGTCGGAGTACCGCGAACAGGTCAAGGCACTGAGCGACATTGAGCGCCAATCCACCGAACGCCCCAAGTCCGGCGTGTTCACCGGCCGCTACGCCATCAACCCGCTGACGCAGGAATTGCTGCCCGTCTGGGCCGCCGACTACGTCCTGGCCGATTACGGCACCGGCGCCATCATGGCCGTCCCCGCCCACGACCAACGCGACCTCGACTTCGCCAAGGCCTTCAACCTGCCCGTGCGCGCCGTCCTGAACACGGGCGGCGAAGACCCGGCTGAAACGGGCATCGCCACCACCGGCGAGGGCACCCTGATCAACTCAGGCGAGCTCAACGGCCTGTCCAAGTCCGAGGGCATCCCGGCCGCCATCGCCATCTTGGAGAAGCTGGGCACGGGGGAGAAGTTCGTGAACTTCCGCCTGCGCGATTGGCTGCTCTCCCGCCAGCGCTTCTGGGGCACACCCATCCCCATCATCCACTGTGCCGACTGCGGCGAAGTTCCGGTGCCGGACGATCAGCTGCCGGTGCGCCTGCCCGAGAACCTGCGCGGCGAGGACCTGTCCCCGAAGGGCACCAGCCCGCTGGCCGCCGTCGAGGACTGGGTCAACGTTGCCTGCCCGAACTGTGGCGGCGCCGCCAAGCGCGACACCGACACCATGGACACCTTCGTCGACTCCTCCTGGTACTTCCTGCGCTTCACCTCCCCGGACTTCACCGACGGCCCGTTTGACCCGGCCAAGGTCAATGACTGGATGCCGGTGGGACAGTACGTGGGCGGCGTGGAGCACGCGATCCTGCACCTGCTCTACGCGCGTTTCTTCACCAAGGTCATCCACGACATGGGCCTGCTGGATGCCACCGAACCTTTCAGCGCGCTGCTGAACCAGGGTCAGGTGCTCAACGGCGGCAAGGCCATGAGCAAGTCCCTCGGCAACGGTGAGGACCTTGGCGAGCAGCGGGATAAATACGGGGTCGACGCCGTCCGCCTCACCATGGTCTTTGCCGGCCCGCCCGAGGACGACGTCGACTGGGCGGATGTTTCCCCGTCCGGCTCGGCCAAGTTCCTGGCACGCGCCTGGCGCCTGGCCCGTGACGTGGACAGTGCCGCCGGGATTTCCGGCGACGGCGGCGACGCGGCCCTGCGGTCGCTGACCCACCACACCGTCCACGATGTGAAGGCCTTGCTGGAAGGCCACAAGTTCAACGTGGTGGTCGCCAAGTTGATGGAATTGGTCAACGCCACCCGCAAGGTCATTGACTCCGGTGCCGGCGCCAGTGATCCGGCCGTGCGTGAAGCCGCCGAGGCTGTCGCCATTGTGCTCAGTCTCTTCGCCCCGTACACGGCGGAGGACATGTGGGAGACCCTCGGACACCAGGCCTCCGTGGCCAACGCAGGCTTCCCCGAGGTTGATCCGGCGCTCCTCGTTGAGCAAAGCGTAACCGCGATTGTCCAGATCAAGGGCAAGGTCAAGGCTCGCCTGGAAGTCTCCCCGGACATCACGGAGGACGAACTGCGTGAACTCGCATTGGCCAACGAAACCGTGCAAAAGGCACTGGACGGCGCCGTCATCCGCACGGTGATCGTGCGTGCGCCTAAGCTGGTCAATATCGTTCCTGCATAATCGTTCCTGCATAATCGTTCCTGCACAGTCGTTCCTGCACAGTCGTTCCTGCCTGGATGCGAAGCACTGTAAGGTACGGGAAGTCTCCGTGCAAACGGGCCCGGCCCCAACCGGGCTGGGCACTTTTGCGTTTTTCGCTGGCGGACAACACTTGATTGAGAAAGGGGATGGGCGCCGTGAGTGAGACATCAGCAGCAAGGACCTGGCTGCGGACCCAGGTGGGACGCATCCGGCCCAAGGGGAGTGAAACGGTTGCCCCACCGGTCCTCGCTCCTGCGCCGACGGTTGCCATCGTCACCGATTCAGCGGCGGCCCTGCCGCCGGAATGGGTTGCCGGGATTGCTGCTGCCGGGCTGCTGACGGTTGTTCCCATCCCCGTGATCATCGGCGATAACGTGTACTCCGACGACGACGCGGAACTGGAAACGCACATGTCGCTGGCACTGGCCTCCGGCACGTCCGTTAAGACCTCCCGCCCCTCACCGGGGCAATTTGAGCGGGCCTACAAGGCGGCTGCCGCGGCGGGCTTCACCCATATTGTGTCCCTGCATATGTCGGCGAAACTCTCCGGCACCTACGAGTCGGCCACGCTCGCGGCCAAGCGTTGCGAGGTTCCCGTCCACGTGGTGGATTCTGGCACCGTGGGCATGGGGCAGGGCCGTGGCATTCAGGCGGCCGTTGCGGCCGCCCTGCGCGGCGAGGATTACCTCTGCGTCATCGACGCGGCCATGGACGCCTGCGCGGCCGCGGAAATCTATTTCTACGTCCCCAGCCTGGAACAGTTGCGCCGCGGCGGGCGGATCAGCCTCGCCTCATCGTGGGTGGGTACGGTGCTGGACATCAAGCCGCTCCTTGGCATTAAGGACGGTGCCATCGTTCCGCTTGAAAAGGTGCGCTCCGCAGCCAAGGCCATTGGGCGCCTGCAGGCCCTCGCCGCGGCGGACATCAACGCCCGCGGCCCGGAAATCACCCAGATCAGTGTGCACCACTTCGGCAACGAAGCGCAGGCACGCACCCTGGGCAAGGCGCTGGAGGTCGACGCTCCCGGCCTTGCAGCCGCGACACTGACCCGGTTGCCTGCCGTTTTAGCGGCCCATGCAGGCCTCGGTGTGCTGGTGGTGGTGGTTGCGGATGCCTTGCCTCCTCCACAGGAGGGCCTCGGCCCGGAGTAGTTCACAAACGAGTGGATGCACCTTTTGGCGGTGCGGTCGTGAGCCTATCTTTGTCCCATGGACGGCGCAGAGGAAGACAACAGATGGCCCCCGCGGAGGGTCAGTGGCACTGAGCAACGTGCCGGTGGGGTAGGTGGCCGGGCAGGCCGCGCTGAGGGTCTTGCCAGCGGCGCCGCAGGCCGTGGCAGTGCACTGCGGCTACGCGGCCCCCAATGGGTCGTCTCCCTGCGGGCCCTGGTTGTGGTTCTGGCCATGCTTGTCGCCGCGTTGGGCATGTTGTGGTTGGAGGCAGCCGGTGTGGAGGGTGTCTCGGCCGAACTCGCCACCAAGAACATGGGCCAGGTGGCAGTGCCGCCGCTGGGAAACGCTACACCCGGAAGTTCGGCACGACCGTCGGCGCCGCAGGGATCATCCGCCCTGTCCCCTCCGAATTCGACGGCCGCACCGCCGCCTGGTACGCAAGTTACACCACCAGTGACATCAGTTGGGCCATCAGGATCGTCAGGGCCGCCATCGGACACTGTTCTCCTGGTCCACGTTGCCGGCGCCGTAGCGAACCCCGGCGTTGTCCGCTTGTCGCCCGGCAGCAGGGTCTATCAGGCCATCGAAGCGGCCGGCGGAGCCTTGTCCGCCGCCGCGTTGTCAGCATTGAACCTCGCTGCCCCCATTGAGGACGGTCAGCAGGTCCTTGTCCCGACCGCCGAAGAAGCGGCGCTCGCGCAAGGTTCAGGAGCTTCCGGCACGGCGGAGCATGGACAGGCGGCTGTCCCGGGCGGAGCCCAACGAAGCCCACAACAACCGTTGAATATCAACACCGCCACGGCAGCCGAGCTTGAGACCCTGCCAGGCGTGGGTCCCGTCTTGGCCGAACGCATTGTCACCTGGCGCAACGACCACGGGCCATACACGTCGGTTGACGCCCTGGACGCGGTCTCCGGCATTGGGGCCAAAATGCTCGCTGGTATCAGGGAACTGGTGCGTGTCTCATGAGGCTGCGGGAACCACGATGGGCACGGTTCATTGATGCTGCCGTGGGGGAGGTGCAGCCGGCACCGCCTATGCGCCGTCGGGAAGTGCTCAAACGACAGGTGGTGGACCTCAAACGCAGGCTTTCTGAGGCCCATGCTGCACAGGCTGACGCCCAGGAGCACCGCCGCCCGGACGCCAGACTGCTGCCGTGTGTCCTCGCTGTGTGGGGCACGGCAGCACTGGCAATCACCTTGCCGTGGCAGGGTGGCTTCTTGATGGTTCTTTTCCTGATCCCAGCGATGCTGGGACTGATGGGTTGTCTCCTGATGAAGCGGTGGCGCCGTCGCAAGGTCCTGCCAGACAATGGCCCACCCATCGGGGACTGGTCGTCCCGTTGTACGCCCTACAGGCGAACCGTCTCCTCACGCGGGCACGCTGGCCGCATGACCTCCCGACGAGCGCCTGCAGGCGGGGCGCTGATGCTGGCCGCATTGTGCGCTGTAGGTGTTCTTGCCGTGGTGGGGATGCGCATGCAAATGTCGGTGATGTCCCCTTTGGGCCAGGCGGTGATGAACGGTTCGGAAGTGCTCGTTGGCATGGAAGTCTCGGACGGACCAAGAACCCTTCAATCAGGGAACGGTCCCGCCCGGGTGATGTTCAATGCCGTCATCACCCGAAGCATTGCTGCAGGCAAAACCACCAGCGGCAGGTTGTCGGTGCGTGTTATGGCGGGGCCGGCTTGGGCACATGTCCGGCCCGGACAATTGGTGGGTGCCGCAGGGAAGATGCAAGCAGGGACCGGTACGGACAGCAAACAGCCGCTGATGCACCTCGCGACCGTGCCCCTGCCACCGCCAGACGCGCTCCCTGAGCCCCCAGCCACGTCTCCGATGCCTCGGGATTCCAACACCCCAGCGGCACAAGGGGGGAGCTCCTTGGTGATCTCCATCCGCGAGGCGTGGACCGCAACCACCCAGACAACGTGGAAGCCGCATTCACCCGATGCCGCAGCACTCCTGCCGGGCATGGTGATGGGGGAGCGCGGAGCCATGGACGAATCGCTAAAGGAAGCGATGAAAGTTGTCGGACTCACACATTTAACCGCGGTTAGCGGAGCCAATTGCACGCTGATCCTCGCCTCACTCATGCTGGTGGTGCGTTCCCTGCGCACCCCGCGCGTCCTCGCCTCCGCAATTGCCCTGGGTGGCTTGGTGGGCTTTGTCACCCTGGTCGGGCCCGACCCCAGCGTGCTGCGTGCCGCGGTCATGGGTTCCATTGGAGCCATGGCACTGCTCAGCGGCAGGCCCAAACGTGTGGGTGCACTGCTCAGTGCAAGCATCGTCGTCTTGCTGCTGGCCGATCCCTGGCTTGCCGCCGACTATGCGTTCATCCTGTCAGTACTGGCCACCCTTGGACTCCATCTCGTGGGCCAGCGCTGTGTGCGTTGGTTATCGGTGCTGTTCCCGCTTTGGCTGGCGCAGGCCATTGCGATCCCGTTGGCTGCCCAGCTGTTTTGCGCGCCCGTCATCGTCCTCCTGCAGGCCAGACTGACCCCGTACACGATTGTTGCCAACATGGCCGCCGCGCCCGTCGTTGCCCTCGTCACCACGGCTGGGACGCTGGGACTGGTGTGTGCACTCCCGCTGCCCGGAGTGGCGGTGGCCTGTGCCGCGCTCAGTGGGGTGGGTGCGTGGTGGGTTGCTGCCGTGGCGCGCTGGATGTCGGCTCTGCCGGCTGCGAGCCTGCCGTGGCCTGGGGGAGTGGCCGGGGTGGTGCTCATGGCTGTGGCGAACGCCGCAGTGTTGCTGGCGCTGGTGGCTGTGGTGGAGCGGCGACGCACGGCTGCCGTGGCAACGCTGCTGTTGGATTTTGTGCCCAACTGGTGGCGGCAGCGTTTCGGCTTCGCCAGTGTTGTCATCCTCGCCGCGGCACTGGCCTTTGGCTGGAGCGCCGCCGTCGTCCTTTAGCACCACGGCAGTCCGTTAGCACCACGGCAGTCCGGGTGAGGGAGCCAGGGAAGGAAACAGGGGTGGGGGGACCAGAGAAGGAAATGGAGGACAGCTTGGGAATAGTTCGGTGTGGTGGCACAGTAGGTGCTGTGAATATTGCATGGACAGGACTTCGAGCATGAGCCCGGCAGCCAGGACCGCAGCGCGCTCTTCGGGAACCGCCGATTGGCGGGATGTGCCCCTGGCACCTGTTGTGTTGGTTTTTGGTCCGGAAGACTTCATCGCCAGCAGGGCCGTCGACGATGTGCGCCGCAAACTCAGGGCCAATAACGCCGAGCTGGAACTGACCACCATGGACGCGGGCCATTATTCGCCGGGCCAGCTGGGGCTGGTTGCCAGCCCGTCCCTGTTCAGTGAACCGAAACTTATTGAAGTCGGTTCCCTGGCCTCCATGAATGATGACTTTTTGCAGGACGCACTGGCCTACATCAAGGATCCTGCGCCGGATGTGACCTTGGTATTGCTGCACAGTGGCGGCACGCGCGGGAAGAAACTTCTTGACGCCTTGAAGGCCCTGGGGGTTCCCCGGGTGGAATGCCTGCCGCTAAAAAAGGACACTGAAAAAGCGCAGTTTGTCAGTGCCGAGTTTGCCCTCGCCCGGCGCCGCATTGACGCCCGTGCGGTGCAGGCGCTCGTGGCCGCCGTGGGGGCAAGCCTGTCCGAACTGGCAGCCGCCTGCTCACAACTGATCGCGGATACCACCGGCATGGTCAGCAGCGACGACGTCGACAAGTACTACGGCGGCCGGGTCGAGGCCACGGCCTTCCGCGTCGCCGATGCGGCACTGGCCGGCAACGCGCCGGCGGCCCTGTCCTCGCTGCGGCACGCATTGGCCACGGGAGTCGATCCGGTGCCGCTGGTTGCCGCCTTGGCCATGAAGGTCAGGACCGTCGCGAAGGTATTTGGTGTGCGTGGCAGCTCGGCCCAACTCGCCCGGGATCTGGGCATGTCCCCCTGGCAGGTCGACGCCGCCCGCCGTGACGCCGGCCATTGGGACGGCCCGGCGCTGGCCACCGCCATCAAGGTGCTCGCCGAGGCAGACGCCCAAGTCAAGGGTGCCGCCAAGGATCCCGTCTACGCCGTGGAACGTGCCGTCACCGTCATCGCCACGGCGGCCCGTCGCTGACGCCGCCCACGGGCGACACCCGCTGACCCGCCCCCGACCGACACCCTGCTGAGCCCTTAAAACAATGTTGGACCCCCACCAAGCGGTGGGGGTCCAACATTTGAGTTGCGAAGCAGATCGGCTTCTCTTAGAGGGCGTTGACCTTCTTGGAGATGGCCGACTTGCGGTTGGCAGCGTTGTTGGCGTGCAAGACGCCCTTGCTGACAGCCTTGTCCAGCTTGCGGCCTGCATTCACCAGTGCGGCAGCAGCGCCATCCTTGTCGCCAGCGGCCACTGCCGTGTTTACTGCACGGACAGCGGTCTTGACGCCTGAACGAACGGCGAGGTTGCGCACGCGCGACTTCTCGTTGGTCAGGATGCGCTTCTTCTGAGACTTGATATTAGCCACGATGTATAACTCTCTTTTGATACGTAAATTCGGTCGTAGAGGGCGTAGCTTGACCGTTGACAGCGGCGTGGGGATGCTCGAATTGTGGTGAACGTCAGGCCAAGCTGTTGCATCCGCCGACCTGCACGGATACACACAATCAAGAAGTTTATCAGATGTGGGCACCCGGTTGGGCCAACTCAGGATTGTTCACCTACGGATCATCTGCCCGAAGCGCCCGGCTATTTCCAGCCGTGCCGCTGACGCAGACCCGCCGCCACCAGCGCGAACCGCTTCCGGTCCAGGATGGCCCCCTCACGTCGCATGTCGTTCGGGGCGATCTGCAAAATTCGGTCCAGCTTCACTTCACTGTCCCGACCTGATTTGTCCCAGGCACCGGCGCCAACGTCAATGTAGTCGTTGTCGCCGCGGCGATCACTGCTGTGATCCTTCGAGGTCATCATCAGCGCCAGCAGGTACTTGCCCGATTTGCCCACCACCAGCACCGGGCGGTCCTTGCCCTGGCCATGGTCCTCCTCGTAGGGCACCCAGGTCCACACCACTTCACCCGGGTCGGCGTCGCCGTCGAGCGTGGGGGAGTAGGTGAGCGTTGCGCTGCCGCGGAAATCGCCGGGGTAGGGCGCGCTGAGTCCCTCACCGGCAACGGTCGACGCCGGACGCGAACCTGGGCGTGTCCCTCCCCTCCCGCCGGGCGTGGGGCGGGGACGGGTGCCGGGCTTTCCCTTGGGCGGAGCTGACTTGCCGGGCTTGAGCAGGGCCTCGGCAAAGGAGCGGACAAGATTGAAGATGCGTTTGGATGTTGAGGCCATGGTGCCAAGCGTATCCAATGGGCTCCGGTTCTCTACCGGAGGACGAAACGTGGGAGACTTGACCCTATTGAGTGTCCGGCGTCCAACGCACGGCCACAACCCCTGCACGGTTCGGTGAACAACGCCGCTATCCCTGTGCCCACGCAACAGTAAGGAACCCTAGTGTCACCCATGGCCCGCACTGCCCCGGTGCCCGCCGCGACCGATCCGGCGATCATCAGGAACTTCTGCATCATCGCGCACATCGACCACGGCAAGTCGACCCTGGCCGACAGGATGCTCCAGCTCACCGGAGTGGTTCAGCAGCGTGACATGAAGGCGCAATACCTTGACCGCATGGACATTGAGCGCGAACGTGGCATCACCATCAAATCCCAGGCGGTTCGCATCCCGTGGGAGGTGGACGGCACCTCCTACTGCCTGAACATGATTGACACTCCCGGACACGTCGACTTCACCTACGAGGTCTCCCGCTCCCTGGCAGCCTGTGAAGGCGCCATCCTGCTGGTTGATGCCGCACAGGGCATCGAGGCACAGACCCTGGCCAACTTGTACCTGGCCATGGAGAACAACCTCACCATCATTCCGGTGCTGAACAAGATTGACCTGCCGGCCGCCCAGCCGGAGAAGTACGCTGCAGAGCTTGCCAACCTCATTGGCGGGAAACCTGAAGACGTGCTCATGGTTTCGGGTAAGACCGGCGTCGGTGTGGAAGAGCTGCTGGACCAGATTGTCCGCGAACTCCCCGCACCCCAGGGGGACCCTAACGCCCCTGCCCGCGCCATGATCTTCGACTCCGTTTATGACACCTACCGTGGCGTTGTCACGTACGTCCGTGTCATCGACGGGAGCCTGAGTCCGCGCGAAAAAATCCAGATGATGTCAACCCGCGCCACGCACGAACTCCTGGAAATTGGTGTCAGCTCCCCGGAGCCCAAGCCGTCCAAGGGCCTGGGTGTTGGCGAAGTGGGCTACCTCATCACAGGTGTGAAGGATGTGCGCCTGTCCAAGGTGGGCGACACCGTCACCACCTTCCACAAGCCCGCGACGGAAGCGCTGGCCGGCTACCACGATGCCAAGCCCATGGTGTTCTCGGGTCTGTACCCGCTGGATGGCACGGACTACCCGGTCCTGCGTGATGCACTTGAAAAGCTCATGCTCAACGACGCCGCACTCGTGTACGAGCCGGAAACTTCCGCGGCCCTGGGCTTCGGTTTCCGCGTTGGTTTCCTTGGCCTGCTGCACCTGGAAATCACCCGTGAGCGCCTGGAACGCGAGCACAACCTCGACCTGATCTCCACGGCTCCCAACGTGGAGTACGAGGTCACTTTGGAAGACAAAAAGGTTGTCCACGTCACCAACCCCAGCGAATACCCCACGGGTAAGATCGCCGAGGTCCGTGAACCCATGGTTGCCGCAACCATCCTTGCCCCCACAGAGTTTGTGGGCGCCATTATGGAACTGTGCCAGACCCGCCGCGGCATCCTGGGCGGCATGGACTACCTCTCCGAGGACCGGGTGGAGATCCGCTACCGCCTGCCCCTGGCTGAGATTGTGTTCGACTTCTTCGACATCCTCAAGTCAAAGACCCGCGGTTACGGTTCACTGGACTGGAAGGCCGACGGCGACCAGGTCGCCGACCTCGTCAAGGTTGACATCATGCTCCAGGGCGAGCAGGTTGACGCCTTCAGCGCCATCACCCACCGTGACAAGGCCTACGCCTACGGTGTCATGATGACCGGCAAGCTGCGCGAACTCATTCCCCGCCAACAGTTCGAGGTGCCCATCCAGGCAGCCATCGGCGCCCGCATCATCGCCCGCGAGAACATCAGGGCCATCCGCAAGGACGTTCTGGCCAAGTGCTACGGCGGCGATATTTCCCGCAAGCGCAAGCTGCTGGAAAAGCAGAAGGAAGGCAAGAAGCGCATGAAGATGGTGGGCCGCGTGGAGGTTCCCCAGGAAGCCTTCATCGCTGCGCTGTCCTCCGATGAACCGGTAAAGGACAAGTCAAAGAAGTGACCCCCAGCGTTTTGCCCCTCGGGGACCCGGCCCCGGCCGACGGCATCCTGCCAGCGCAGGCTGTTGTCGGCGCTCTGGAACGCACCTTCAGCCTGTACGCGCACATTCCGTTCTGTGCCGTGCGCTGCGGGTACTGCGATTTCAACACCTACACGGCCACCGAGCTTGGCGGCGGCGCCTCCCAAGACGCCTACGCCGGCACGGCGGTACGTGAAGTGGAGTTCGCGGCCCGCGCCATGGCCGCTTCCGGCCTGCCGGAGCGCAAGCTGCGCACCGTCTTCTTTGGCGGCGGCACACCCACCCTCCTGCCCGCAGGCGACCTCACCCGGATCCTGGGTGCCGCCGTCGAACAGTGGGGAATTGTGGACGGCGCCGAGATCACCACGGAGGCCAACCCGGATTCCGTCACGAAGGACTCCCTGCAGGAATTGTTCGACGGCGGATTCACCCGCGTGTCCTTCGGCATGCAGTCCGCCGTGCCGCATGTTCTGAAGGTTTTGGACCGCACGCACCGGCCCGAGCGCGTCCCGCAGGCTGTGGCCTGGGCACGCGAGGTGGGGCTGAACGTCAGTGTGGACCTGATCTACGGAACACCGGGGGAGTCGGTCGCCGATTGGGAAACTTCGGTGCGCACGGCCCTGTCCTATGAACCGGACCATATTTCCGCCTACTCGCTCATGGTCGAGGAAGGCACCAAGCTGGCCGCCCAGATCCGCCGCGGCCAGGTGCCCAACATTGACGACGACGACCACGCCACCAAATATGAACTCGCCGACGCCCTCTTCGAAGAAGCCGGGCTGTCCTGGTACGAGGTCAGCAATTACTCCCGCACCCCGGCCGACGCCTGCCAGCACAACCTGGCCTACTGGCGCGGTGGCGACTGGTGGGGGATCGGCCCCGGTGCGCACTCCCACATTGGTGGGGTGCGCTGGTGGAACGTCAAGCACCCCACCGCGTACGCGAACCGTCTGGACAAGGGTGAATCCCCGGCAGCGGGTCGTGAAACCCTGGACGCACAAACACGGGAGATGGAGCGGATCATGCTCCTCTCGCGCCTCTCCGACGGTCTGCCCGTCGACTCACTGGCACCCGAGGCGCGCAAGGCAGTGGCCGGACTCATCGCCCAGGAGCTTGTGGACCCGGCAAAGGTGTTTGCCGGAACCCTGGTGCTGACCCTGAAGGGCCGCCTGCTCGGCGACGCGGTCACCCGGGCACTGCTGGTGGACTAAGCGGATTGCCGGCCGCGGCTACTTGATCAGGCGCAGGTTCAGCGGGTACCGGTGCGGCTGTCCGCGGTTGACGCGGATGGCGCCGATGACGGAAAAGACCGTCAGGAGGATCCAGACCAGCAGGGCCAGCATGGAACAGATCGTGGCGACCTGCGGGTTGATAAAGATGAAGACCAGGGCCAGCACGTTCAGCGCCACCGCCACAAGGGTGGGCGGCAGCGTGAAGTTCAGGGCCTCAAGGGACTCCTGGGCGGTGAAACGGCCACGGGGAGCAACGTAGCGGCGGATGAGGAATGCTGGAATGCAGCCAAGGATTCCTCCGCAATGGGCCAGAAATGCCCACTGCTTGTCTTCTGATGGGGTGAGCGGCGGAAGCGAAGCACCATTGGTGTGGGTATCCGGATGACTCACGATGACAGGCCTTTCAACAAGCTGCATGGAACAATATGCGCCCGCCCGATGAAGCAGTCGCAGTCTCTAGGATACGGGTGCCGTGAGGAAGTCAATGACTTCTTCGACCCGTCCCAGCAGGGAGGGTTCAAGATCGGCGTAGGAATTGACGCGGGACAACAACCGCTGCCAACCGAGCCCAATGTCCTGCGCGGTGGTGTGGGGCCAACCGAACGCCTGCAGGATTCCCTGCTTCCACTCCATGGTTCGCGGCACCACCGGCCAGACCGGGATGCCCAGGGTGGAGGGTTTGATGGCCTGCCACACATCCACATAGGGGTGGCCCACCACCAGCACATTCGCCCGAACACCGGGGTTGGCCATGAGTTTGCTCACAATGCGGGTTTCCTTGGATCCGGGCACCAGGTGATCCACCAGGATGCCCAGTTTTCGGTTGGGTCCGGGACCGAAGTCGGCGACTGCGGCGCTGAGATCGTCGATCCCACGCAGTGGCTCCACCACGATGCCTTCCACCCGCAAATCGTCGCCCCAGACCTTCTCGACCAGTTCGGCGTCGTGCTTGCCTTCCACCCAGATGCGACTGGCCTTGGCCACCTTGGCACGCGTGTCGGCCACCTTCACGGATCCCGACGCCGTCCGCAGCTTCTGCACGGCGGCGCTCGAGACAGGAGCGATCAGTTCAATGGGCTCGCCCTCAAGCAGGAAACCAAAGCCAAGCTGGAAAGCGCGAATCTTCTCACGCCGGTCGGCCAGCTCCACAATGTGCATGCCACCGGATTTTTCCAGCCGGACGACGGCGCCAACCCACCCGGTCGCCACGTCCTCAATGACGAGTCCTGCGCGGGCCTCCACCTTGGGCAGCACGCGCGGCGCCGGCGCGGAAAGGTCCTGGGGTCCCCACTGGTTGTAGTGCACTGATCAAAAACCTTCATTCGTGGCCGGCGCTGCAACGCTCGTGGCGAACACTGCAGCGTGAAAACCCATGCTAGCCGCTCACGGCATCCTTGCCGGTGCGGCGGCGCCGGTGGAATAAAGTATTAGACTTAGCACTTGATTGGGTAGAGTGCTAACGGGTGTAGTGCGCACGCGCCACGAGGTGCGGCCGCGTACTGCCCATGACTCAAGTGAAGCAACGGACCCAAGTGAAGCAACTGACCTAAGTGAAGCAACGGAATGGAGCAGGAGGTGCCGGCATGAGTGAACCGAGGAAGTTGGAAGTCCTCCGGGCCATAGTCGAAGACTATGTACACACGCGTGAACCGGTTGGCTCCAAAGCACTCGTGGAACGCCACCATCTGGGCGTTTCCAGTGCGACCATCCGCAACGACATGGCCGCTCTGGAAGAAGAAGGGCTTATTGCTGCCCCCCACACCAGTTCCGGCCGCATCCCTACGGACAAGGGCTACCGGCTCTTCGTGGACCAGCTCTCCAGCGTCAAGCCGTTGTCGGCGGCTGAGCGCCGCGCCATTTCGGTGCTGTTGGAGGGATCCACTGACTTGGATGATGTCCTTGAGCGCACGGTGCGCACCCTGGCCCACCTGACCAACCAGGTGGCCGTGGTCCAATACCCGCGCTCCGGTGCGGCCGCCGTGCGGCACATAGAGTTCGTCTCTCTCGCGGGGCGCCAGGTCCTGGTGGTGCTGATCCTGGCCTCGGGGAAGGTGGAGCAGAGCGTGATTGATCTGGGCGCGGCCATGGACGACGTCGAGTTGGCCGGCCTGCGCCAAGTATTTCTCGCTGAACTGCACGGGGTGGCCGTGGTGTCCCTGCCGGAAGTTGTGGCCCGCATACCACTGTTGGTTTCACCGGCTGAGCAGGGGCCCGCCGCCCGACTCGCCCAGGGTCTGGCCCTGGTCTCACGCAACGCCCGCGAAGACCGGATCGTCATGGCCGGAACTGCCAACCTGGCACGCTCCAACAATGATTTTCCGCTGAGCATCGGCCCGGTCCTGGATGCACTGGAAGAGCAGGTGGTGCTGCTGCGCCTGCTCGAAGCCATGGCGCAGGACTCACTCGGCATGGCGGTCGTCATTGGCCGGGAAAACCCACATGACTCACTGGCCGAGGCGTCCGTTGTGGCGAGCAGTTACGGCCCCGGTGCGGGTGCCAAGCTCGGCGTCGTGGGACCAACCCGCATGGACTATCCCAACACCATGTCCAGCGTGCGCGCAGTAGCACAGTACCTGTCAAGAATTTTGGCTGGCTAAACAGCCGCCGTTTCCACATCAAAGAGAGCATTATTTTGAGCAACCATTACGACGCACTGGGCGTCTCCCGAGACGCGACGCCTGAGGAAATCAAGAAGGCTTACCGTAAGCTGGCCCGCAAACTCCACCCGGACGTTAACGACGCCTCGGATGCGCAGGACCGCTTCAAGGCCGTTACCCACGCCTACGAAGTCCTCTCCGATCCGCAGAAGCGCCGTGTCTATGACACCACCGGCAACGAAAACGGCAACGACAATGGCGCCGGCGCCGGGTTCGGCGGGGACGGGTTCGCGTTCCAGGACATCTTTGAAACCTTCTTCGGCGGCGGCGGCGGAGGCGGCGGTGGCGGCGGACGAGGCCCGGCCTCGCGCACCCGCCGCGGCCAGGACGCACTGATCACCGTCCGCGTGGAACTGCGCGAAGCGGTGTTCGGCGTGAACAAGAAGCTCGAAATTGACACGGCCATCACCTGCCCCACCTGTGATGGCAGCTGCTGCCGCCCGGGCACCGCACCCACCACCTGCGACATCTGCCACGGCAGCGGCCAGATCCAACGGCCCATGCGTTCCATCCTGGGCAACGTCATGACCCTGGCCACCTGCAACTCCTGCCAGGGCTTCGGCACCATGATCATCGACCCCTGCAACGAGTGCATGGGTGAGGGCCGCGTCCGCAACCGCCGCACCCTGACCATCAAGGTTCCGGCCGGTGTCAGCACCGGCACCCGCATCCAGCTGTCCGGACAGGGCGAGGCCGGCCCCGCCGGTGGCCCCGCCGGGGATCTGTACGTTGAGATGAAGGTCAACAACGACCCCGCGTTCATGCGCGAGGGCGATGACCTGCACGCCACGCTGAGCGTGCCCATGACCGCCGCGGCGCTGGGCACCGAACTGATCTTTGAGACCTTCGACGGCGAACAGCCCATCAGCATCAAGGCCGGCGCCCAGTCCGGTGAAGTCATCAACTTGCGCAGCCTCGGCGTGACGCATCTGCGCGGATTTGGCCGCGGCGACTTGAAGGTCCACGTCCATGTGGAGACGCCCACGAAGCCCGACGCCGAACAGGAAGCACTCCTAAAGCAGCTCGCCGCCCTGCGCGGGGAGAGCTACACGGAAGGCAAACTCGTCTCCAGCGGCGGCATGTTCGCCAAGCTGCGGGACAAGTTCGGCAACCTCTAAACACCATGAGCAACCCCGTTTTCTACGCCATGCCCAGCCAGCTCATCGGGCTCACCCCCGGGGACACCTTCACTCTGGACGGTCCGGAGGGGCGCCACGCCACCACCGTCAAGCGCCTGGGCGCGGGTGAGCCGGTTGACATGTGCGACGGCGCCGGGTTGCGTTTGGCCTGCACCGTCAGCAGCGCCGAAAAGGGTGTCCTGACGGTGCGGGTGGAGACGGTGCGCCAAGAGGTCCCGCCCGCCACATCCTTCACCTTGATCCAGGCACTCGCCAAGGGCGACAGGGATGAGCTGGCCATTGAAATGGCCACGGAACTGGGCATTGATGCGGTGGTGCCGTGGCAGGCCGAACGTTCCATCGTGCGGTGGAAAATGGACAAGGCCCTCAAAGGCGTGGAAAAGTGGCGCCAAGTGGTGACAGCGGCGGCCAAACAAGCCCGCCGCGCCACGGTGCCCGAAGTCGGTTCCCTCCTGGGTACAGCAGGAGTGTGTGAGCGGATCGCCGCCGCGGATCTGGCCCTGATCCTGCACGAGGACGCGACCGATTCGGTCGCGGCAGTGGCCCGCACCTGGTCGCAAAGTGTTGCAGGGCAGGCACAGCGCACCGGGGACGCACGGCAGGAGATCCTCATGATCGTTGGCCCCGAAGGCGGCATGAGCGCGGCAGAAGTCGAGGCGTTCCTGGGCGCCGGCGCGACAACCGCACTACTGGGCCGGCATGTCCTACGCTCATCGACGGCCGGACCGGCCGCCGTCGTGCTCCTCAGCCACGAGCTGGGCCGTTGGTAACACCAGGGCAGCACGTGGCTACTTGATGTTTTGCTCTGCGATCCGCACGGTCTTGGTGTCCACGCCGATCGCCTGTCCCGGCTGCTTCGGATCGTCTATGTAGACGGACAGCTGGTACGTGCCGGCCGGGGGGACCAGACTGAAGGAAAACTTGCCCAGCTCATTGGGGCCTTCGGGGACAGTCACGGTCCCGTTCAAATACACGTCGCCGATCTTGCCATTGCTGGACTTCGCCAGCGACCAGGACAGGCTGCCGGTGGGGGAGACGCCCTGGCCCTCAACCTTCAACGGCAGATTCTTGTAGGTGGCGTCCTGTGCCGGATCAATGATCCAGATCGGTGCCACCAGTGCGGGGTTGCGTGTCATCGGCTTGTCCAGGGGGATCTGGCCAAACGCCTTGTATCCGGTGTGGCCGTCCACGAGCACGGAGACTTGAATGCTGCTGGAGCTGTCCACGAGCCCGGCCATGGCGGCGGCGGCAGTGGCCGTATAAACCAGCTGGGCAACGGAGCGTTCGGCGATGCCCTTGTCCACCTTTTGGCCAAAGGCATCTGCCGAGACATCCACGGTGACCACGTTTTTCGCCGAAATGGAGGCGCCGAGCTTCGTGGGGGATTTCCACACCGTAAAGTAGTCCGGATCCTTGGGCTTGCTGCTCATCATGGTTCGCAGCGCAGCGACCATGGGATCGTCCGTTGACTTGGTGGGGAAGAACTCCCGGTACAGGAAGACATCGTCGCCGCTGCGGCCCAACCAATAGGCGGGAAGCGTCTGTGAGGTTGTGGCGGTCTCCAGCGGCGCCGCCGTCACCAGGGCTTGAGCCGAGGTGGTATTGCTGGGCGGCATGCTCGTGTTGTGATTGTCACCCGGAGTGGAGGTGCAGCCCGCCAGCGCCAGGGAAAGCGACAGCGTGAGAATCGCGAAACGGTCCATCATACGGAAACGGGCGAGTGTGCGGCGCTGTCGGCTGCCCCCATCTGAACAGGCGCCTGCGCGGCCTGACGGTGCGGGGTGAGTGGCAGACATGGGGAGAACGCTCGCTAATCTAATGGGGTGCAACTGGTTGCTTGGTATTGCCAAGGCCACCGCGGATTCCGGTACCAAGTGCAAAAGCGTGGATTCGTTGAAAGCATCCCCACAAGGCTTTGAACTCTGTCTAGCTTGGCATAGTTGGGTGACTGGTTGGCCAGAAAAAGCCGGGTTTTTGAAGAACTGAAACCGTATCGAAACACTTGCCCCACTTGATGGACCAAATGTGCGCTGAGGGCGTAAAGGAGATAAGGGGCAACGGCAACGCCACGAGGGGGTCAGTGCACTAGAATTTAGAGCCAAGAGCACCATCAACGATTCCGGGCGAAACGACCGGAAGCAGTCAAGGAGAGATTTCAGGCCGGTACTGGCCGAATTTATGGTTGAGACGACAGCGCCAAGCCACGATACGTACCCCGATGAGGGACCCGGACGGCATTTCCCACATTCCGTGGACGGTACGCGCACCGAAGTGGTGCACTTTCTCTCGACTGAGCAAATGGTGGCGGCGCTCGGCCCGGAAGATGACGGCCTGCGCATTGTTGAGGCCCAGTATCCCGGGGTCAGCTTCTTGGCCCGTGGCAACGTACTGACCATCACCGGGCCCGGCGAGGTGGTCCCGCGGATCATGCATCTGATGCAGGAGGCCCGGGGCATGGTGGCGCGCAACAACACCATGAGCTCCGTCGTGTGGGAACAACTGGTGGCCATGCTCAAGACCCACCCCGACACATCTCCGGTCGATATTCTCAGCTACGACATTCTCTCCAGCCGTGGCCGGACCATCAGGCCCAAGACGGCCAACCAAAAGGACTACGTTGACTCCATAGACCGCAACACGGTGGTCTTCGGCATCGGCCCCGCCGGCACCGGAAAAACCTACCTTGCCATGGCCAAGGCCGTACAGGCGTTGCAGCGCAAAGAGGTCAGCCGCATCATCCTGACCCGTCCAGCCGTCGAGGCAGGGGAACGGCTGGGATTTTTGCCCGGCACGCTCAACGACAAAATTGACCCATATCTGCGCCCCCTCTATGACGCTCTTCACGACATGATGGACCCGGAAACGATTCCCCGTCTCATGGCCGCCGGTACCATTGAAGTGGCCCCGCTGGCCTACATGCGCGGACGGACGCTCAACGACGCCTTCATCATTTTGGACGAAGCCCAAAACACCACGCCGGAACAAATGAAAATGTTCCTGACCCGGCTTGGCTTCGGCTCCAAGATCGTTGTCACCGGTGACATCACCCAGGTTGACCTGCCCACAGGGACCAAGTCCGGCCTGCGTGTGGTGCGGGACATCCTGCGCGACGTGGACGATATAAACTTCTCACTCCTGGATGCCAGCGACGTTGTCCGCCACCGCCTGGTGGGCGCCATTGTCAGCGCATACAACAACTGGGATGAAGCCCATCCCGGCCCCACCACACCAAAGGAAAGCACCTCCAGATGAGCATCGAAATCAACAACGAATCCGGCGTGGAGGTTTCCGAGGAGGAACTGGTCCGGCTCATCAAGCACATCCTGGCGGGCATGTTTGTACACCCCCAGACGGAGGTCTCGGTGATCCTGGCCGACGTTCCCACCATGGAAAAGCTGCACATTGAATGGATGGATGAGCCCGGCCCCACCGACGTCCTCTCCTTCCCGATGGACGAGCTGCGTCCCGGCACAGCCGCGCACCCCACCCCGGCCGGACTGCTTGGCGACATTGTCCTGTGCCCCGAGGTGGCAGCGGAACAGGCTGTTGCAGCCGGGCACTCCACTGCGGAGGACCTGCTGCTGCTGACCACCCACGGCATGCTCCACCTCATGGGCTATGACCATGCGGAGCCGGAAGAAAAAGAAGAGATGTTCGGCATTCAGCGCGAACTGCTCTCCAGCTTCCTGGGCAAGGAAGCCCCTCGGGAGACAATGCAGTGACGCTCGTTGCACTGCCGGTCATGGGGATCATCTTCGTGGCCATGGCCGCCTTCATGGCAGCCCTTGAATCAGCACTGAACTTCTTTCCCCGGCACGACGCCGAAACCATGACCGCCCAAGGACGCCACGCCGCACTGGGCAAGGTCCTGGCGGATCCGGCCGGACACCTGAACGCCCTGCGCTTCTGGCGCGTCTGGTCCGAGATGGCCGGCGCCGTCGCGATGGCCATCTTCCTCATGGAGTTACTGGGCAACGAGTGGCTCGCCGGCCTCATCGCCACGGTGGTCATGGCTGTTCTGGGCTTCATGCTCGTGGGCGTCTCACCCAGGCGCCTCGGCAGGCTGCACGCCGCCGGGCTCGTGGGCGGCTGTGCGTGGCTGGTGCACGCCCTGCGCCGCGCATTGGGGCCCATTCCCGGCTGGTTGGTCCGGCTGGGCTCCGCACTGGCAAAAGATGCACCCACGGGCGATGACGCGTTTGTCAGTGAGGAGGAATTCCGCGAGTTCGTGGATCGGGCCAGCGAGGCCGACATGATCGAGGACAGCGAGGCTGAGCTCATCCACAGCGTGTTCGACCTGGGTGGAACCATGGTCCGCTCCGTCATGGTCCCACGTACCGAAATTGTCAGCATTGAACAAGGCAGCTCCCTGGCCCAGGCACTTGAGGTCTTCCTGATCTCCGGCTACTCCCGGATCCCCGTCATTGGCGACAGTGCCGACCACGTGATGGGCATCCTGTATCTGAAGGACGTGGTGGCGGCCCTGTACCGGCCCCAGCACCTTGGGGAAGGTGGGAGATTGCCGCCGGTGGAAACACTGAGCCGCAGCGTACGGTACGTCCCAGAATCCAAAACCGTGGATGAACTGATGCAGGAACTGCAACGTGAATCCACCCACTTCGCCATCGTCGTTGACGAATATGGTGGAACCGCAGGGCTGGTGACGCTGGAGGACCTGCTGGAAGAAATTGTTGGCGAGATTGCCGACGAGTACGATCAGGAGTCACCGGACGTCCAAATTCTGGCCAACGGCCGGTACCGGGTCCGGGCCCGCATGGCCATCGATGAACTGGGTGAGCTGTTCGGCAAGGATATTGACGACGACGAGGTGGATACCGTAGGCGGCCTGCTCGCCAAACACCTGGGCCGGATACCCGCCGTCGGCAACAGCGTGGAAGTCAGTGGCATTTTGCTCGTGGCCGAGCAGATCGAAGGATCAGCCAAACGGGTCAGCCACGTGATTGCCAGCATCCAAAAACCAGCCGAGAATGTCACTACGGCACCCGCTGCCGCCCAACGAGCCACAACACAGGAGCAATCATGAGCAAGTCCAAAGCCAACAAGGGCCTGGTTGAGTCGAAGGGTGAGGGCTTTCGTGCCGGATTCGCTGTTCTGGCCGGTCGTCCCAACGCAGGCAAGTCGACCCTGACCAATGCACTGGTGGGGCAGAAGGTGGCCATCACCTCCGCAAAACCCCAAACCACCCGGCATACGATCCGCGGCATTGTCCATCGTGAGGACTTCCAACTGGTGCTCGTGGACACTCCCGGGCTGCACCGACCCCGCACCCTGCTGGGCAAGCGCCTGAACGATCTTGTGGCGGACACCCTGTCCGAGGTTGACGTGATTGGCTTCTGCCTGCCGGCGAATGAAAAAATTGGCCCAGGCGACCGCTACATTGCCGCCCAACTGGGCAACGTGGGAAACAAGCCGGTCGTGGCCATTGTCACCAAGACCGACACCGTTGACCGCCAGGCGGTGACAGATCAACTGATCGCCGTGGAGGCGCTGGGACGGGAGGTCATCGGCGAGAGGGGGTTCGCCGCCGTCGTTCCTGTCTCCGCTGTGGAGGACTTCCAAGTGGAGACCTTGGCCAAGGTGTTCGCAGAATACCTGCCGCTGTCGCCGGCGCTCTACCCGGACGGCGAACTGACGGATGAGCCCGAGTCGGTCATGGTGGCGGAATTGATCCGCGAAGCCGCCCTGGAAGGCGTGCGCGACGAGCTGCCGCACTCCCTGGCCGTTGTGGTCGAGGAAATTGTGCCCCGGGAAGGCCGCACAGAGGACAACCCGCTGCTGGATGTCCGGGTCAACCTTTACGTTGAGCGGCCGTCGCAGAAGGCCATCATTATCGGCAAGGGTGGCGCCCGGCTCCGCGAGGTGGGCACGAACGCGCGCAAGGGCATCGAGGCGCTGCTGGGCACCAAGATCTACCTGGACCTGCACGTGAAGGTGGCCAAGGATTGGCAGCGCGATCCCAAGCAGCTGGTGAAACTGGGGTTCTAGCACCGCAGGCCCTGCTGGAGTGCGCCAGCGCGGCGTTGGGCAACTTTTCAGTTTTGCTCGCTAAACTCGTCAAAGTCATTATTCGCAGTGAAAGGTTCATCCATGGGGCGTCGCCGTGCCGAAACCGGCTCAGCCAAGGCTGCCAGCACCGGGCAGGGCGGTAAGCGCGGCCAGGGCGCCATCATGGGTCGGCACTATAAGAGCGCCAAGAAGCCTTCTCTGTGGCTGCGCATCACGGCGCTGGCACTTTCAGCCATCATGGTGTTGGGCCTGGGAACGGCCGGCCTGCTGTTTTACAAGCTGCAGAGCAACGTCACCACCGCCAAGTTGAACGTCGGGGTGGGTGGCGGCACCACCACCACCAAGGTCCCGGTGGAACAGACCGGTTCCCTGCAAATCCTGATCATCGGCACCGACACCCGTGACGGCGCGAACAGCGCATACGGCAGCGAGTCGGATTCCACCGGTGAAGGCAACGCCGACGTCATGCTGTTGATGGATATTTCCGCCGACAACAGCCGGGTCTCCGTCACCAGTTTCCCCCGTGATCTCATGGTGCCCATCCCCGACTGCCAGCCGGAGGGCCAGGGTGAGGTCGTTTATGGTTCAACGGCCGGGCAGCTCAACGCCACCCTGCGGGCAGGGCCCGGTTGCACGGTTGCCGCCATCAATGACGTCACCGGCCTGACGATCGACCACTTCATGCTGGCCGACTTCACCGCCGTCAAGGAACTCTCCACCGCCTTGGGCGGGGTTGAAGTGTGCATTGACCATGAACTGAACGACAACCCCGGTTCAGGACTGGTACTCCCCGCCGGCAACAGCTGGATTTCAGGGGAGCAGGCGCTGCAGTTCCTGCGCACCCGGCACTCCTTTGGCGACGCCAGCGACCTGTCCCGCATCCAGGCTCAGCAATATTTCCTCGGCTCCATGATCCGCAAGGTCAAGAGCGAGGGCACGCTGACCAACCTGCCGAAGCTGTACACCTTGGCGGATGTGGTGACCAAGAACCTGACGATTGATGAGGGTCTGGCCAATATTCCGGACATGATCGCGGTTGCCACACGGTTGGCCAAGATTGATTTGGGGCAGGTTGCCTTTGTCACGGTTCCCACCGCCGCCTACACAGGGGACAACAATAAGGTTCAGCTGTTGGAGCCCAATGCAGCACAGTACTTTGCGGCGCTGCGCGACGGCACCTCCCTCACCCCCGAACCGGGGGCAGGTCCCACACCGGCACCAGGCACCGATCCCAGTGCGGGCGATCCCGGCGCGGGCGGGCAGCCTGTGGCTCCTGCCGCCACGGAAGGTCAGACCGTGCCCGGGGAAACACCGCCGGAGGCAAGCGCGGTGGCGTATGACAAGGCGCTGCAGCAGATCACGGTGGCCAACGCCTCCGGGCTCACGGGCCGAACCCAGGAACTCCTTGCGTCACTGACCACGGCCGGATTCACCAATTCCTGGCCGACCGGTGACCTGCCCGCAGTCCAGGAAACAACCCTGCGGTACGGCCCGGACATGGCAGACGTTGGCTCCGATGTGGCCGCCTTGTTCCACCTGCCGCAGACCGCGATCACTGAAGATCCTGCCATCATTGGCCTGCAACTGGTGGTGGGCCAGGACTGGGTATCCGGAA
>JBBPZC010000100.1:0-20437 GCA_038199275.1 Actinomycetales bacterium
CACAGGCATTTCTTAACGGATGGAGAGCGTTGTGGCCACTAAATTCAAGTATGCTGTGTTGTTTGATGTGGACGGCACGCTGATTGACTCGAATTATTTCCATGCAGTGTCGTGGTGTCAGGCATTGCGGCAGTCCGGTTTTACCGTGCCTACCGCGGAAGCCCACCGGGCTGTGGGAATGGGCGGGAAGGAGCTGGTCCATCACTTGCTGGGCTCCGAGGTTTCCAAGGAGCAGCTCGAAACACTGCTTGGCGCCCACGATGCCATTTTCTCAACCCATTGGGCGGCGCTCGTTCCCTTCACAGGTGCCAAGGCGCTGCTGGAACACTGCAGGAGCGCAGGAGCGGCCGTCGTCCTTGCGTCTTCCGCCCAACGAGCCGAACTGGACGTCCTGAGGAAGGCCCTGGATGCGGAGAATGCCATTACAGCGGCGACGAGTTCCTCTGATGCCAAGCGGGGCAAACCCTCCCCTGACATTCTCGGAGCCGCGTTGGAATCCGTGGGAGTGGACGCCGCGCACGCGCTTTTCATTGGCGACGCTGTGTGGGACGCCCAAGCAGCAGCGGCGCTGGGCTTGCCCATGATCGGCGTGTGCAGTGGCGGCACCAGCGAGGCTGAGTTGTTCGACGCCGGCGCGCTGGAAGTCTACAGTGATGTCCAAGAGCTGCTGGCGAACGTGGAAACCAGCGCACTGGCGCAGCTGTTGCGGCAGGAAAAGATCACACAGGCCCGCCGGAACGGCCCCAGCGGCAACCGGTCATACAAACCAAGAGAAGACGATAAGAAGGAGTCACCCATGGAAGCGCACGAGGAATCCCAGACTGCACCGGAGTCCCAGGACCAGGAAGCCGCGGAGGCGTCCGGGAAGGGGCGTCGAGGCGATGACACTACCGGACAGCGGGGCGGGGCCAAGAATCCCGACGAGCTCCCGGACGGCTCAGGCACGGACGCCCACCGCACGGGTTCGGAACAGGGCCAGGAGGACGAAGGACAGTCCTTTGACGCTGGCTGAGCACCGTGCGGAGCCCGCCTTGGAAGCGCCCGTGAACGTCGGGATTTTCCACGTGGACAAGCCGGTCAGCGGCGGGCCGCCCCGGACGTCAGCAAGGCCAACACAGCACTGTCGTGCTGTCGGCCCAGCGAAGCAACCTTCCCTTGTTCGAACAGCGCGATGACACGCGGATTGACGTAGGAATCCCTGGCAATGGCAGGGGTGTTGTGCAGCCATTCGGAGGCTTCCCGGATCGCAGCGGTGACGGCGTCGGGCGAAGTTGCTCCGGATCGTTGTGAGCGTGCCAGCGAGAGAGCAGCCACGGCTGTCCCCTGCCAGGTGCGGAAATCCTTGGCGGTGAACCCGGCTCCGGCGGCCTTGCCAAGGTAGGCGTTGACTTCCGAGTCGGTGATGGGCTGCCACAGTTTGCGGCGGCCCGACATCACCGGGTGGCTGAGCGCAGGTCCATGCCGCGGGGTGTGCGGCATGGCGTCGAAGTAATCCCCCAGCAGATCGTCGGACAGATGCAGGTCCCAAGCTCCTGCCGACTTGCCGCGGAACACCAGTCGCAATTCCCGACCCTGCGCATGCACATGGCGGTGTTGCAGCGTGGTGGCACCAAAGGACCCATTTTCATCGGCATACGCCGCGCCACCCACGCGCAGCCCGGCCCGATCCATCAGGCGGACGGCTGCAGCCAAGGCACGGCGTCTCGGATCCTGCTGCTGCTTGAGATCCCGCGTGACTGTTCTGCGCAGGGCCGGCAGGCTCTGCGCGAATGCCAAGGATCGGATGAACTTTTCATCGTCCCGCATTTCCCGCCAGCGCGGATGGTAAAGGTACTGGGTGCGCCCGGCCGCATCAACCCCGGTGGCCTGGATGTGGGCCCGGGGATCGCTGGCGATCCACACGTGATTCCACGCCGGGGGCACCGCCAGCGCGTCGATTCGGGCCAGCAGGGCTGCGGACCTGATGCGCCGCCCGTTCGACGAAACGTAATTGAATCCGCGCCCCGCTGCCTTGCGGGTGATCCCACCGGCACCCGGTGCCACCCTATGCAGTTGCCCCGCCATTGAGTCCCCTCCTGCCTCGGGTGGTCCCACGGCGCCCGTGGGACCCTTGCAACTGTTAGGGCTGGGGCATGAACCGCTCCCACACACGGTGTTTTTCCAGCAACCGTGTCAGTCCCTCGACCACTTCGCCGGGATAACCATGCACTATTCCGGGAGCTGCCGCGTCCACACCGGCTGCCGCAAGCACGTCACCGGCGTTGCCCCACCCGCCGATGGCCTTGGCATGCCGGAAAGTCTCTGCCGCAAGGACAGCCACCCTCGGGTCCGGACGGCTCTGTTCTTCCATGGCCAGCACGACGGCGTCAAACTCCACCGAGCGGGCGGTTGCGTAGCTCCTCTGCACAGCTTCGCCGGTTCCTGCCAGCATGCCGGCGGTTGGCGCCACAATCAAAGCCAGCATGCCGGCGGCCGTAATGGCATCGCGGGCTTGCAACACCTGCTCGGGATCACTGGCATGGTCCGTCACAATGCCGATGACCCGGCCCTCGACGGGCCAGCTTTCACCGATCTGCGCCACTGCCGGGCTCGGCGTCTGTTCCGTGGGCGGCTGGCTTGCCTCCGGCACCGGCAGTCCCAGCTCAAGGGCAACCTGCTGACACAGCTCCGCATCAATATTGGCGAGGGCGGCGAGCTGCCTCTCCCGGATGGTTTGTTCATAGCACCGGCCCAATTCAAAGGCGTACGCCTGCGCCGCATGCCCTTGTTCCGTTGGGGTGAGGCTGCGGTAAAACAACGTTGCCTGGGAGAAGTGGTCCTCAAACGTTGCCGGGTTGGCGCGTTCCATTTTGCCGGCCTCCACTGGTTGCGGAGCGTCGATGAACGCACCCACGTCCAGGCCCGCATGGAATGGGCATCCCCCGTCCAGGGAGTTTGGTTTGTAGGGGGCCACTCCCGCGTGGTCGGCAGTTTGGTGCATGCCATCGCGCAACATGTCGTTCACTGGAGCGTGGGGCCGGTTGATGGGCAGTTGGCCAAAATTGGGTCCGCCGAGACGGCTGATTTGCGTGTCCAGGTAGGAGAACAGCCGCCCCTGAAGCAGGGGATCGTTGCTGACATCAATGCCAGGCACCAGATGCCCGGGGTGGAAGGCCACCTGTTCCGTTTCGGCAAAGTAGTTCTTCGGATTGGCATTGAGCGTCATGCGCCCCAGCATCTGCACTGGGGCCAGCTCCTCTGGCACAAACTTGGTGGGATCCAAGAGGTCAATGCCTTCATACATTTCGTCCTCGACGTCGGGGAAGACCTGCACGCCCAACTCCCAGGAGGGGAAATGCCCGCCCTCGATGGCGTCGGCCAAGTCCCGGCGGTGGAAGTCAGGATCCACGCCGTTCACAATCTGGGCCTCCTCCCACACCAGCGAGTGCACGCCCAAGGCGGGCTTCCAATGGAACTTGACCAGCGCCGTCGAGCCTTCATCATTGATGAAGCGGAAGGTGTGAACGCCGAAACCTTCCATCATGCGGTATGAGCGCGGGATGCCGCGGTCCGCCATAAACCACAGTGTGTGGGCCTGGGCTTCGGTGTGCAGGGAGACAAAGTCCCAAAAGGTGTCGTGGGCGCTTTGCGCCTGTGGGATCTCGCGGTCCGGATGCGGCTTGGCTGCGTGGACCACATCAGGAAACTTAATGGCATCTTGGATGAAAAAAACCGGAATGTTGTTCCCGACCAGATCAAAAGTGCCCTCGTCGGTGTAAAACTTCACAGCGAATCCGCGGGTGTCGCGGACCGTGTCGGCAGAGCCGCGTGATCCCACCACGTTGGAGAATCGGACAAATACCGGCGTCTCCACATCGGGGGCAAGAAACCCTGCACGCGTTATCCCGGTCCCTGTCCCGTAGGACTGGAAAACGCCGTGCGCTCCCGCACCGCGAGCGTGCACCACACGCTCCGGGATGCGTTCATGATCAAAATGGGTGATTTTCTCCCGTAGGTGGTGATCCTGGAGGAGTGTCGGGCCGCGCCGCCCTGCCTTGAGGGAATGATCCGTGTCCGCCAGCCTGGCCCCCTGGGCGGTGGTGAGGTAGTCGCCACTCTGGCTCCGTGACCCCTCCGGCTCGCCGGTGGGTGTCCCGGTGGGCGAAACTAGTTCCGGGCCATGCTGGTCGGGCTTGGGTGGCAACGGCTTGCGCGGTTCGGTTGGCTCCGCGAACGACGGCGGCTCGGGGGACGGTGCCCCGGGAACGGGCGGGTTGGGGTGTGCCATGGTTCCTCCCACAGGATGAAGTTGGATTGCAGTGACAGTTCCAACCTTGGCCGCGTCAGCGCGAATGGTCAAGGGCCCGTTGGGGCGTGAAAGCCCGTGGTTCCCCGCCGTTGCACGGCGCGCGGGAAAAATATCGCCGACGTGGGCGCGGTGATGCGCAGCATGGCGCACCGGAGTTCTCGAGAGCATGTACCGTGGTTTTTACCGTGCATCCTGGCTGAATTGGAGACGTGAGTGTTGACCTTTGGCATGGAGGAGGAGTTTGTCTTTCTGGATCCCGCAAACTTGGCCCCGGTCCACGCGGCCGCGGCCATCAGGCGCCGCCTACTGGAGACCGGTTACGACGCTGCCGTGGTCCATCATGAATTTTTTCAGTCCCAAATTGAATTTGCCTCGCCTGTTTTCCAGACCGGCGAGGACGCCGCAACTGCCCTCAGTGAATTTCGGACAGCCCTGCTGGCCGCCGCCACGGAACACGGCGTGCTGGTCGCCGGAACTGGCACACCTTTTCAAAAATCGCCGACACCCCTCCTGACCGAGGGCCTGCGTTACAGCAACATTGCGGGCCTCGTGGGCGCGCTCACGGGCGAGCATGAAATCAATGGCTTGCACATCCACGTGGGCATCCCCGACCAAGAGAGCGGCATCCGCGCCCTGAACGCCGTCCGCCGGTGGCTGCCGGCCCTGTTGGCCATTTCCGCCAATTCCCCGTTCTGGTGCGGCAGCGACACCGGATTCGCCAGCTGGCGGGCCATCCATTCAAGGCGCTGGACGACGGCGGGATGCCCACCTTGGTTTGCCGACGCGGCGGACTACCGTGTCCGGGTCGACGCGCTCAAAGGGATCGGTGCCACACCGGACCCCGGCGCCATCGCATGGTATGCCCGGCTCTCCGAACACCAGCCCACTCTCGAGTTCCGCGTCGCCGACGCACAGCTCGGACCTTCCAGGTCGCTCCTGCTGGCTCTTCTGTGCCGCGCCTTGGTGGCCGAATCCATGGACCGGCGATCAAAACACAACGATACCCAGCACCCGGAGCTTCTCGACGCGGCCCTGTGGCATGCGGCCCGCTACGGGCTCGGTGCGCAGCTGATCCACCCCGTGCTGCAAACCCTGGTGCCGGCCTCCGAGGTGGTTGCGGCACTGCTGGAGTTCACTGCTCCCGCCTTGGATTCGGCCGGGGACCTCCCGACCGTGACAGCCATGCTCCAGGACTTGATGACAGTGGGAAACGGGGCCGAACAACAGCGCAGGAGCTTCGCCGCAGGCGGTCGCGCCGCCCTTGCGGGGCTTTTTGCGGAGCGCACCGCCAGCTGAGCCGAGCTGAGCCGAGCTGAGCCGAGCTGAGCTGAGACGTGACGATCGTGACCGGCGTCGCCCTGTTGGGCGCAAGCCGGGCGCTGCCACCGCTCTCGCCAGCGCCCTCAACCACTGCCTTCGTTGCTGTCTTCGTCCTTGGACTCAGGCGCGAGCCGGCCTCTGAGGGCGTTGAGTATTCGGTGCATGTCCAGCGCCACGGCGCCCCCCGGGGCCAGCGTCGCGGCATCGGAAGACGGGGTCGCAGCGACGGCATCCCTGAGCGCAGACAACGACTCGTCTGCGTCAGTGAAGGCTTCCGGACCAACAGTCCCCTCGTCCCACTCGCGCATTACCCGTGCTGTCTCCGAGAGACACCGCTCCATGGGACCCCGCAGTCCGTCCCTCAGCCAGAGATCCAGCGGCCCCTCCCAGATTGCGCTGGCCAGGACCTCGGATAAATCCCGAACGTAGAACGTAATGCTCTCCAGTGCCGCCAAGTCTTCATAACTGTCCGCGAGGACACGGTGCCGCGAGCGGCGGTAGGCGCGGGGGTTGGCGCGCTGGCTTTCCGCCGCCTCATTGACGGACCTGCGAACCTCAACAACAGCGTCGTCCAACACATGCCGCCGGCCAGCCCAATCTTCATGGGAGGGCGGCCATTGTTCCACGAGGGCTGCAGCGGCATCGTCGAGTTGGTCGATGAGTATGTCCCGAGCCCGGGCGATTCTCGCTTGGGCAGCATCCAGAACCACGGGAGGGAAGATCGAGACATTGACCACCAAGCCCACCAGTACACCAAGTCCCATTTGCAGGCCGTACCCCCAGGAAAACGCCTCGGCGTTGTTTCCGCCGATGATCAGAACCAAGAGCGTCGCAACTGGAACGTAGTCGCTGCCGGAGCCGAGACGCGGCAGTCCAGCGAGCAACACTCCACCTCCCACTGCAATGGCAATCGTCAAAACGTTGGGGGTTCCCAACAGCAGGAACCCTGCCGCAAGAGCCACTCCAATCACGATGCCAACGAGTGTTTGCAGACCCGTACGCACCGACCCCATGAACGTTGGGTACATGCTGACCAGTACGCCCAATGGGGCGTAATAGGGAAACTCGTTTGCCGCGCCGGGCATGAACGGTGCCAGCAGCCACGCTATGCCCACCGCCAAGGCAGTCTTGAGCGCGAGCAACACCCGCTGGCCGGTCACTGTGGACTTGACCCATGCCTTGAAGACTTCCATCATGCTCCCACTTTCTGATACCGCAATCGGCTGATATCCAGCCCCAGTGGAATCGTCCACGTGCCTGGAACCAATCAAGCACCTTTTCCCGATGGTGGCCATGGATGTGGCGAGGGTGTGTTGTTTTGCACAGTAACGCGCAGAGATCACTGTCAGGCTGATTTCTACAAGAAGCCGCCCCCGCACGCGATGTCTGTCTCTGGACCGTGGTGCCAGATGGCGTTTCCTCTCGGCGGGTGCAGTACAGGGAATCATGACCAATTCTCATGTGGAGCGCATGATTCCGGCGAGCCGCGTCCGTCAGCGGGAAACTTTATAAGAGCATCGCGGCTGCGCCCCGTTCAACTATGGGATTCCAGCCCGGAAGCCGTTCCAGACTGGGGAAGTCCAACTGTTCACCGAACAACCAATTCATTCGGATCATCATCTGACGCGGGCAGTGGATGCGCCGCAGGTGGACTGCTGAATCGCACCGTCCGCTTCTGCCGTTGTTCCCGTGAGAGCGCTTGGCGGACGACCGCTGGCGGCGAGACCTGTTCCGCGTGGGCAGTCTCGATGGATGCCCTCGCAGCCGCGCGGTCCGACCTTGGCGGGTTTCCACCGGCCAGAGGCCTTGCGCCTTCCCGCAGCAGCGGGAAATGGCCTGGTGGATCCTCAGGCAGGTACTCCAGGAAGAGTGGATTCTTCAGCATGAATTGGCGCACGATCGGGCAAAAAGGGAGTACTTCGATTTTGCGACGCCAGAGGTCCTGAAGGACCAGGCGAATTGCCTGCGCCTCCACCACGGCAGGACCCTCCGAAGGTGCAGACATGTGAGTGGACATCAGCCACATCTGTCCGCTCTCCATCCTGTACTTGAGAATTCCGGCTATCTGCCCTCTCTCGTACACTTCGTAGCACGAGAGCTCAAGATTGTTTTGAACTGTTGGCACTAATTGCTCATCTCCTCAGATTGTTCCCAGAAACATCACCGTGGGCGGTTGCCGGCCGGCGGGCAATCAAGCCATTACACTCGGGACGGTGCCGGGCGGCTGGCCGGCACCGGACAGTTCGGTGCTTCGAAGTGCGGCCACAATCTCCTGTGCATGCTGCTCATAGGCCATGGCCAGCGCCGGGTCCGTGACTTCGCGTCGTTCATCCTCGGCTGCGGTCAGCTGGACCAGCAGTTCCCGGACGGTCGCGGTGTCCAAAATTGTTTCATCCAGCGCATCGTTTCGGCTGGCGTCTGCCCGGTCCTTATTTTCAGTCATACCGCAGACTATCCCGCGGTGGGGGTGGTGATCTTCACCCCTAGGGGTGAAGACCACGGGTCCTATAGTGGAAGCATGGAACCCATTCGAATTGCTTTGGTGGATGACTATGAAATTGTTGTGCGCGGTTTGCAACTGATGCTCCGTTCCTATCGGACCACGGTGAAGGTAATCGAGCTCGACCTCAACCGTGATGTGGCCCAGCCAGTGGATCTCACACTGTATGACTCCTTTGCCGCGGCCCCGGGGGACCGGGAGGACGTGCGTGAACTGGCAAAAAACCCGCTCGCGGGCAAAGTAGTGGTCTACTCGTGGAACCTCGATGACGGCCTGGTCAACGCGGCCCTCGCGAACGGCGCCAGCGGTTACCTGTCAAAGGGGCTGCCCGCAGCCCAACTCGTGCAGGCGCTGCACGCCATCCACCGAGGCGAAAAACGAATTTTCCCTGGTTCCCGAGGCACGGTGAAGTTCGGGCTTGGCGACTGGCCTGGCCGCGAAGAAGGACTCTCACAACGTGAAGCCGAAGTGCTCGCGTTGATTTGCCAGGGATTGAGCAACGCTGAAATCGCCGACCGCACGCAACTCTCCCTCAACTCAGTCAAGACGTTTATTCGCAGCTGCTACCGGCGGATCAACGTAACCAGCCGTTCCCCCGCCATCTTGTGGGGCCTGGACCATGGCTTCTTCCCCGACCACAAACGAGTCAACCTCAAAGCGACAAAAGGCACTTGACGAAACCGCGCATTGCCGACCCGGCGTCTACGCGCCGGACGCCCCAGGCAATATGCCTTAGTGTCAGTAGATGGCTACTGTCTTGAACCCCTCCGCCCACCGTTCAACTGAAAATCGTGGATCAGAAGGCTTTGTCCAGGTCCGAGGGGCGCGGGAGAACAACCTCAAGAACGTTGACGTCGATGTGCCGCGGGATGCAATCGTGGCTTTCACCGGCATCTCCGGCAGCGGCAAATCCTCACTGGCATTTGGCACTATCTTTGCTGAGGCGCAGCGGCGCTACTTCGAATCGGTGGCGCCATACGCGCGGCGCTTGATCCAGCAGAGCAACAATCCGCAGGTGGAATCCATTACCGGGCTCCCACCCGCAGTGGCCATGGCACAGCGACGCGGCACCCCCAGCACCAGATCGTCTGTAGGGACCGTAACCACTTTGTCCAACTCATTGCGAATGCTCTTCTCCCGTGCCGGCAGCTACCCGGCGGGCGCGGAAATCCTCTATTCAGATTCCTTCTCTCCCAACACTGTGACGGGGGCCTGCCCGGTCTGCCATGGACTGGGAACAGCCCACATGGTCACGGAGGAGTTGCTGGTCCCCAACCCGAAACTGACCATCCGAGAAGGGGCCGTCGCGGCGTGGCCGGGCGCCTGGCAAGGGAAAAACCTGCGGGACATTCTCACTGAACTTGGTTACGACGTCGACCGTCCATGGCACAAAATTTCCCGCAAGGACCGCGACTGGATCCTTTTCACCGAGGAGCAACCCGTTGTGGAGGTTACCCCGCAACGCGACCGGGTAGCCAAACCCTACAAGGGGCGGTATTGGAGTGCACGCAGCCATGTGCTTCACACCCTGGCTGATTCCAAGAGTGCTCCCATGCGCGAGCGCGCCTTGAGTTTTATGCATTCCGGCCCCTGCGAAGCCTGCTCAGGCAGCGGGCTCACAGCTGCCGCGCTGGCAGTGACTGTGGAGGGGCTCACCATTGCAACCATGAATGAACTTCCGCTCACCAACTTGACCGAGGTGCTCTCCACCCTGGCCACAGCGGATGCGGGAGCACCGGGCAGCCCGGAGGCGGTGGCAACCGCCATTTCACAGGACCTGCTTCAGCGCATCGGCATCCTGTTGGACCTGGGGTTGGGCTATCTGAGCCTGGGTCGCAGCACCCCCACGCTCTCCCCCGGTGAGATGCAGCGGCTGCGTATTGCCACGCAATTGCGCTCGGGTCTTTTCGGTGTCATTTACGTTCTCGATGAGCCGTCTGCGGGGCTGCATCCGGCTGACGCCGAGCCGTTGCTGGCAGTGTTGAAACAGCTCAAGGCCTCCGGCAACACCGTCTTTATCGTGGAGCACAACATGGACATGGTGCGCCAGGCCGACTGGATAGTTGATGTTGGGCCTGCGGCCGGGGAAAACGGTGGCCGCGTCCTTTACAGTGGTCCGATTGCCGGCCTGGCAGAAGTGGAAGAGTCGGTGACCCGGCCCTTCCTTCTGGAAGGAACGACGTCGGATAAGTCACCTGCCGTTGCCCGGACCCGGCGCACGGCAGATGCATGGCTGGAACTCCACGGCATGACCAAAAACAATCTGAACAATGAAGATGTCAATATTCCGCTGGGCACCCTGACAGCAGTGACAGGCGTCTCCGGAGCCGGCAAGTCAACCTTGTTGGAGCTTATTCACGCAGCAGCCGATACCCGCACAAGCCCTGGGTTTGCGGCGGTGGATCGGGTGGTGCAAGTGGATCAACGGCCCATTGGGCGCACGCCACGCTCCAACCTGGCCACCTACACTGGCTTGTTCGACGCCGTCAGGCGGGCGTTTGCTGCAACGGATGATGCCAAGGCCCGTGGCTTTGGCGCGGCTCGTTTCTCCTTCAACGTTGCCGGCGGGCGTTGTGAGACCTGCCTGGGCGAAGGCTTCGTGGCCGTGGAGCTGTTGTTCCTCCCTGGAAGCTACGGACCCTGCCCTCAGTGTGAGGGTGCCCGATTCAATCCAGAAACCCTTGAGGTCAGATACAACGGTCGCAACATTGCCCAAGTTCTTGAACTAAGCGTTGATGCCGCTGCGCAGGCCCTGTCGGAAATCCCCGCTGTGCTTCGAAGCCTGAACACGCTGCGCGATGTGGGCTTGGGCTATTTGCGGCTGGGTCAACCTGCCCCTGAACTTTCAGGAGGGGAAGCTCAGCGCATCAAACTGGCCACTGAGCTGCAGAGGCGCGGACGCGGACACACGCTGTATTTGTTGGATGAGCCCACCACTGGCTTGCATCCCGCCGATGTGCAATTGCTCCTGCATCAACTCAACGGGTTGGTCGACGCCGGGAACACCGTGGTGGTGGTGGAACACGATATGGATGTGGTGGCCACGGCGGACTGGGTCGTTGATCTGGGCCCTGCGGGCGGTGCCGCCGGAGGCCACGTCATGGCCGCCGGGACACCCGAAGCTGTTGCCGCTGACAACAAGGGACGCACGGCAGGCTACCTGCGCACAGCATTGGCCAAACGCCAAACACGGCACTGACGCTCTTACTCTTTTGCGGGGCCCACATCTTCAACGATGGTTTTTCCTTGATCATCCGTACGGATTACATATTCGTCGTCTGGATCCGAGGTGGCAGCGTTCAATGAGCGATCGGTCGGCGGCTCATCAATTGCGGATCGTTCAGCGTCACCCAGAACAGCGCCGAGCCCCTGCGAATCTTCTGTGGTCTGGCCTGCTGGAATGTTTTCGCCTTGGCCTCGTGACTCTTCGGATTCGGTAACAGTACTTTGCCCCATCTCCGCAAACGTATGGACGCCGACATGCCGCCAACTGACATGAACGTGAGCGGAGCCGTCCTCGGGGGTCTGCACGGACGTCTCGAGGTCGTTCATTGCGGCGCCCATGTCGCATAGCTTTTGCTGGTAACTCGCCACCAATTCGGCCAAACTTTCTTGGTTCCACTCACCAGGACGCATGCGCGTGGATATCTCAACGGGTTCGTTCGCATTGTCGTTCATTTGATCCTCCAGATTGATATAAATTATCGAGTCGAAACGGCCGCGCATCTTAGGCTCAGGCCCCGCAACTACGAATTGCGCAGCGACTCGATCAGCTCGGCCTTGCGCTTCTTCGAGTACCCGGTAAGCCCGATGTCCCTGGCTTTGTCCTTGAGTTCGGCCACCGTCCAGCTTTCATAGTCGCCGGACTGTCCGCCCTTGCGAGCCACGGCCGTACGTCCTTTTTTGGCCGCGGCATTGGAAATTCTGGCCGCTTTCTGTTCCGACGCACCATCTTCTCTCAGCGCCTCGTACATTTGCGGGTCCTTCAGACTGGGATTTTGTTTTTCAGGCATGAGACGCATCCTTCCGCAATGTCAGGTTTCCATGGATCTTTGATTGTCGGTCAATATTCTTCCTCGCACCCCGCTCCACAATGGTGGGTTTCAACGCCGAGCTCCAGATCCTGCGGCAACAGACAGTTTTGCCTGAAGTTGCGGGGAGAACGGCTGCTTTACCCTTGACTTCGACTCTAACCATGACCGGCTCAAATATCTACGCGCCTTTACCGGGCGCGCGGCCGGCGTCGGGCCCGAAATCAAGGCTCAGACAATCAGTGGACAAAGCGTGCCAAGGCGTTCTGTGCGGTGGTCCGTGACACAACCCCGCCATGGACGCGCGCCAGACAGCTCGTTAACATGGAAATAGATTCTCGCTTGAGCAGACAGGCGCGTCCTGCCTTTGGGGCCAGTTGGACCCCACAACACGAATCCAGACGAGAGGGAACAAAGATGAACGAACATGAGCCCACTGACCCGCAACCGCAGACCCCGGAACCGTTCCCCGCAACACAGCCCCCCAATGAGCCCGTTGATCCCACCACTCCCCGAGAGCCGGAACAGCCCGACGACCCCAACGGCCCTCCTACCCCTGTTCCCGAACCGAACGCACCGGGCCACCCGGACCCTTTTTTCCCTACCCCGCCGCCTGTGATCTAAATCCCCGGTGCCGGTGACGGGCCGTCCGACCGGTCACGATGCGGCCACCCGGACGTCACAACCGGTGGAACTTCCGAAAACCAAGAAGGGATCCCGCTTTGACCCGCCTCCCGGACGATCCTGTCTCCGGCACTAAGCCGCAGAAGATCTCAGCCACGGTCGTGCTCGCGTTTTTCATGAATATTTTGGTTGCAATAGCGAAAACGGTGGCGGCGCTCATCACCAGCTCCGCGTCCATGGTCGCGGAGTCCGCGCACTCTTGGGCGGATACGGGCAACCAGATATTTCTGATGATCGCTGAACGAAAATCATCCAAGCCCAGGGACCAGTCCCACCCCATGGGCTACGGGAGGGAAGCGTACGTCTGGTCAATGTTTGCCGCGTTTGGCTTGTTCACCGTCGGCGCCGCAGTGTCGATCATGCACGGTGTACAACAACTTTATGAACCGGAACCCGCAGCGAATTTTGCTGTGGCGTACATTGTGCTGGCCACGGCATTTGTCTTGGAGGGGATCTCTTTTGCCCAAGCCGTCCGCCAAGTCCGGAGAGAAGCCCACAAGCAACAGCGAGGGATTCTCGATCAGGTCCTCAACAGTTCAGATACCACTACGCGGGCAGTTTTCGCTGAGGATGGTGCGGCACTGGCGGGCATCGTGATTGCATTTACTGGGATCTTTTTGCATCAGCTCACCGGCTCCGCAATTCCGGACGCACTGGGATCAGTTGCGGTCGGAGTGCTGCTCGGGGCCATTGCAGTCATCCTGATCCAAAAAAACAGGCGTTTTCTGGTTGGTCAGGCAGTGACACCGGAGCTACGACGAGCCGTCGCAAATGAGCTCATGGCCGGTGAGATTGAACGCATTACATATCTCCACCTTGAGTTTGTTGGTCCTCGTCGGCTCTACTTGGTCGCTGCAGTTGACCTTGTCGGAAACAGGGTCGAGTCCGAGGTCGCCATCCGGCTGCGAGGTATTGAGAAACGCCTCGAAGCTCGTGACGGTATCGAGGAAGCAGTCTTAACACTGTCAACCGTGGAGGAAATCTCCTTGACGTTCTAGTGCGCACGACGCCGTTCAAGTCTGAGCGTGGCCTTCTTCGCCATACGCTGGGTGAGCACTTGAATGAGCGCCCCTGTCGCGGCTGTGACCAGAGCAAAGATCATGACTCCAGGCAACGGGTTGTTGAGATCGTCTGCTTCCTTAGGGGGCTTCCTGCCTGTCCCTTTTCGCCAGCCCGCAGTCAGGGCTTTTCGTGCCATTGCCCCGGCCGCCAAGCTTGCGCCAATGCTGAGAATCTTAATCAAGATTTTCATGTTCTTTTCTCCAAGATCTCGCTGTGCTGCATCACTTTCAATTCCCACTCTTCCTGTGGGAGCGGGGTTTCGCAAGTGCCGGCTTGTGGCTACAGTGAGAGCAACGGGCCTTGAGTTAGGCGCTTGAGTCAAGCGCTTGAGTCAGGCGTTCGGCAAGCTCCAGGCAAGTCCCGTACCGGTAGTTCACAGTACTCGCGCAACACTCCAACCCGTCCCAAGCCGCGGGACATCCGTTCACGAACCGTGGCTGAACCTCAGACCATCATTCAGAGTCCAAAGGAATATGCCAGGAAATTCCTGGCAGGTTCAGTCTCTGGAAACAATACTTCTGACGCAAGCAAATAATTTCGTTACCGAGGGAGAAGACCATGACCAGCGAAAACACAGAAAATACGGAAAACAGTGAAAACGGGAAAGAGGCTCTCCACTCGCAGCAGGCGAAGGAACCAGCTGAGGGCGGTTACGGATCGCCCTTGCCTGAAGATGAACTGCCCACTGATGTCAGCAGCAATCCGGGATCACCTGACCCTACTTTGCGCGGCCAGGAAAGCGATCAAAGAGCCCTCAGCGACGATGAGAGTCTGGGCGCACCCGACAGGAACTTCTTCCAGGACGAAGAAGCAGGCAGCGACGGAGAGCCCGGTGCCGGACGGCTCGGCGGCACCGACGATCAATTGCGAGAGGAGCAGGCCCGCTCCAACGACGGCCAATCACCAACTGACGAGCGCTCCGACGTCGATCTTCCCTCCACGGAAGCTCCATTGGATGAGGGCAATGCCGGTCCAACCCGGGAACAGAGGGAGTCATTTTCATCCGAACCCGGAGACGATGCCGCCGGCGAGAGCAGCTAAGGCCACCGCCGCAACCGCTGGAGCCGTCGACTGTTGCCACTGCCTTGACCAGGAGCTGTTCTCATGACCAACCACGGCCAGACCGTCACCAGCTCCGCTAACGTGCCGACCCCGGATGATCAATCCGCACCTCTGCCCGGGGCACGGCCCGGTCGTGCGGTCTTGTTGGATCCCACCGGGCAGCAGCTGTGCACGGCAGCTGGGGAGGACCTCAACCTTTTGCATGAGAAAGCGAGTGCCTGCGGATCCAATGTAGAAGCCATCCTGCAACTGGCATGCGAGCTCGGCGACTCAGTGCCGCTACCCCAACATGGCAACACCCTCATGCTCTGGCAATCGCTCGCGACACTTGGGGCGGCCGATCTCACGGTTGCCCGCATCATAGAACCGCATCTGGATGCAGTGGCGATTCTGGCTCAAGCCGGGCAACAAGAGCTGAATGTTCCTGGTTCGACATGGGGGGTTTTTGCCGCCCAAGCACCGGATAAGCAATTACACGCGACGATGGGCGCCAATGGTTGGAGTTTGACGGGCGACAAACCGTGGTGTTCGATGGCTGGGGATCTGAGTCATGCGCTGGTCACCGCCCGCACAAACGACGCCGTTCAACTCTTCGCTGTCGATCTGCGCCATGCTTCGCTGAGCAGCTCGACCCGACCATGGACGGCTCTTGGTCTGGCAGCAGTTCCAAGTCAAGGCCTCACGTTCGATAAGGTTCCTGCCGTACCAGTGGGCGATCCCCAGTGGTACCTCTCCCGCCCGGGCTTTGCGTGGGGAGGTGCCGGCGTAGCAGCTATTTGGTTCGGCGGTGCAACCGCGATTGCCCGACGCTTCCACAAGCACTGTCTTTCCCGGAAACCGGACCAGATCGCGCTCTGGCAACTGGGCACAATCGATCGGGCACAGTGGTGCGCCAAAGTTGCATTTCACGCCGCTGCCAACCTTGCGGACTCACAAGAAAAACCCAGCAACAAACCAAATATGCCGGCGCTCACTGCAGCACGCCTCCGGGCCACTGTAGTGGAAGGCGCCGAAGTCGTGTTGCGCATGGCCGCGCACGGCATGGGCCCTGAACCACTGGCATTCGAACCTGAACATGCTCAACGCGTGGCGGACCTTGAATTGTATTTGCGGCAGGATCATGCCGAGCGTTCGGTGTCCATGCAAGGGTCAATGTTGCTGGACAACACCGTTTCAGGCTCGCCATGGTAGCTTTCACACACGATCAACAATCGACAACCGAAACGCAATGGCTTGCGGCACCGGGGATGAAAGCCATGTCCAGCCTCGAGATCGACTGGTCGAGCCTCTCCCGGCTCATCGTGGTGTCAGCGCACCCGGACGACGAAACGCTCGGGGCGGCCGGGCTTCTGCAGAAAGCAGCCGCACACGGTGTGCCGATCGACGTCATTGTTGCGACATGGGGCGAAAAATCGCACCCGGACTCCCCCACACACAGCGCATCAGAGCTCGCCCGGGTCCGCGCCGCAGAATTGGAATTGGCGTTGGATATTCTGGCCCCGGAGGCACACCACCGGGTCCTTGGCATACCCGACGGCCACGTCGAATCACACATGGCGGCCTTGGAAGCTGAGATTTCAGCAGCTGCCGGCCCCGGAGGGTCCGCCCTCATTGTGGCTCCGTGGTCTGCGGACGGTCACACAGACCACGATGCAGCCGGTACCGCGGCGGCCAATGCAGCCCGAACCACTGGCAGCCTGTTCTTGGAATACCCGATCTGGATGTGGCACTGGGGACAGCCGAACACTCTCGACACTGCCAGGGATGTGATTCCCTGGCCCGCTTTTCGCCGACTTGATCTTTCTGACATTGAGAAGACGACCAAGAACACAGCGATGGCCAGTCATGCCAGCCAAGTCTGCCCACTATCCCCAGCACCAGAAGATGCCGAACTGCTATCGGCGGGAATGTTGTCACATTTCCAACGCTCCTTTGAGACTTTCATTGACGTCGCAGGTCGGTACCTCCCCAGCGGCAGCGCCGCTGCCGGATGGGTTCAGCAACAATTCGATGTGGTCCATGCTGCTGGCGCCGAACCTTGGAACCCACCCGCGTGGTACGAGCACCGAAAACGTGGACTGTTGCTCGCTGGCCTGGATCGGGCCCACTACGAGTCGGGCCTGGAGCTTGGTTGCTCCACGGGAGCATTGCTGGAGGAACTGGCACCACGCTGCAGTCAGCTGCTCGGTGTGGATGCCAGCAGTGAAGCGGTGGACACCGCCCGGCGCCGTACCGCCCACCAACCAGCCGTGACCTGCCGCCACAGTGTTCTCCCTACAGACTGGCCGGCCGGAAAATTTGATCTGTTTGTTTTATCCGAGACAGGATACTACTTCTCGGCTGCAGGCCTGTCGGACCTTGTTGATCACCTGATCGGCTCAGCGCTCCCTGGGGCCACACTAGCTGTGTGCCATTGGCGCCACACGATCGTCGGCTGGCCGTTGGACGGAGCAGACGTTCACAGGATCCTGCGTGGAGACGACAGACTCGAACTGACCGGCGCCTATCTTGAAGATGACTTCATGTTGGATTTCTTTCGCATAAGTCGGTTGCCATGAGGACACACATCTCGAGAATTGCAGTCGTTGTTCCCGCCAGGGATGAGGCGCAGCTACTTCCTGCAACCCTCACAGCTCTAGGCGTGGCCACGGCGCACTTCGCCATCATGAACCCGCATGTAGTCGTGTCCATTATCGTTGTCCTCGACAGCACGACCGACGGATCGAAGGAACTGCTGCACTGCTACCCGGAAGTGCACGTAGTCAGTGTTGATGTTGGCCGGGTAGGCGCGGCAAGAAACGCGGGCGTCGCTGCGGCAAGGGCACTGCAGGGGAAAGCCCCGGGCGAGCTCTGGATTGCCAACACTGATGCAGATACGGAAGTGCCGAAGCATTGGCTGCAGAGACAGTTTGAACTTGCAGTGGCAGGCGCCGACGTCGTGGTCGGCTCCGCAGTGCCCAAACAAGATGACGTCAGCACCTCCGTCATGCTGCGGTGGCTTGAATTCCACCAATTGGGTGAAGGCCATCCCCATATCTACGGCGCCAACTTGGGCTTTCGTGCTGACGTATTTGCTGCGCTGTGCGGATTCAGAGACCAAGGTTTGCACGAGGATCGTGACTTCGTAGGCCAGTCCCGAGCCCTCGGTTACCGGGTTGTTGCAACAGATACCTGCCGCGTGTCGACTTCGGGGCGACTACGCGGTCGAGCCAGCGGTGGCTTCGCTGACTTCCTGAGCAAGCTCGAAGGGCAGGACGAGCCTGCCGCCGTCCCATCTGTTTCCTCTGTTCCTTCGAAATTATTGCTGCACGGACAGCATCTTGGCCGATGACTTTAATTCTGCTGTGGTCTTCGTAGGAGGAGGAACACAAGTACTCACCGAATTCCAGGAGCCGAAGCAGTTACCTTTTCACAGCAGTACCTTTGTATGAATTAGACCAGAAATCAATAAGCAATCAAGAGAAAAGCATGACGCACCACACTGAAGCGGATGCCACTGACTCAACAGCGTCCACGAACGGATCCGGCAAAGAAACGACAGGGCCGCAGACACCGCCCCTTCGGCGCGAAAAGGCCAACAATCCCGACGAACTGCCCGACGGCTCGGGGACAACTGGCTCTGACTCGACGCCCGATCACGGCCAAGAGGACGGCGAAGACTCGTTCGACGCCGGCTGATGCGTTGAATAATTGGGGCACTCAAACCACCGGCGATCCTGGGCAGCAAGTTGTCCCTGCCGAAATACGGTGTTGTGCTTGGCGGTACCGGAACGCGGTACCAACATCAACAACGCCTGATGGCACCTGCCACCGTCGTCGCGTCCATGCCTTGATTGGCATTGGCTGCACTGCTCTGCAGAGGCATAGTCCTGCCCCGCCACGTTGGCAAACGTAGCGGGGCAAAACGATTCGCGGTTTCGCGGGGAGTATTTAAGAGCCGACCCCGTTGCCATCGTTTAGGGCGCGGTTGCTTCAATCTGACGAGGTGGCCGGCCTGTCGGGCGTGGCGCCTCCCTCGTCGCTCCAGTCCTGACCTAGGCCGTCAGAGAGTGCAGGGTCCGAATCGACGTCGTCAGAGTCGCCTGTGGGCACCGTTTCCGGGGGATCCTGCTTTGTCCCGGCCGCAGTCGCACTGGCTTCGGATGAGTCTTCCTGTTTAGTCGGCTCCTGTGCATCAAGCGGTTCCTTGGGATATTCGCCGGTCTCCATGTTTGACATCTTCTTGCTCCTCATCGTGGAACTTCTCCGGATTACTTTCTACTTCTTCGATTTCGCGGCCGCGGTCTTTTCCCCGGAGGCTTTAGCATCGCTCAAGACCCCTGCAGAATTCTCCAAATGTGCACGCATGAACCACTGGAACAGCTCCAACTTGGCGCCCTGGCCGATAAGCATGTCCTCGGTGATGGGGTCGAGCTCTCCGGTTGCCGAGATGGCCTCACGGTGGCTGGAAACAACGCCGTCATATACAAGGTCCAGTGCCGCCAAATGTTCCTGCGTGGAAGCCCTCCCGAGGCTGTAATCATCCCAGCCCCGGTCCCGGACAAGCGCCCCGGGCAATCCGTTGGGCGAGACTCCCAAAGTGGCAATCCGCTCCGCCGTCTCGTCAATCATTGCCCTCACCAACTCAATCTGCGGATCCAGCATGGTGTGCACGCCGATGAAGTCACGTCCAACAACATTCCAATGTGCATGCTTCAAAGTCAGCTGGAGATCATTCAACGAATGAAGTCTGTCTTGCAGGATGTTCGCCACTTGGTGCCCGACCTTTACTGACAGTCCTGGGACAGTAAATTTCGCTGTGGAAGTCTTCTTGGAAACCATTAGGAACTCCTCTCGAATTCGGTCGATCTGTAGCGACCGTTGTATTTCCCACGGTAACGATTCGGACGCAGGCGCGCCAGTCCCCTGTCACAATCTCCGGGTCCCGGGTTCACCGTTTTCATCCACCAGACGGCCTCCAGGAGCAGCCAGGATCTGCCGAAAACGCCCAGGGCCGAGGCTGTACCGGGCGCTACGGCCCTGCGAAGCGCCTCTGCGAGCCGGACACCGTTGGGACCTATCAAGTGACAGGTTCGACACTCCGCCAGCGCCACAACAAATGAAGCACCGGCAGAGGATTTTTGCCAAGTATGCGGTTAGGCTGTGAATGTGGGTCATGACACTAAGGATGACCGCATCGCCGGAAAAGCAGATTCCGGTTTTTCACCGAATATAGATAACCATTCTTTTCCAAGGAGGAGTCATGGGTTTCATCGGATGGATAATTTTGGGCCTCATCGTTGGGGTCATCGTCAAGGCTGTGATGCCGGGCCGTGTTGGTGGCGGTTGGATTACAAGCCTGATCTTGGGCGTCGTTGGCGCCATTATCGGCGGGTGGATCGGAGATCTGCTCTTTGGCAACGGAAAGATGGAATTCTGGAACTTGGGTTCGTGGATTCTCGCAATCGTGGGCGGCTTGGTAGTCGCTGGGATTTACGGCGCCATTACCGG
>JBBPZC010000101.1:0-8578 GCA_038199275.1 Actinomycetales bacterium
AAGATGGCGACTCGGAATTCGGTGACTTGATTGAAGACTCCGAAGCCGTTGTCCCGGCAGATGCCGTGTCCTTCACCCTGTTGCAGGAACAGCTGCACTCGGTCCTGGACACCCTCTCCGAGCGTGAAGCCGGCGTGGTCGCCATGCGCTTCGGCCTGACCGATGGCCAGCCGAAGACTTTAGACGAAATCGGCAAGGTCTACGGAGTCACGCGTGAGCGTATCCGCCAGATCGAATCCAAGACCATGTCCAAGCTGCGCCATCCCTCGCGCTCACAGGTACTGCGCGACTACCTGGACTAGTCCCCAGCTCCTCCCCAACTTCAGCCGCTGGCGCGTCTGGAGTTGGGGCCCCTCGGAGCTGTGGGCCCAACGCCCTCCCAAGATCAGGCGCTGGCGCGTCTGACGTTTGGGAACGTCGTTCGTCCTTGAATTGGCAAAGCAAAAGGGCCCCAGATCAATCCTGGGGCCCTTCTACTTGCCGTTCCGACTTGTCTTTGACTAGTCCACGGACACGGGAGCTTTTTCGTTCAGGCGGCCGGTCTCGTCCAGCCACTCCGAAGCCAACGGCCGCAGAGTTGCTTCAACGGCGCGGGCGTGGTGACCGCAGAAACGCAGTTCCCCACCGGAGGACTCCAAAATTACGCGCACATATGCCTGTGCGCCGCAACGGTCGCAGCGATCAAGGGTGGTCAGCTCCGGGCTGCTGATGGCTGTGGTTGTCATGATGGCCTCCTTCATTAGTTCTTCTACTTCATACAACCACTTGTTCGGGAAGATCCTTCCATGGCGCGGGGGACTTTCGCTATCCGCGTATCCAACAAGGGGCTCGTGTGAAGCCCGCCGCTCCTTGCAAGAATTTGCCGCACCAACCGTTAACCTTGGTAGAGACCTGCCTAGCTAAACCCGTAAGGAGTATGTCCACTGTGGCACGCGAGAGTTCCAATTACAGTGCACGCCATCTCTCAGTGCTCGAGGGACTCGAGGCTGTTCGCAAACGCCCCGGCATGTACATCGGCTCCACAGACTCCCGTGGCCTCATGCATTGCCTGTGGGAGATCATTGACAACTCCGTTGATGAGGCACTGGCTGGCTATGGCCAAAACATTTCCGTCATCCTGCACAAGGACAATTCCGTTGAGGTGCACGACGACGGCCGTGGCATCCCGGTGGACGTGGAACCTAAGACCGGTCTGACCGGCGTGGAAGTGGTGCTCACCAAGCTGCACGCAGGCGGTAAGTTCGGTGGCAGCTCGTACGCAGCTTCCGGTGGCCTCCACGGTGTGGGTGCCAGCGTGGTCAACGCGCTCTCCGCCCGCATGGACGCACAGGTGGACCGTGGCGGCAAGACCTACCAGATGAGTTTCCGTCGCGGGGAACCGGGGCACTTCAAGGACACCGGGAAGTCATTGAGCCCCGACGTCGTGTTCGAGCCGTTCATGGAAAAGTCCAACCTGGACATTGTCGGCACCACCAAACGCGGCGTCACCGGCACCCGCATCAGGTATTGGGCCGACCGTCAGATCTTCACCGCCGACGCCAAGTTCTCTTACGACGAACTCGTGGCACGTGCACGCCAAACCTCCTTCCTGGTCCCCGGCCTGAAAATCAAGGTCGTGGACGAGCGGCGGACGCCCGGCACTCCCGGAGAATTCGCCACTCACGAGGAAATTTTCCACCACGACGGCGGCATCTCCGAGTTCGTTGATTTCCTCTCCATTGGCGGTGCGGTCACCGACATCTGGCGCCTGCAGGGTCACGGCACGTTCACCGAAACCGTGCCGGTACTCAACAGCTCCGGCCATCTGGAAAGCACCGCGGTGGAACGCGACTGTGAAGTAGACATTGCTCTGCGCTGGGGCATTGGTTATGACACCACCATGCGCAGCTTCGTCAACATCATTGCCACGCCCAAGGGCGGACGGCATCAGGAAGGCTTCGAGCAGGCCCTGTTAAAGACCTTTCGCAAGGTCATCGAGGCCAACGCCCGCAAGCTCAAAGCCGGCAACGACAAGATTGAAAAAGACGACGTCATGGCGGGACTCACCGCCGTGTTGACGGTACGACTTGCCGAACCCCAGTTTGAGGGCCAGACGAAGGAAATTTTGGGCACCCCGGCCGTCAAGGCCATCGTGGCCAAGGTGGTGGAAAAGGAACTCAAGGCCAAGCTGGAGTCCTCCGCCCGGGGCGAAAAGATCCAGGCCTCGACCTTGCTGGAAAAAGTTGTCTCCGAGATGAAATCGCGCATCTCCGCCCGCGTCCACAAGGAGACCCAGCGCCGCAAAACCGCACTGGAAAGCTCCTCGCTGCCCACCAAGCTTGCCGACTGCCGCAGCAACGACGTCAAAAAGAGCGAACTCTTTATTGTGGAAGGTGACAGCGCCCTCGGCACCGCCAAGTTGGCACGTTCCTCCGACTTCCAGGCGCTTCTGCCCATCCGCGGCAAGATCCTCAACGTGCAGAAAGCCTCCGTGGGGGACATGCTGGCCAATGCCGAATGTGCGGCCCTGATCCAAGTTGTTGGCGCAGGCTCCGGCCGCAGCTTCGACCTTGAGTCGGCCCGCTACGGCAAGGTCATCCTCATGACCGACGCCGACGTGGACGGTGCCCACATCAGGACTCTGCTGCTGACCCTGTTCTTCCGCTACATGCGCCCCATGATCGATGCCGGCAACGTGTACGCTGCCGTCCCGCCGCTGCACCGGGTGGAGGTCATCAACGCCGGCACCAAAGCCAACGAAATGATCTACACCTATTCCGAAAAGGAACTGCACACACTGCTGGCCAAGCTGGAGAAATCCAACAAGAAGTACAAGAGCCCCATCCAGCGCTACAAGGGTCTCGGTGAAATGGACGCCGATCAGCTGGCGGAAACCACCATGGACCCCCGCCACCGCACCTTGCGACGCGTCACCAGCGCCGATGCCGACCGTGCCGAACACACCTTTGAACTGCTCATGGGTTCGGAGGTGGCCCCGCGCAAGGAGTTCATTGTTGCCGGCAGCGAACTTCTGGATCAGGAACGCATCGACGCCTGATGCCGCGGGCGGTCCGAAGGGACTGCGGCGTTGGCGGTAAGACCCCGGGTCGTGCTGCGGCGTTGGCGATAATACCCCGGGTGGTGCTGCGGCGTTGACGATAATACCCCGGGTGGTGCTGCAGCGTTGACGTGGCCGGTCAGGTGAGCAGGCCCGGGACCAGCAGCAGTGCGGTGGGGATGCCCAACAGCAGCAACGCCCCGGCACAGATCACGTACTGCAACGCCGGCGCCAAGTCGGGGGCCGGTGCCAACAGCTTGCCAAGCCGGGCCGAGGTCGTTGTGGGCGTGTCGATCCGGGTTGCGTTGTCTCCCAGCAGGGTGTCGGCCGGCAGCTGTGCCGAGCCGCTGGCCACCAAGGCTATGGCCGTGACAAGGGTGGCCTTGTCCACCGAACGTAAGGCGACGTCGTCGGCCATGATCTCTATCAGGGAGGACACCGACTCCTGCGCCAGCTTCGACGTGGGCAGCCAGGGCAGTGCCGAGCGCCAGGCCGCAAAAGCCCACAACAGCAGGTGGTGGCGCTGCACCAGATGGGTTTTCTCATGCAGCAGAACGGCACGAAGCTCGTCGGGGGAGAGAAGTTCCAGGAGCCCGTCGGAGAGCACAGTCACGGAGCGTGAGCCACCCGGCAGGCAGTAGGCAACGGGTGCCTGGTGGTTGATGACCAGCGTGTCCGGCCGGTCGCTGGAGGGGGAGCTGAGCAAGGTGAGCAGGTCCCGGTGGCGGCGGCGCTGACGCTGGATGCGAAAATACGTCAGCCACAGCGTGAACACCAAGTGCACCGACAGCAGGGCCGCGGCGCTCAACGCAAAGGCATGGGTCAGCCCCAGCGTGTCCAGTGATTCGCGTCCCAGGAAAATCCGGATGAGCCCGGTCAGCCCGCTGGCCAGGTTCTCGCCCAAGGGCACCAGACCCCAGCAGAGCATGGCGCCGATCATGGACAAGCCACCCGCCAGTGCGATCGACTGCCACAGCACCATGGCAGCAAAAGGTGCCCGGGCGGTCCACGTTGCCCGGGACAGGAAAACGGGGACCGGCCAGGCCAGAACCATGGCCAGGGCGGCCAGAAGCCAGGAGGACCAGAACATGTTCTACAACTTACCGCTGCCGGGCACCGTAGCGGCGCCGGATGCGCCGGATGTTAGGAACGTCCCAGAAGATTGCGAAGCGTCTCGGCCTCGCCGGCACTGACCGTGCCGATGAAGCGCGCCAGGACGGCTTCGCGGTCCGGCGCCGAGCCCAGTACTTCCATCATGAGTTCGGCGGTGTGCTCTTCGCGGCTGGTCACGGCGCGGTAGCGATGCGGGCGCGTGGAGCGCTCACGCTCCACCAAGCCCTTTTTCTCCAGTCGCGAAAGTACGGTCAGCACCGTGGTCACCGCCAGCGGGCGGGATTCCGGGCTTCCCTCCGACGGCCGCTGCGAGAGCAGATCGCGCAGAATATTGGCCGTAATGGCTTCCGGGTGTTCCCACAGCAGGTCCATGACAGCTCTTTCCAAATCCCCAAGCGTTGCCATCAAAATCCCTCTACTTCTACTGCAGCATCAAAACGTTCAGCGTACGCCAAGCGGGCGTACAGAACTAAATATACAGCTTTTGACAGCAAGGTTCTACACGGGGTAGAACTATAACTTCTACACAATGTAGAAGTATCGCGTGAACCTGTTTATTTCGTGGACGAGGGGAAACATAGTGGAAGCTCTGGACATTGCCAGATGGCAGTTCGGAATAGTGACCGTTTACCACTTTCTGATGGTGCCCTTGACCATTGGGCTCGGCACGCTGGTGGCCATCTTGCAAACCCGCTGGCACAAGACGGGCAACGAGGCGTACCTGCGCATGACGAAGTTCTGGGGCAAATTGTTCCTGATCAACTTCATCATGGGTGTAGCCACCGGCATAGTCCAGGAGTTCCAGTTCGGCATGGCCTGGAGCGAATACAGCCGCTTTGTTGGTGATGTCTTCGGCGCCCCCCTCGCCATGGAAGCCCTCCTGGCCTTCTTCGTGGAGTCGACGTTCCTGGGGCTGTGGATCTTCGGCTGGAAGAAGCTCCCAGCGAAAATCCATCTGGCCTGTCTCTGGATTGCCGTGGCCGGTTCCATTGTTTCGGCCTACTTCATTCTCGTGGCGAACTCCTGGATGCAGCACCCCGTGGGCGTGGAAATGCTTGACGGGCGTCCCGTCATGGTGGACGCCTGGGCCGTCTTCACCAACAACACCGCCCTCGTGGCCTTCTTCCACACCATTACCGGAGCCCTGGCCGTGGCCGGTGGCTTCCTGCTCGGCATCTCCTGGTACCACCTGTGGCGCCGCCGCAAGGACGGCATCGACACCGTTGACGGCAACGGCCGGGTCATTGTTGGCGAATCCGCCACCATCCCCGGGCGGAGCAAGTTGGACCACGCCGTCTGGATCAAGTCGCTGCGCATTGGAGCGGTGGTGGCCATGATCGCGTTCGCCGGCACCGCCATCTCCGGCGACTTGCAGGGCAAGCTGATGTTTGAGCAGCAGCCCATGAAGATGGCCGCCGCGGAGGCCGCCTGCCCCGACGGCACCGGCTTCTCCATCCTCTCCATTGGCGACGCGGGCAGCCGCGACTGCTCCGACGGCGTCGCCGTCTTCGAAGTCCCCGGCCTGTTGTCCTTCCTCGCGCACAACGATTTCAACACCGAGATCAAGGGCGTGAACACCCTGGTCCCCGAATACCAGGAGAAGTACGGCAAGTACCTCCCGGATGACCCGCTGTACGGCGAGCGCGCCGGCCAGGAAATCAACTACGTCCCGATCATGCCCGTCACCTACTGGGGCTTCCGCATGATGATTGGTTTTGGCGGGCTCGCCGCCGCAGCCGCCGCAGTGGCTTTGTGGTTGACCCGCAAGGGCACTGTACCGCGGTCGAAGGGCCTGATGCGCCTGGCCCTGGTGGGCATTCTGGCACCCTTTGGCGCCAATGCGGCGGGCTGGATCTTCACCGAGATGGGCCGCCAACCGTTCGTTGTGGCACCCAACCCGGCCATGTCCGGCGTCGACCAGGTCTTTATGTTCACCGCGGCGGCCGTCTCACCGGGCGTTTCAGCGGGGGAGGTCATCTTCTCCCTCGTGGCGCTGGCCAGTGTGTACGCCGTGCTGCTGGTGGTGGAGGTGGTGCTGCTGACCAAGTACATCCGCGGCGGTGTGGTCTCGGCCATGCCTGAGCTGGACCAGACCAAAAAGAAGGACGACGGCGGAAACGGCCCGGGCGGGGAGGGGCAGGACGATGTGCTTGCCTTTGCCTACTGACGCCATGTCTGCCAACAACTCATCCGCCGTCGCTTCAGCCTAAGGATTACTGATGGATTTTCTGCCCACTTTGTGGTTCATATTGATTGCCGTGCTGTGGATCGGCTACCTCTTCCTGGAGGGGTTCGATCTGGGCGTTGGCATGCTCATGAAGACGTTCGCCCGCGGCGAGAAGGAACGCCGCGTCCTGCTCAACACGGTGGGGCCGGTCTGGGACGGCAACGAAGTCTGGCTGATCACGGCCGGCGGCGCAACGTTCGCCGCGTTCCCGTTTTGGTACGCCTCCTTGTTCTCCGCCCTGTACATTCCGCTCGTGTTTGTGCTGTTGGCCCTGATCTTCCGCGCCGTGGCGTTTGAATACCGCGGCAAGATCCACGCCGATACCTGGCGCAAGGTGTGGGACTGGGCCATCGCGGTGGGCTCCTTCGTCGCCGCCTTCGGCATTGGCGCGATGCTGGCCCTGACCACCACCGGGCTGCCGTTGAACGCGAACGGCGACCGCGTGGGCGGCCCCTTTGCCTGGTTCACCTGGTATGCGGTGATTGGCGGGCTGGCCGTCGTTGGCTTCGCCATCATTCACGCTGCCGCTTTCATTGCCCTGAAGACCGACGGCGACATCCGCCACCGCGCCCGCCGTCTCGTGCGCAGGTGGATGCCTGTGGGGTTGGCACCCATGGCGGTCTGGGCCATTGCCGTGGCATTTGAGAACGGCAAGTGGTTCAGCTGGTTGTTGATCGCCCTGGCCGTTGCTGCTGCTGTGACTTCATGGCTTGCGAACAAGGCCGATCGGGAAGGTTGGAGCTTCCTGGGCCTGGGCGGGTTCCTGCTGGCCGGGGCCGCAGCCATCTTCAGTGCCGTTTACCCCGTGGTGCTGCCGTCCACGCTGGATCCGCTGTGGAACCTGACGGTGGAAAACGCCTCGTCTTCGCCCTACACGTTGGGACTGATGTCCATTGTGGCGACGGTGGGTGTGCCTCTGGTGCTGGCCTATCAGGCGTGGACCTACTGGGTCTTCCGCAAGCGCGTCACCGTGGCCCAGCTGCCCGAGCCGCACGACTTTGCCCCCGCCGTCGGACCGGAAGAAACCGGCCCGGGCCGCGAAAAGCAGCTGGAAAAAACCACCTCAGGTGGTCGGTCCTAGCATGAGCATGCGACCCATACTCCCTCCCGGCAATTCCACCAGGGTGGCCCTTGCCGGTCTGGGTGGGCTGGCTGCCCTCAAGGCTGTTGGTCTGGTCCTTGCCCTGGGGGCCCTGGCCCACGCCCTGGCGCAATGGGCCAGCGGTACGGGCCTGGACGGCACCAAATTGCTGGTGCAGGGCAGTGTGGGAGCGCTGCTTCTGGCCGCAGCTGTGTGGGGCCAGTCCATTCTGGCCCGCCGCGCCGCGCTTGGTGCCAAGGAAGAGCTGCGGGCCAAACTGGTGGCCCATCGTCTTGACCCGCGGCACGGCGGCCACGGCGGCGCCGTTGGGGCCGAGGGCATGCTGGCCAGCCGCGGGCTGGACGGCCTGGACAACTACTTCGCCACCTACCTCCCGGCCCTGGTCAGTTGCGCCGTGTTGCCGCTGATGGTCGGCATCCAGATTTTGGTCTCCGACTGGGTCAGCGCCTTGATTGTGGTGCTCACGGTGCCGCTGGTGCCGGTGTTTATGATCCTGATCGGCTTTCATACCCAGGAGCGGGTGGAAGCGGCTGCCAGTGGACTGGACCGCCTCTCCAACCACCTGCTGGAGCTGGCCCGCGGACTGCCTGTCCTGGTTGGTCTGCGCCGCGCCGCCGCCCAACGCAAGGCATTGGCCGACGTTTGCGAGGCCTACCGCAAATCCACCATGGACACCCTGCGCACCGCATTCCTGTCCTCCATGGCGCTGGAACTCATCAGCACCATCTCCGTCGCTGTGGTTGCCGTCTTCATTGGGGTGCGCCTGGTCAGCGGCAGCATGGGCTTGGAAGCCGGGCTGCTGGCACTGATGCTGGCCCCCGAATGCTTCCGCCCGCTGCGTGATTTGGGTGCCGCGCACCACGGCAGCGAGGACGGCGTTGAGGCCCTGCGCCGCGTCAATGAAATTCTCGACGCCGGTGCCCCCTCCCAGCCGGCCTCAGCTGCCGCGTCAATGTCATCTGCCACAGGTTCTTCACCTGCCTCGGGAGAACTGCCCGGCAACGCGGTGGTTGTGGCGGAAGACTTCAGCGTCCGTTACCCCGGTCGGACCGAGCCGGCCGTTGCTGGCTTTAGCGCCACGGTGGCTCCTGGGGATGCA
>JBBPZC010000102.1:0-20831 GCA_038199275.1 Actinomycetales bacterium
CGCAGCTTCTGGCGTATTGTACGCACTTGGCCAGGCCGAGTCGCGATCGCGGTCTGCGGTGTGCTCCTAGCCACAGCTGGTACGTATTTTGGGACCCAAATGTGGGATGCTGCCAGACGTGCAGCCGGGGAAGATTCCTTGACCGTGAGGGTCCTTTACGCAGGCGAGTTCTCCTCTCCGCTGCATGCTCTCGGGGGTACTGAGATCATCTGGGAGAAACGAGCTTCTGATATCCCGCACTATTCCAGCCGGGCAGAGGCACGCGATCTCGGTGCAGTGGATGTCTCTGCCACTCTAGTTCGGCTTAACTTGAGCAGCACCTTCACGGAGCGGGTGACCATACAGCGCATCGCCGTGAACGTCGAACGCCGCGAACCGCCTCTTCGAGGTGTTTGGGTAAAGGGAGACAAGGGAGGAGTGGCTGATGTCAGGTACATCGGGATCGATTTGGAGCAGGGGACGACTGAATGGACTGACGGCATGGGGGATCCCATCCCGCCCATGACGATCTACGTTGACGGAAACACAGAAGAGAACGTTGACATTCTGGCCGAGGCACGGAATGGACAGTACCAATGGAATCTTGAACTGACGTACACCGTTGGTGGTGGTGAGCCGCAGATGCTCATCGTCAGTCCGCCTGAAGCTGAGGTATTCACTACTTCTTCCCTGGAGAACGCAAGCGTCCTTAACGTGTCAACCGACACCTGTACGGAACCTTGGGATCCGTCACTGCGCCGGCCACCGCCAGTCTCTTCGGTACGCGATCCGCTGTGCTAGAGATGGCTGATCGATGTGAAAATCCGTCGCCAAGCTGTCTGGCTTTTCGGGTTAGGCTCGTTCGTCAGTGGCAAGATACCCCTGTCAAGAAGAGTTCAGCATATGAGCATATGAGCTCCCCACAATGTCTCTCAACGCATTCGGCCTGCTAACCCATGCGACGTAAAGACAAAGCAAGTTTGGTGTACGGCACACCGATCATAGAATGCCGCCATGGAGCATCAAACTCCATAGACCGGCGTGAAGGTCTCATACCAAACGTCCACGTGGGGTAGCGACCGCTCCGAGTCAAACCCTGCGACTACAGGACACTACGGTGCTCGGCAAAACCTTAGCGCCGGATATTGTACTTTTCACAGTAAGCCGCCCCTGTATGCGCCCGCCAAGCTTCCACGGGACTCCCCTGCGCCAACTGCGCCTCCATAGACTTGGCGTTGCGCATTGCAGAACGCTCTTCAGAGACGCGCGTCCATGGAAGCCGAGATTGCGCACATCGGTCGCAGCCGCGATGCCGCTGGGAACGCGAAGACAGAGTAGCGCGTTACCCCAGCGGCATGTTGTCAATCAGGCGGACGGGACCGACTTTCGCGGCAATAAGTGCCAGCGCCTCACCGGTGAAGGGCGTGTCCTGGCAGTTCTCGGCCCGGACGGCGAGCGTCTGCGGGTCAACCACTTCCAAATAATCCAACTCGACGCCGGGAGCGCTGCGCACCAGCGCCTCTGCGGAGTCAATGTCCAGCGGCTCGTGGGCGTCCGCCCGGCGCTTGAGCAGGCGCAGGGCACGCGAGAGAACCAGTGCCGACTCTCGTTCGTCCTCTGACAGGAAGCGGTTGCGGCTGGAGGACGCCAGCCCGTCTTCGTCGCGCACGATGGGCACGGCAACAATGTCGACGGGGAAGTTCAGGTCGGCAACCATGGTGCGCACCAGCGCCAACTGCTGGGCATCCTTCTGGCCAAAATAAGCACGGAACGACGGGCGGCCGGCAGCATCCGGGGCGCGCAATCCGCCGTCGGGCAGGCCCACGTGCAGCAACTTGGCGACCACTGTCAACGCGCCGTCAAAGTGCCCGGGTCGTGAGGCTCCCTCGTACAGACCCCCCAGTTTCCCGGCCGTAATCCGCACCATCGGTTGGCCGTCCGGGTACATTTCCTCCACAGTCGGGGCGAACATGAAGTCGACGCCGGCCTCGTCCAGCAACGCCAGGTCGGCGTCGGTGGTGCGCGGGTAGCGGTCCAGGTCAGTGGCGTCGCCGAACTGCAGCGGGTTCACAAACACGCTGGCCACCACCACGGAGTTTTCCGCGACTGCGGCCCTGGCGAGCTGGCCGTGGCCGTGGTGCAGGGCGCCCATGGTGGGCACAAGACCCAGCGTCCCGGGTTGCGCGTGCCCGGCTGCTGCACGTGATTGCAGCAGCGCCGAGGCCTTTGCCTTCAGCTCGGCGATGGTGCGTACGAGTTCAATGCTCATGGTCTTCTCTTTTCAATGCGTCCTGCAGCTGCCTTCGCCGGCCGTCACCCGGGTGGGAAAATCCTAGCTTCCGACGGCGCCCGTGTCAGGTTCGTCGTCGGACGTCAGGGCCGCCTGCACACCAAGGTACGCCTCCGCCGAGAGCAGCCGGCGCCGGGCGGCCCGGCCAGCTGTGGCGGAGGACATGGCCAGGTAGGCGTCGAGGATGTCGCCAGCGCCGGTGTCCAAGGCATGTTCACGCAGGGCTCCGGCGTGGGCGGCCACCGTGCCGACGTCCCCACGAGCCACCGGCCCGGTCAGCGCCGATTCACCCGAGGTGAGCGCATTTTCCAGCGACGCCCGCAGCAGCGGACCCAGCAACTGGTTCGGCGCCTCAACGCCAATGTCGCCCAGGATTTGGGCGGCCTGGGCCACGAGTGTGACGAGATGGTTTGAGGAATGGGCCAGCGCCGCGTGGTAGAGGACGCGGTCGGCCTCGGCAATGACCACGGGTTCGGCACCCATCTCCACCACGAGCGCCTGCGCAATGGGCAGCATGGCCGGCTCCGCGGTGACGCCGAAATTGGCATCGGCCAGCCGCGACAAATCAAGGCTCATCCCGGTGAACGTCATGGCCGGGTGCAGAGCCAACGGAATGCCGCCCGCGGCCTTGACCGGGGCAAGGACTCCGACGCCGAAGCGTCCCGACGTGTGTGCCACCAGCTGGCCGAGCTGCCAGGCACCCATGGCACCGAGCCCGCTGACCAGCTCCGGCAGGACATCATCCGGCACGGCCAGCAGCACCAGTTCCGCGCGCTCCACAATGTCCGCCACTTCCAGCACCGGGACGCCGGGAAGCAGCAGTTCGGCGCGTTCCTTGGAGGCCTCAGACACGGCGGATACCCCGACGACGGCGTGCCCGGCACCGCGCAGGGCGGCACCGAGGACGGCACCGACCTTCCCGGCACCGATGATTCCAATGCCTAGCCGGCCCGGCTTAATGGCCACGTTGCTGCTCCTTCGAAGTTGATGGTTCAGGTACCCCGACTGCCGGGGCGACTGATGGTTCGGGGCTTGCTTCTTGGTGGAGGAGGGGCAGCTGGTGCCCGGCCGTCGGCCCCAGCTGCTGATGGTCCGGTGCCGGCAACTCCTGCGACGGCTTCGGGGCACGCAACTCCGGGGCTCGACGCAGCCATTTATCGCCACCGTGGATCCGGCGTGCCGTTGCCGCGCGGGCCGCCTGTTCATCGAAGAGCACGCGCGCATTCTCCACCGCCATGTGGTGGACCAGTGGGCGGATGGGGCCGGCCGTGGAGTGCAATTCAAAGTCGACCAGGCCCAGGGCTTTCATGAGCGGTCCCTGACGCAGTCCCAGCGACTGGGTGCGCTCGTGCGGCACCACTTCCAGGCGGCGGAAGATGACCCCGTGGCGGCACAGCAGCGCCGTGTCCGTCGCCCGGAACGCGTTGTACCGCCACGCGAGCGGATCGATCCATCGTGCCGACCGGGGTGAATGCACAAAGCCGTGCCGGTTCCCCGGCCCGCGCAGCCCCGCAGCGAACACCTCGAAAGGGTTCTCCACGCCCGGATCCGGGAACACCAGACCCAGTACAGCCATGACCTCATCCAAGGTTCCGGCCGGCAGAATCACGGTGCGGGAACCATGGTCCGAGCCGCCCGTGCCGTAGCCCGCAACGTTGACGCGCACCCTGTACCAACCGGGCAAGCGCCAAAAGGGTCCCTGGCTGATGCCGACGGCCTGGACACGTCCGGGCGGGATGGTCTGCGCCCGGGTTTCCAACATGCCGTAATGCAGCCGCACACCGTCTTGGGACACGGCCACACGGAAGTTGAAATCCGTGGTGATGGCCTGCCAGTAAGAGGCACCGATGCCGATCAGGAATGGGATGCCGGCCACCAGCACGGTGGGCTTGCCGGTCAACACGACGGCCACAATGGCGCCGGCAATCACCAGGAGCGTAAACACGGTGGTGCCGCTCAAGAGCGCCGCACCAATAATCCGCCCGGGCAACAGGCTCAGAACCCGCGTTTCGGGCGCCTCTTCCACCAGATCCGGTGCGTCGGGGTCAACGCCAACGCCGGCGGCACGGGCCAGAATTGCCGCCCGCAGCCGCTTGGCCTCCCCCAGCTTGAGGAAGGACAATTTCAGAGCCGACTTCCCGCCGTCGGCCACCTCAAATTTCAGCTCCGCCAGCCCAAATACCCGGGCCAACAGCGGCTGCACAACGTCGATCGCCTGGACCCGGTCAATCCTTGCCCGGCGCTGCTGACGGAAAATGACACCGGAGTTGATGTGCACAAACTCGTCAGTGACCTGGTATTTGGTGAACCGCCATTGAAGGAAGAAGCTCACACCGAAAATGACGACGGCGGCACCCACCACCACGAGCAGGATCAACAGGCTCGTGGCATCCGGGCCCTGCAGGGAAATCCCGCCGTCGCTGCTGGAAAAGAGCGAATCCAAGGAGTTTCGCCCGAAAATGAAGATGATGGCCGCAATGGCAATCCAGCCGCGCACCAGTGGGGAAATGGGGTGGACGCGGTGCCAGGTATCGTCAGTGTCGGTTTTAAACGCGGGCTCACGGCCCGCAAATTGCTCGCTCACAGCCCGGCCAATTTCGCCTCACCGAGGGCGGACAGCTGTTCGCGCAGGCGGGCGGCCTCATCCGCAGGCAGCCCGTTGATCAGGGCATTCGTGCTCGGCGAGGCCGTGTGCAGGTGGATGGTGCTCAGCCCGAGCATGCGTTCCAGTGGGCCCATGGTGACGTCCACGTACTGCATGCGACCGTAGGGGACCACCATGACCCGATGGAACATGATGCCGCCGCGGATCAGCAGGTCCTCATCGCGTTCGGCATAGCCAATGGCCCGCACCTGGCGCGGTATCAGAATGAGTTCCCACAGGACGATGACGAGCACAGCGGCGGGCAGTCCCCACGCCAGCCAGCCCGGGTAGCCGTCCCAAACGCCGGCGAGCGACAGGATCAGCGGGATGCTGGTTGCGGCCACGAAGATCAGTCCCACTACGCCGCGTTCAATGAACCGTGCGGTGATGAGCTTCTCCGATACGCGCAGGAATGTCAGTCCTGCTGGGTCGATGATGCTGGGCTTAGGCAAATTCTTCCTCCCCGCGGCCGTCACGCTTGGGCCGGTGGTTTTGCGGCGGGTCAGTGTCTTCCGGGGGCAGTTTGCAGAAGCGTTCCACAATGACGCCCACCACCACCATGATCGCGCCGCCCGCCAAAAGGGCCACGATCTGCCAGATGATGCCCAGGTCGGCTCGCATCGAGATGGTGGGCAGCTGGTCGGCCATGATGCCGGCGTGCCAGCCAAAGAGCACCGCGCCGGCGTAGGCGCAGGCCTGAGCCAGCACTACTGTGCGGGCCGCCATCAGCGGGTCCAGGACCTTGTCCCGGTTGCCGTCACGCCAGCGGCGGACCTTGAACCCGAGAATCAGGCAGATAACAACAATCAGTCCCATGGTGATCAGGGAGCTGAGCGGCAAAACCGGCAGGGCTATGCTGGCCCGGGAGGTCAGTTCCGTGACCAACCAGCCGGCACCCGCCAAAACTACGGCCACGGCCACCAACCATGCAGGCCGGATGGTCCGCATCGTGCTTCTCATTGTTGCCTCATCGCGTCGCAGGGGAACTACTCATTTAACCGTACTGGGTTTTCCCCCGTTTGGAATTCCCGCGCCCGCAAGTTTGTGAAGAGCTTAAGATTCCCGCGCCGTTGGCATGTCCGGGGCGTGGCTGATACCTGCCATGTCCGACGCCGATGCCGCCAATTCCGCCACGGACCGTCCCAGCAGGGTTGCTTTGGGATCCATGAGCGACCAGGGGTACAGCACGAAGGCACGCTCCCCCGCCCGGGGGTGCGGAATGGTCAAGACCGGGTCATTGCTGCGCAACCCGCCGTAGGTGATGATGTCCACGTCCAGGGTGCGGGCGTCCCACCGAACTCTCCGGACCCGGTGGTGTGCCGCCTCCACGCCTTGGCAGTGGGCCAACAGTTCCATCGGCGTCAGCGTGGTGTCCACGGCAATGACCATGTTCAAAAAATCCGGCTGCCCTGCCGGTCCGCCCACGGGTTTGGTGGTGATGACTGGTGAGACGTTGTGCAGTCGAACCTCCGGCCGCTCAACGAGATCGGCTACCGCGCTCTCCAGCGTCCCTTCACGTTCCCCGAGGTTGCTGCCCAAGGCAAGGATGGCCCGGACGGGGGCGCTGCTCATGCCTGTACTGCTTCTGACTGTGCTGCTTCGCCTACTGGGGAGCGAAGGTGCCCGCGTGTCCTAAACACGGTGATGCTGACATCGCCAAAGGGGACCTGGATGGGTGCCTTCGGTTTGTGGATGGTGACCTCAACAGCTTCCACCACTGGGAAGTCAGTAAGTATCCGCTCGGCAGTGCGTGCGCTGAGTGTTTCAATCAGGTCAAAGGGCTTGCCGGTGACCATGGCGACGATGGTCTCCGCCACGGCACCGTAGTCTGCGGTCTTGTTCAGATCGTCCGTGGCTGCGGCGCCGGCAATGTCCAGGTGCAGCACCACGTCCGTGATGAACGGCTGCCCGTCGCGCTTTTCATGGTCAAAAACGCCGTGGTAGCCAATGGCGTGGACGCTGGAGAGTCGGATGGTGTCCAACCGGGTCACTGCGCGTCCCCGCCCTGGCCGTTGTCCTGCGCGGCCTCCAGCCGGGCCATGCGGGTGTTCTTGCCCTGCAGCATCCGGGCGGCGACCTTGGCAGCGTCAAGGCTCGCGCCGACGTCGTGCACGCGTACGCCCCAAATGCCATGGATGCCTGCAAGAGCAGTGGTGGCCGAGGTTGCGTCGTCGCGCTCCTTGGGTACTGCAGCCTTGCCCGCGCTGGTCAGCAGGGAGCCGAGGAAGCGTTTGCGGGAGGTGCCCACGAGGACGCGGTTGCCCATGGCCACAACCTGGTCCAGGTTGGCCAGAAGTTCCCAGTTCTGTTCCGCGTTCTTGGAGAAACCAATGCCCGGGTCAACGATCAGGTTTTCCGGCTTCACGCCTGCCGCGTAGAAGCGCTCGCGCACTTCGCTCAATTCGCGGACGACGTCTTGAACGACGTCGGTGTACTGCGTCAGCGAATCCATGGAGCGCGAATCGCCGCGGCTGTGCATGAGCACGTACGGGGCCTCCCGCTGCGCGATCAACGCGATCATGTCGGGGTGGACGTTGGCACCGGAGACATCGTTGATGATGCCGGCACCGGCATCCAGCGCCAGGGCGGCGGTCGAGGCGTGGCGGGTGTCAACGCTCACGAGCGCGCCGGCCTTCGCCAGGGTGGAAATGACGGGGAGGATGCGCCGCTGCTCTTCAACCTCATCGACTTCCTCGGAACCGGGCCGGGTGGACTCGCCGCCGACGTCGATGATGTCAGCGCCTCCGTAGTGCATGCGCAGCCCATGGGCGATGGCGGTTTCGGTTGAGTCGTACTCGCCGCCGTCGCTGAAGGAGTCGGGTGTGCAGTTCAAGATCCCCATGACCACCATGCGTCCTTTGGGAAGTCCGGCGAAGGTGGCCTGTGCTTTGCGGGCTCGTAGGACCGGCAGGGGTGAGGTGGCCGGGCCCGTTCCGGGTGCGGCTGCGAGGGAATCCATGGTTTTTTCTTACCTTCCGAGAATCAGGCTCATGGCTTCGGCCCGGGTTGCGGGCTCATGAAGCAGGCCGCGAACAGCACTTGTCACTGTCTTGGCCCCTGGTTTACGCACGCCACGCATGGACATGCACAAGTGTTCACATTCCACGACGACGATGGCGCCACGGGGTTTGAGATGTTCAATAAGTGCATCGGCGATCTGGGTCGTCAGCCGCTCCTGGACCTGCGGCCGTTTGGCGAAGATATCCACCAGGCGTGCCAGCTTGCTCAGCCCTGTCACACGGCCGTCCGACGACGGGATGTAACCTACGTGCGCGCTGCCGTGGAACGGGACAAGGTGATGTTCGCACGTTGAGTAGAACGGGATGTCCTTGACCAGCACCATTTCCTCATGGGCAATGTCAAAGGTGGTGCCCAAAACGTCGGCCGGGTCCTGGTGCAGGCCGGCAAAGACCTCAGCGTAGGCCTTGGCCACCCGTTTAGGAGTGTCGAGCAGTCCGCTGCGTTCCGGGTCCTCACCAATGGCGAGCAGGATTTCGCGGACAGCCGCCTCAATCCGGGGCAGGTCCACGCGTGGTTCGTCACCCGCCCGGGCGGCACCAGAGGTGCCGCCCTGCGCGAAGTCGTGTTCGTCGTCGTAATCAGTCACGAGAGTGATCCTACCGGTTGAGCGTTACTGGCCGGGAAGTTCCGGGGCATCGCCCTTGCCCAGATCGATGCCCGGCCCCTGCTTGGGTGCGTCGACTTCGCCGTCCAGATGGGCGTTGGCAAGCTGGTCCTGCGGGGCAACGGTCTCGGGTGCCGGAGCACCCGCGGCCGCGGCCTCCCGGCGTTCCTTCGCCGTGATGACGGGAGGCAGGTCCGAGACGGGGCGGGAATCCTTGGACAGCCACACCTTGCGCTGGGACGGCTTGCGCAGATCAGTGAAGATCTCCGCAATCTCCGCCTGGTTCAGCGTCTCGCGTTCGAGCAGTTCCAGAGCCAGCTTGTCCAGGATGTCGCGGTTCATGATGACCGCCTCGTAGGCGTCGTCATGTGCCTGGTCGATGAGCCTGCGAACTTCCTCATCCACCACGGCAGCCACGGCTTCCGAGTAGTCCCGGTCATGACCGGCGCTGCCGCCCAGGAAAGGCTCGCCGGCGGCGGTGCCGAGCTTGACGGCTCCGACCCGCTCACTCATGCCGTACTGGGTGACCATGGCACGGGCGGTGCCGGTGGCCTTTTCAATGTCGTTGGAGGCACCGGTGGAGGGGTCGTGGAACACAATTTCCTCCGCCACACGCCCGCCCATGGCGTAGGCCATCTGGTCGAGCAGTTCGTTGCGGGTGATCGAGTACTTGTCATCCTCGGGAACCACCATGGTGTAGCCCAGGGCACGGCCGCGGGGCAAGATGGTGATCTTCGTGACCGGCGCCGTGTTGTGCATTGCCGCAGCAACCAGCGCGTGGCCGCCTTCGTGGTAGGCGGTGATCTTGCGCTCGAGTTCCTTCATGACGCGGGTGCGCTTCTGCGGACCGGCCATGACGCGGTCAATGGACTCGTCCAGCGCGCGGTCATCAATGAGCTGGGCGTTGGAGCGGGCCGTCAGCAGCGCGGCCTCGTTGAGCACGTTCGCAAGGTCGGCACCCGTGTAACCGGGCGTCTTCTTGGCGACGGCGTTCAGGTCAACACCGGGTGCCATGGGCTTGCCCTTGGCGTGGACGCGCAGGATCTGTTCTCGGCCCAGGCGGTCGGGAGCGTCGACAGGGATCTGGCGGTCAAAACGGCCAGGACGCAGCAGTGCCGGGTCCAAGACGTCGGGACGGTTGGTGGCCGCAATCAGGATCACGTTGGTCTTGACGTCGAAGCCGTCCATTTCCACGAGCAGCTGGTTGAGGGTCTGCTCGCGCTCATCGTTGCCGCCGCCAATACCGGCACCACGGTGACGGCCAACGGCGTCGATCTCGTCAACAAAGATGATGGCCGGGGAGTTGGCCTTGGCCTGCTCAAACAGGTCGCGAACGCGGGAGGCGCCGACACCGACGAACATTTCCACAAAGTCCGATCCGGAGATGGAGTAGAACGGCACGCCGGCTTCGCCTGCGACCGCACGGGCCAGCAGGGTTTTACCGGTTCCGGGAGGACCGTACAGCAGCACGCCCTTGGGGATCTTGGCGCCGACGGCCGTGAATTTGTCCGGGCTCTGCAGGAAATCCTTGATTTCGTGCAGTTCCTCGACCGCTTCATCGGCGCCGGCGACGTCGGAAAAAGTCACCTGCGGGTGGTCTTTGGTCAGCAGCTTGGCCTTGGACTTGCCGAACTGCATGACCTTGGAACCGCCGCCCTGCATGCGGGAGAACAGGAACCAGAAGATCAGGCCGATCAGGACAAACGGGATCAGCAGCGAGAACATGCTGGACCAGAAGTTATTGGATGCCGGCTGGTCGTCGAACGACTTCAACGAGGCGTTGTCAATGACCTCCGGCAGGGTGGTTGCACGGTAGTTGCCGTAGTAAAACTGGACGTTCTTTCCAGCCTTGGCGCCGGACTCCGTGGTGTAGTCGGCTTTGAGGACCATGTCCACGCGGCCTTCGGAACCAAAGACCTTGGCGGAAACCGCTTTGTCGCTCTGGAGCAGATTCAGGCCCTCGGAGGTGCCAATGCGGGTTTGGCCCGTGCCGGTCAGCGTGGCGAGGGCGACTCCAATGAGCACCACCACCACGATGATCCAGAAAAATGGACCCTTGAAGAGTTTCTTGACTTTCATGTGTTCGAGGCTATGCCTCGTCCCTCCCGCTCAACCAGTTCAAACTTGTCCAAGACGCAAGCGATACGTCTCCAAGTAATAGCTTTACACCGTTCGCATTGCTACACGTACAGGAATTGGCTTTAGTTCCCTGAGGGCATAACGATTGGTCCGTTTCTGCAATTATTCCTTGTCTGCCTGCCCACATGGCGCGGGCACGCATGCGCTTCGCTGGCTGCCAACAAGGCGCAGCTAACGCAGTGGCGCAACGCCAGCAGCTTGGCATGCGCGTGCTGACTGGATTGGGCGGGCGCGTGGGTACGCGCCAAGTTGCGTGCCTGGCGTGCGCCTCCTGGCACAGGTCCGTCCTTGCGGGGATGTCCGACGGCGGCGACAACCGTCGTGCGCCCCACCATGCGCACCGCCGGGTGCTGACCAGGCGCATGCTGACCGGATTGAGGGGCACCGTGCACGCGTGCTCCACACTGCTGGGTGCCAACAAGGCGCAGCTGACGCAGAGGCGCAACGCTGGCAGCTTGGCAGGCGCATGCTGGCACAATTCCCGGGTGCACTCCAGCCCGGGATCATTTGTGATTGCCCGCTGCCACGGGCATAGCCATGGAAGAAGGCACGCTCGGGGCTGCACACGGCGTCAAGGGCGCAGCCGGTTCGAGGCATCCACCGCCAACACAATCTGCGCCCGACTTGCAGGATCCGCAATCTTGGGCACCGGAACGGGTCCGATGAGCTCCTTGAACCGGTTGGCATCGAGTTCTCCGGCGTTGATCCCGTCAGAGGGTCCCCTGTACCCCCGGTGAAGTCCAGGTTCGAGGGACTTCCGGGCCAGATCGGCGACTTTCTCCTGGGTGCACAACAATTACGTCAGTGATTTCGAACAGCTCGTTGGCCCGACGGGTCAGTCAGTTGTAGTAGCCAGCACGGAACGTGTTGAACTGGCCATTGTCTGACGCTGATGGCAGATGGGTGGAATACTCCGGCATAATCACGACCACTGCCCGCGGTTTCGTTCTGACGCCTCTTAGCTTGGTAGTAAAGAGCATCGAAAAACGAGGGCCGCCCGGGCCACGCGACACGCCGGAGGGCCAACCACTTTCCAGTGGCTGGCCCTCCGAAGGTTGAAGCTAAGATCCTGTTACCCTTGCTTCGCTTTGACCTCCGGATTTGTTTCGTCGGTACTGGATTGTAGCCACGACCGCCGCGGATATAAACAGCAGCAAACCCACGCTCCAAGGAAGAATGGCAACCTCGCGTAGTGGACTAAAAACTCCGAGCTGAATCGTTGCCAGCCCGAGAATCACCAATATTGCGGGGATATATTTGCCCTTCATGCTGTCATTGCCTGTCCGACACATGTGCCAATTGTGGTACCCGCGATTCCAGATACTGCCGTGGCGCAGATGATACAGCCGATTCCAACGGTTGCCACGCAAGCTGCTCCACACGCAACACCAATAGCTGTGATAGCCCATGCTGCGATTCCGGCATTTGCCAAACAACTATTGAGTTTATCCCAGCTGAATGCGGCTTGTGTTTGCCCCGGCTCGACCTGTTGAGGACGGCTTGGATCTTCAACAACCGTATCAACGAGCTTTCCTCCGTCTTGCCACATCGTAATGCGACCGGAATACTCCGTGATCTGGTTGAGTACTATTTCTCCACTGGCAACGACCCTGCCTGAGGCATCAAAGAAGACACTATATCCAGACTCGGCCAAGAGGTTCGGCCTGGCTTGGAAGGGGATTCGGAGCATGACGTAGCCCTGGTCCGTTTTGCTGGCAAACGCATGCTCCGGAGCCAAGGCTTCACCGCTGCCTGTCTTAATCCGTCCTACGGCAGCAGTCGAGACCAGGGCCTCCAATTGAGCCTGACTTACTGGTGTTGTGTTCTCCTGAAATTCATTAATTTTGCCTTCCACTGAACCATTGCTGGAAACAGGTGAGCTGAAGCCGCTCGACACACCAATTGAATGACTGATGTTCTGGCTGTCAGCATTGACGCCCGTAACCGCTGGCACTGATGTCCCCTGGGTGGCAGCTGTTAATACCACCGCTGCAAGGACTGCGGTTAATCTAAAAATCATCATGGGATCCAATCAGTAGTCATCTGCGGAGGAAACCCTGTTAGCCAGCTCCGAACTGTTAGCCCGTCAAGGGGTTCACAACCTCGGAATACACGGAACGCGCTTGAAATACACTCCCATGCCTATCTCCCAACAATTTAGCCTTTCACACCCAAGTATCAAAAAATCACATTTAACCGGGGATGCCCTACATATTGGCCAAACGGTCAGCAGCCCCTCTTCCGAAGGGACAGAGTTACCGGCTAAACGGATGAACATACTCTCCGAAGGGACATGGACCCTTCCGATAACGAACCTGAAGTACAGGGTCAGTTGCTCATCTGGTGAGACGGCGGCCGCGACCGTCATGCGCCCCGCCATGTGCACGGCCGGGTGCCAGCCGTGCGCATGCTGACCAGCTTGGGCGGGCGCGTGCACACACGCTCCACGCTGGGTGCCAACCAGGCGCAGCTGACGCAGTGGCGCAACGCCAGCTGTTTGACGGGCGCTTGCTGACCGGATGCGGCCCGCACGTGAAGCGCGCTGGCCGTGCAGCCCCCGGTCAACCCGTTAAACAGCCGCGCGCCCGCTCCCAGTGAAGGAAACAGGCGCGCAGCTACACGCTTTATTCGTAAATGTGGGGTGCCAGAGTGCCGATGAAGTCCAGGTTGCGGTACTTCTCTGCGAAGTCGAGGCCGTAGCCAACAACGAATTCGTTGGGGATCTCGTAGCCGACGTACTTGACGTCAATCTCCACCTTCGCGGCTGCGGGCTTGCGCAGCAGGGTGCAGATTTCCACCGACGCCGGACCACGCGACATGAGGTTGGCGCGCAGCCATGACAGGGTCAGGCCGGAGTCGATGATGTCTTCAACAATGAGCACGTGCTTGCCCATGAGGTCTGTTTCCAGGTCCTTGAGGATGCGCACCACACCGGAGGACTGGGTTCCGGAACCGTAGGAGGAGACAGCCATCCAGTCCATGGTGACGTGGCTGTGGAGTGCGCGGGACAGGTCGGCCATGACCATGACCGCGCCCTTAAGTACACCGACGAGCAGGACATCCCGGTCCCGGTAATCGGCATCAATCTGCGCTGCCAGTTCGGCGACGCGTGTTTGGATTTGTTCCTTGGTGTAAAGAACATGCTTCAGATCGGCTTCGACGTCTTGTGAATCCACCCATGGCTCCTGATTGTGAAGGTTTTAGTACTGTTTGGCGCTTAATGTGTTGCGTCTAAGGACTAGCTTCCCATAGCTGGACGCCTCGTGGGGACCGCCTTGATTTCGAGGCTGGCGGTAAACACTGACCTTGCCCGCCAACTCCACCGGCCCGGCCGAGCCTTCCCGCGCCAGCAATTTTTCTGCCGCACCGAGCCGTTCCAGGCTTGGCTGCACCCCGCCAAGTTCGACGGCGGCCAGCGCCAACACTCTCATCCTCAGGGCCGGGGCCAATCCCCTCAGCCCATCCTCGGCGAGCAGGATTTGCGCCGTCTCCCCCGACGTGGCGTCGGATTCGCCGCCTTTTTCGCCGTCGCGTTCGGCGAGTTTTTCGTATTCGGCGGCGGCAAGTTCATCGAGGAAGTCCGCGTCATGGCCCAAAATGCCGGCCGATCGGGCCAGCGATTCGGCAATGCCAGGTCCCAGCTCATCGTGCAGGAACGGGATCACGTTGTTGCGCACCCGAACCCGCAGGTAGGCCGGGTCCTGGTTGCTCGGGTCGTGCCAGGGCTCAAGCTCCAGGGCATCGCATATGTCCAACGTCTCATCCCGGCGCAGTCCCAGGAACGGGCGCAAATATATGCCCCTCCACTCACGCATCCCGGCCAGGGAGCGGGTACCGGAGCCGCGGGCCAATCCCAAAAGCACTGATTCAGCCTGGTCATCCATGGTGTGCCCCAACAGCACGTTCCTGGCGCCCACTTCAACCGCCGCCGCCTCAAGTGCCCCAAAGCGGGCCGCCCGGGCCGCCGCTTCCGGGCCCACGCCGTCGTACTCCAGTTCAACGGTGCGCACCAGGACCGGGTCCAGCCCCAGTCCACGCAACGTGGTCGCGGTGTTTTGGGCAACCTCGGCGCTGCCCTCCTGCATCTGATGGTCAACCACGACGGCGCCCACCCGCACCTCACCGCGCTTGGCAAAGAACGCACATACGGCGGCCAGGGCCAGGGAATCGGGCCCGCCGCTACAGCCCACCAGGATCAATGGCGGATTGTCCACAACACGGTTTTTGCCCGTGGTTTTCAACCCGAGCAGGGCCCCGACCATGGCCCGGGCCTTGCCGACCGTTGGATCCAGTCGGCGGCGCGGAGCCTTGTTGACAAACTCAGTCACTACAGGCCCATCCGGTCAACCCAGAGGCGGGCATTGTGGATTTCGGCTTCGGTGGGCAGGTTTTCAGCCTGTGCCCACACAGTGTTGAAACCCTCCATGCCGACGATCGCCACGGTTTCCCGGACGAACTTGGCGCCGTCGTTGTACTGGCGCATTTTCGCGTCGAGGCCCATCAGGTTGCGGATGAATTTTTCAATGATGCCGCGTTCCTTGCCCCGGTTGTTGAAGCGCTGGCGGATGGTGCGCACCGTGGGCACAATGCGCTGGTCCACACCGTCCATGACGACGTTGGCGTGGCCCTCCAGAAGGCTCATGACGGCAGTGACATGGGACAGCGACGCCTTCTGCTCCGGGTCCTGGAGCAGGTCAAGGACCCCGCCGCGGCTGGGCTCGCCCGCGCCGGCGGCCTTGTCCGCGGCCGACTGGCCACGCTTGCTGCCCAATTCCTTGACTGATTGCAACAGCCGCTCACCAAGGTTCTCTGAATCGCCCACCAGCAGTGATCCGAGCTTCTCAATTTCTCCGAGCATGTGGTGGCGCAGCCAGGGTGCGGCCGCGAATTGCACCCGGTGGGTTTGTTCATGCAGGCAGACCCAGAGGCGGAAATCGGCGGGGTCAACCTTGAGTTCGCGTTCCACCGTGATGATGTTCGGCGCCACGAGCAGCAGCCGGCCGCCGGACGCCTGCTGCCGGCTGGAGGCATCAGGTGACAACGCGGCAAAGGGGTCGTACTGACCCAGAACCTTGTTGGAGAGGAATGCGAGCACACCGCCCAATTGGGCACCGGTGACGGTGGCGCCGACCGCAACGCCCGCGGCACCCGGCGTCGAACTCTTGGACTGCTCTGCCGCCTTGGCTGCCAGGGCGCGCAGGATGGGGTCCATCATGACGGAAAAGCTCTGCGTGTTGGCCTTGGCCCACGAGGCCCGGTCCACAATGAGGACCTCGGAGTCGTGCAGGTCGCGGGCGGCCTCGAGTTGGGAGATTTCATGGACGTGCGGCACTGAACGCTCGGCCATCTGACGCAGATTGGCGACGGCGGCGGAAATTTCCGAGCCGTTGAGATCCGGTCCTGCAGGTGCCAGGTTCGCGGCTGTTTTGGCGGCGAGTTCCCAGTTGATCATGGTGCGCGATGAGGATGTTGCTGCGGCGGAATTGCTGTGCGGGCTCATGGATACCATCAGATCACAGTTGACTGGGCGTATGCAGCCGGACGTTGTGCCGGCGTTAGGTTCACGCCAGGTTCCAGACGACGCGACCGCGCCCAAGCCCGCTGTGCGCAGCCTAGCTGCGGGCAAGCACGCTGGCGGCAGCGTCCAAAACCGGACGCGTCCCCGCTGCGCCGTCGCTGAGGCCATTGCCCAACATGGAGAAGACCAGCAGCCTGCCATCGTCGTTCACCACATAGCCGGACAACGCGGTGACCAGCAGCAGGGATCCGGTCTTGGCCCGGACCAGTCCGGCGCCGTCAAGAGAGGCGCTGTTGCCAAAGCGGCTGGTGAGGCTTCCGGTCAGACCGGCGATGGGCAGCCCCGGCAATGCCTGGGCAATGTCGCTGGCAGGATCGGCCAGCATCATCGAGAGTAGCTGCACCAGACGTTTCGGGCTGATCAGGTTCCCGGTGGCGAGGCCGCAATTATCAACTGTGACAACGTCATTCATGCTCAGTCCCAGACCGGTGACCACTTCGCGCACGGCAGCGACGGCGCCGCCGCTGCTGGCGGGTTTGCCCAGTTTCTGTGCCACCATGCGGCCCAAGACTTCTGCCACATAGTTGTCCGACTCGTCGAGCATGTACTGGGTCTGTTCGGCAACAGTGGCCGATTCGACAGAGGCCAGCAGCTTTCCTGGCTGTCCCGCCTTTTCGGTGGCGGGTGTGCGCTGGGCCTGGTCGCGGGTGATGGAGCCGGTGGTTGGCACACCCGCCTTTTCCAGTTCCTTCGCGAACGCCTCGGCCACCGCGACGGAGGAATCCTGCGGTCGCGGACCGCCCGTGTCGCCCACCGCGAACCGTGCCGCGTTCAATGCCATGGGGAAGATGGGGGCAATTTCGCCCGCCTCGACGTCTTCCTTCGCCCAATTGTGGTTGAGGGCGGCGCCAATGAAGATGGTGTCGTCAATCGCCAGCGTGACCGGGCCGCCGACCCCGTCCGCGGCGAGCGTCCTCGCGGTGTCCTTGGCCAAGGTGGCCAGCCCCGCGTGTCCCATGGCGGAACCGCTCTTGCTCTCCGAGGCGCCCAGCATGCTGTCACCACCGGCGACCAAGAGGATTTCATTCGGTTCTTCGCCCGTCACGGCACGGGTGCTGAAGCGGGTATCGGGTCCCAGGGTTTTCAGTGCCGCCGCCGCGGTGAGCAATTTCAAGTTCGACGCCGGTATCCTGGCGGTTTCGCTGTCCTGCGCGAACAGTTCCTGCCCGGTCAGGGCGTCGGTGACGTACACGCTAAAAGTACCAGCGCCGTCGTACCTCAGCGCCTTTTTCAGGTCAGCGGAGAGCGCGGCCGGATCCGGCAGGGGTGCCTCGGCGCTCAGGGGCGAGATGCCCGAGACCTGGCTCAGGTGCGTGGGAGCCAGCTGCACGGCAGGGATCACGGCAACGGCAGCCGGGTCCTTGGGCAAAAAGGCGGGCACCAATTCCATGCCGACGGGGACGCTGACGGCGGCGAGTGCGCAAATGAGCACGCCGCTCGTCACAATTTTCGACGTGCGTCCCATGGAGACAGGAAATTCCTTCGCAAGTGAGGTCCCGGCGGAAGAATCGCACCGAAAAATGGCAATAATATGCCCGGGACGACCGGGCGGGTTTTTAGCGCAACGAAAGCGCCTATATCCTCATACTAGACGGAATTCCTGCGCGAGGCCCTGTCAGGCCGCGCACACCCATTATTAGAGGAGCCTACCGATGAAGCACGACGTCACCATCGAGATCCCCCGCGGATCACGCGTCAAGTACGAAGTTGACCACGAAACCGGCCGGGTGCGCCTGGACCGGGTGCTGTTCACCTCCATGCAATACCCCACCCACTACGGAGTCTTCGACAACACCCTGGGCGAAGACGGCGATCCCCTGGACGCCCTCGTCATGCTGCAGGATTTTGACCTGCACCCCGGCGTTGTTGTGGATGCCCGCCCCATCGCCGTATTCAACATGACCGACGAATCCGGTGGAGACGCCAAGGTCCTGTGCGTTGTTGATGACAAACGCTACGACCACATCCAGGAAATCTCCGATGTTGACGAGTACCTGGTCAAGGAGATCGAGCACTTCTTCACCCGTTACAAGGACCTGGAGCCCGGCAAATGGGTCAAGGCTGAGGGCTGGGCCGACCGTGCCGCCGCAGAAGCCGAGCTGACCGCCTCGATCAAGCGCTACGAGGGCACCGCGCACTAGTCCCCACGCCCTCCCTCCACTCGCAAGCTCGCGAGGGAACCCTCGGGCGCGTGGGCCCATAGTGCTGGGAACCTGGCAAGCGGGGGCCCACCACACCATGCATCCGCTCTCAAACACGCAGCCGGACCCTTGGGCGTGTGAACCCAATTGCAAACTGACCCGCAGGAAACGACGAAAATTCCCGATTTGGGGAGGTTTTTTGCCGTTTTCTGCGGGTCAGTCTTTTAACATTGGGGTTAGAGCAGGCTGCGCAAGATCGCGACAGCACCATCCGCGTACACGGAGGCTGTCACCTCGTCGGCGGCGGACTTGACATCGTCCTCCGCCTGGCCCATCGCGACCCCGCGACCGGCCCAGCGGAGCATCTCAACGTCATTTGAACCATCACCAATGGCCAGTGTCAGCGACTTGTCGATGTCCAGCCTGGCCCGCACGACTTCCAGCGCCGAGGCTTTCGTGACGCCGTCGGCGGCGATGTCGAGCCATGCGCTCCAGCCAATGGCATAGGTGACCCCGTGCAAACCGGCTGCGGCGATCGCATCGGCGAATTCCTGTGTGCTGGCTTCAGCACTGTTGACCACAACGCGCACGGCCTTGGCCTCGAGCAGGTGGTGGAAGTCGACGCCGCGGGCCTCGATGCCAAAACTGTCATCTTGGAAACGGGACGTTGCCAAGAAGTTCCCGTCGGCATCTTCAAGGGCGAAGCGGGCGCCGGGGATCGTCTCGCGCAAGGCATTAAGTGCCGGGGCCGGGTCAAAGGTCACGCGCTCAATGACCTCATACCCGTTGAGCAGGTCCGGGGCGAGGCGGATTGTCACGCCGCCGTTGGAGCAAACCCCGTAGCCGCTGCGCATACCGATCATCTGCGCGATGGGAAGCAGGGCTCCGAGTGAGCGGCCAGTGGCGATGATGACCTCGTGTCCTGCCTCAATCACGGCCCTCGCCGCGTCGCGGACACCCTCTGTCATGATGCCGTCGTGGTCGACCAGCGTGCCGTCAACATCAAGGGCCACAAGGTACTTTATTGTCTGGTTTGTCCGGTCGTCGATGCCGGAGATTGCATTGTTTGCTGTCATTGTCATGTATCCAGTGAACCAGATGGACCTGAACGCGGGCCAGACGCGAACCATCAAGGCCCGTGAATAGTGCGTGAATTTCCTGAAATTTTCCGGGGACCCATGCGGAGAGCCGATCCCATTCCCCGACGAAAGATTGTTCGCCTGTGCCAAAAGTCGCACTAAGGCCAAGATCATCAGTGGATGGTGCGGAAGCCCCCGGCCGGTGAGGATCGAAGTGTCATCCGGGCCGGGTTTGGTGCACGGATGGTCGAACCAACACCGACACCGAAACCAGGAGATCAAATGAATACCACAGCCCTTGCTCTCGCCATTGCCCTGGCTGGGGGCTTCGCCGCCGCTGCCCCTTTGGACGAGTCTTCGCCAGCCCCAGCATCCATTACTGTCAACCACCTCATTGCCGCCCAAGGGACGGTGGCTCCAAGCGGTTTAGGGCATGGGATCCGCGACATCATGTGTAAGTGGGTTTCTTGGTGTTGATATCTTTCTGGATGATGGCACGCACGGGTACGGCACGGCGCCCCTTCCATCCGGCCGTCCGCTTGCCATAATAGGGAGCATGCCGCACCCTAAAGTGACGACGAGCACATCCCGGCGTGAAGTCCAAGCCGCCGCCGGGTTCTGGTATTGCCGGCCGGCACCCTTCACGGCAAAAATCCTCCTTGTCGTTGTAGCCGTGGTGTCTTTGGTCTCAGATGTGCTGCTCGTTGGTGAGGACCTGTCGAAGCTGGCCACCGGCGCGTTGCCGTCACTGGTATTGATCACGATGGGACTTGTGGCCCAAGGATGGAAGCCGACGGCCGGAGCCGCGATAGTGGTTGCCGGTGCTTTCTATTGCATCTTCGTCGACAATGCCTCCTACGCGGCAGCATGTCTGGGTGTGGCCGTCGGATTCCTGATTGCCCTCGCCACACGTAAGTTCGTTCTCGTATTTCTCGGTGCTGTGGCTTTATGGTGCATCGTTCTGGTGTGGGTCCAGCCCCGCGAACTCGCGCTGGTGCCGGCCTATGTGCTGATGATCTGCCTCGGGGCCGTCATCGGCGACTTCTTTCGCCGCGCCATTGGCAGGGAAGACCAGCATTCGCGGGACCTGGCAGACTTCGAGGAGAGGCGCCGGCAGGCAATTGACGAAGAACGCCGGCATCTGGCCCGTGAACTCCACGACGTGATTGCGCACGACCTCACCATTGTGGCCATGCATGCCAGGGTGTTGGATTTTGCGGAATCCCCTCAAGACCGCGCCGCCTCACAACAAGCGATCGGCGATTCCGCACGGAATGCGCTTTTGGATTTACGGCGGATGCTTAATGCCCTCTACGGGCCAGGCTGGGACGCTGACGTCCCGGGAACTGAGGATCC
>JBBPZC010000103.1:0-31092 GCA_038199275.1 Actinomycetales bacterium
CAGCCCTGCTGGCCTATCGCGAAAACGCGCTCGGGTCCCTCGCGAACTGGCTCCGGCCGCTCTCCCGGTGCGCCGCCGTCGTACTTGTCCTGCCCACGCAGAGCAAGGCGACGCCGATTCTGCCGCGCCCGCTGCCGCGACTGCCCTGGCGCAACGTGCCCCCGGATAGGCGACGCGGGCCTCCGCTGCGGGAAGCAGTTTTCGCCTAACACCCTTCGAACATGTCGCGGGGTGTCCTTCCCCCGAACCTTTCGAAAGGCTTCACCATGCGTTTTTCCCGCACCCTCAAAACGACCACCGCCCTCGGCGCCACGGCCGGCCTGCTCATGCTTGGCCTCGGCTCGGCACAGGCCCACGTCAGCGCCACCCCGTCCGAAACCGCTGCCGGCGCCTACTCGCTGGTCACCTTCGCGGTGGGCCACGGCTGCGACGGCTCGCCCACCACCTCGCTGACCATCACGCTGCCGGACGAGCTGGACTCGGCCACCCCCACCGTCAACCCGAATTGGACCATCAGCACGGCCACGCAAAAGCTGGATACCCCGCGCACCTTGGCCAACGGCAGCAAGATCAGCGAACGCACGTCCGCCATCACCTACACGGCCAAAACGCCGTTGGCCGATCACGAGCGTGACACGTTCACCCTCTCGCTGCAGCTGCCCGACACCGCAGGCACCACCCTCCACTTCCCCACCCTGCAGAAGTGCGAGTCCGGGGAAACCAACTGGAATGAGATCCCGGCTGCCGGCGCCGACCATGATTCCGTCGACGCCCCGGCTCCCGAGCTGGCCATCACCGCGGCTGTTGCTGGCGCTGAACACGGCGAACACGGGACCACGGCTGCAGCTTCCACCGAGAAGAACGACGGCGGCACCTCCTGGCCGGCATGGGCCGGCCTGGGTGCCGGGTTGGCCGGGCTGATCCTGGGCGGGGCGGCCTTTATCCGCAGTGGTCGGAAGGCCTAGTTTCACCTCCCGCCTCAATCTGTGTGGCAGTTATGGGCCGAAAGCTTGCATTTTCCATGCATTTTTGGTCCAACAACTGCCACACAAAACTTCGAATGACCTGGCGGCGCTGCAACAAGTCCACACCGCACGGAGCGGTGAGTTGACTCGGCTTCCCCGGCGCGGAAAAGTGGGGGCATGAACACCCTCAAGAGCCAGCCCGCCAGCCCGTCCCGAGCCGTCAAGGTCTTGTCCTTGGCAGCCGCGCTGGGTCTTGGTGCCCTGCTGTCTGCGTGCGGCCCGGCAACTTCCCCCGGCGCGCCCAGCACCTCGGATGCCTCGGCGCCTTCCACCAGTGCAAGTGCACCGGCGAGCCCGACGGAGGCAACGCCGTCGTCCTCGCCTACGGCAGCGCAAACAACTGCGGCCGTCCCAGCCGAGACGCCGCTGTGCACGGCCGCATCATTGGAGGGGGCCCTCGACGCCAGCGGCGGCGGGGCTGCCGGCAGCGTGTTCATGAAGCTGACGCTGACCAACAGTTCCGGCGCCGACTGCAGTCTGGATGGATACCCCGGGGTCTCCATGGTCAAGGCCGGAACCATAGACCCGATCGGGGCCCCGGCGGAGCGGAACACCGATGAACCGTCGGCCGGGCCCATCACGCTGGCCCCGGGCGTCGGAGCCACGGCGGGATTGCAGTACACGCAGGCCGACAATTACCAGAATTGCCAGCGCGAACAGGCCGATTCCGTGCTGGTGTACCCGCCCAGCGCCACGGACTGGTTGGAGATCCCGCACCCGTTGACAGCCTGCAGCAACGCGGACACTGTGTTGCTGCACATCGGCGCGTTCCAGCCGCAGGCGTAGCGGAGCTGTTTGCAGAGCGGGTGTCCGGGGCCGGCCGCTCAGGGCGCTGGGCGGTGCTTAGGGCCGGGCCGGCGCTTAGTGCCGCGGCGGCCAAGAACCTCAGGACTCGCGTGAGAACGGTGATTCCCGCTGGGCCTGCTCGCGGTCGAACTCCTTGAAGTAGCCAATGAAGTCCGGCTCGCTGTCCTGGGATTCCCGGCGTCGGCCATGGCGCAGGACGTAAAGTTTGTTGGCAGCGAATGCCAGCACTGCGGTGGTGACCAGATGCAACGCACCACCCCAAACATCAGCGTGGATGAGCATTGTCAAGAGTCCCGTGGCCGCCACTGCGGCACCGGTGGTTACCAGCAGCCGGAAGCGTTCAAAGCATCCGTACACAATGATCGCGGCCCCCAGCACCAGCCAGGGACCGGAGCCGTTCAGGAAAGGCACCAGCGAGAACAGCACCACACCCGCGACTGTGCCGCCCATGAGGTACAGGTAGTGGTTGCGCGGGGCCAGCCACCAGGACGGGTTCTTCCACAACCATGCGGCGCTCAGCAAACCCACCAACAACATGCCCACGGCCAGAAACCCGGCGTCGGCACCACTGCCGCGGTCTATCACCATGCTGATCGCACCGGCAGCCAAAAACAGCAACGCAAAGCCCAGCAACGGAACCCAATTATTTCCAACGTGCCGTGTCTGCACTGACTTGCCTTCCAACCCATCCCCAAATTCAAGCAGAGACCCCGGCGCGCACCTACGGCGTTGGACCGGCTTCGGCACTCATTGCCGCTCCTACGCTTAGATTACCGCTTGCCTCTGACATTCAATGCGCCGGAACGATGTGGCGAGCGACACTTTCCGTGCTGCATCCCTGCCCTGATCCAGTCCAAGGTTTGTCGAGGGTCGGTTCCAGCTCAGGCCCGGCTGAAGTACCGGTCGGTTTCAGCGCATGTGAGGGAATGTCGGCGCCATGCGGCATGATGGTGCCGTGCAAGGAAAATCGTCGAAAGCCGTCATGGAGCAGTTCACAGCACCGACTCGTGAATGGTTTCTGGGCGCGTTCGGATCCCCCACCCCGGCCCAGTCCGGAGCCTGGGCCGCCATTGCCGACGGCGCCCATTCGCTGGTTGTCGCACCCACCGGTTCCGGAAAGACCCTGGCTGCCTTCCTCTGGGCCCTTGACGGACTCATGGGCGGAACCAGTTCGACGCCGGACACCGCCCGGGCGCCCACCGCGCCGGCTGCGGTCATCACCGCAACCGTCCGGCGCGACAACGCCAGGAAAGCGCCGGTCGATGGGCCAAAGACCGGCACCCGTGTCCTGTACATCTCCCCGCTGAAGGCGCTCGGCGTGGACGTGGAGCGCAACTTGCGGGCGCCGCTGATAGGCATCGCCCAAACGGCGGCTCGGCTCGGCGTTGACGTGCCGCAGGTCAGCGTCGGTGTGCGCTCCGGCGACACCCCCGCGAACGAACGCCGCCGTCTGCTCAGCCACCCGCCGGACATCCTCATCACCACACCCGAATCGCTCTATCTGATGCTGACCTCGAAGGCGCGCGAGACCCTCTCCGACGTTCGCACCATCATCATCGACGAGGTGCACGCCGTCGCCGGCACCAAGCGCGGGGCACATCTGGCGGTCTCCCTTGAACGCCTCGATGTCCTGCTGGACACCCCCGCTCAGCGCATTGGCCTATCCGCTACGGTGGAACCGCACGCAACCGTGGCCCGTTTCTTGGGCGGGAACGCACCGGTTTCCATCGTGGCTCCGGCCAGCACCAAAACCTGGAACCTGGCCGTCACGGTCCCCGTCGCCGATATGACGGAGCTGCCGGCGCTGGCCGCCGCCCATGATCAGGGACCCGCCTCCGGTTTGGCGCCCAACGCCTCCATCTGGCCGCATGTGGAGGAAAAGATCGTGGACGCCGTGTTGGCGAAGCGCTCCACCATCATCTTCGCGAATTCCCGGCGCCTGGCCGAACGGCTAACAGGGCGCCTCAACGAGATCTATGTTGAGCGGCTGGAGCTTGCCGTGGATGGGCCCACGCCAGCGAGGGGCCCCGGCCGAGCTGGCGAGGTTGGGGAGCTGGTGGGGACCGACGCCGTTGCCTCCTCCCCCGATCCTTGGCGGACCGTGCCGTCCCCGACATCCGCGACATCCCCGACATCTCCGACATCCCCGACCAGGCTGCCGGCCGAAATGATGGCACAGGCCGGATCCGCTGCTGGCGCCCCAAATGTGCTGGCCAAGGCGCACCACGGCTCAGTGTCCAAGGAGCAGCGGGCGCTGATTGAGGATGACCTGAAATCAGGCAGGCTGCGGGCCGTTGTAGCCACCTCCAGTCTGGAGCTGGGCATCGACATGGGTGCCGTGGACCTGGTGATCCAGGTGGAATCCCCGCCGTCGGTGGCCAGCGGGCTGCAGCGGGTGGGACGTGCCGGGCACCAGGTGGGCGAAATTTCCGAGGGCCTGCTGTTCCCCAAACACCGGGCGGATTTGCTGCATTCGGCCGTGACCGTGGAACGCATGCTGGCCGGTGAGATCGAGCCGCTGTCCATTCCCACCAACCCGCTGGACATCCTGGCCCAGCAGACCGTGGCGGCCACGGCGTTGGAGCCGCTGAACGTGGACGAATGGTTTGACACCGTCCGGCGCAGCGCCCCCTTCGCCGCCCTGCCGCGCTCCGCCTTCGACGCCACACTGGATCTGCTCGCCGGACGTTACCCCTCCGACGAATTTGCCGAACTGCGCCCCCGCATCATCTGGGACCGGACGGGCGGCACCATCACCGGCCGGCCCGGCGCGCAGCGGTTGGCTGTCACCTCCGGGGGCACCATCCCGGACCGGGGACTGTTTGGCGTGTTTATTGTTGGTTCCGAGGACGGCTCCCCCGGCGCTGCGGGCAAGGGCGCCAAGGGCGGGCGCCGCGTGGGCGAACTGGATGAGGAGATGGTGTACGAATCCCGCGTGGGCGACGTCTTCGCACTCGGCGCCACCAGCTGGAGGATCGAGGACATCACCTTTGACCGGGTGCTGGTCTCCCCCGCGTTCGGCCAACCCGGCAAGCTCCCGTTCTGGAAGGGCGATTCCCTGGGCCGGCCGGTGGAGTTGGGCCGGGCCTTGGGTGCATTCATCCGCGAAATCAGCGCGGCGCCGCGCAAGAAGGCCCTGGCCAGGTGTGAGGCCACCGGGCTCGATGTTTGGGCAGCCAACAACCTGCTCGGCTACCTCGAGGAACAAAAGGCGGCAACGACGCAAGTCCCCGATGACAAGACGCTCATGGTGGAACGCTTTCACGACGAACTCGGCGATTGGCGCGTGGTCCTCCACAGCCCCTTCGGCATGCCCGTTCATGCACCGTGGGCGCTGGCCGTGGCGGCCCGGCTGCATGAACGCTACGGTCTGGACGGCTCCGCCATGGCCTCCGACGACGGCATTGTGCTGCGCGTGCCGCTCATGGATGACGAACCGCCCGGCGCCGATTTGTTCCTGTTCGATCCGGAGGAACTGGACGGCATTGTGACCGCAGAGGTTGGCGGCTCCGCCCTCTTCGCCAGCCGTTTTCGCGAATGTGCGGCCCGGGCCCTGCTGTTGCCGCGGCAGAATCCGGGCAAACGCTCGCCCCTGTGGCAGCAGCGCCAGCGCTCGGCGCAGCTGCTTGACGTTGCGCGAAAGTATCCGCAATTTCCCATCGTGCTGGAAACCGTGCGTGAATGCCTGCAGGACGTTTATGACCTGCCCGCGCTGAAAAGCATCGCCGCGGCCGTCGAGCGGCGCGAGCTGCGGATCGTGGAGACCACCACGAACGAGCCCTCACCGTTCGCCCGTTCGCTGCTCTTCGGCTACGTCGCGTCCTTCCTTTACGAGGGCGATTCCCCGTTGGCCGAGCGCCGCGCCGCCGCACTCTCCCTGGACCCCGCCCTGCTCGACGAGCTGTTGGGCCGGGCCGAGCTGCGCGAGCTCCTGGACCCTGCCGTCATCACCGCAACCGAGGCTGCGCTGCAACGCCTGCCCGGCAGCGGCGGCACCTCTGACCGGCGCGTGCGTGGCGTCGAGGGCGTTGCCGACCTGCTGCGGCTGCTCGGTCCCCTGACAGCCCCGGAGATCGCCGCCCGGCTGCTCCCGGCCGCGGATTTGCCTGTCCCCAGACCGGACGACGCCGGACACTCCCCCGCCGCCGTCACCGCGCCAGATCCGGCGGCCGGCTCACGCGATCCCGCTCCCGACTTGCCGGATGCGGATCATCCCGCCCAGCCGGATCCCGCCGCTGCGGCCCATCTGGCGCTGGTCACCGCCCATGTGGCCGAGCTGCTCGCGGCCAACCGTGCCCTGCGCGTGAACATGGCCGGGGAGGAGCGCTTCGCCGCCGTCGAAGATGCCGCGCGGTTGCGCGATGCCCTCGGCATCCCCCTGCCCATGGGCGTCCCGCTGGCCTTCATTGAGCCGGTGGCCGATCCGCTCGGTGACCTGTTGGGCCGCCATGCCCGCACGCACGGCCCGTTCACCACGGCGGAAGCCGCGGCGAGGCTGGGACTGGGTGTCGCCGTCGTCCAGTCCGGGCTGGCCAGGTTGGTCGCGGACAAACGCGTCTCCGAAGGTGAATTTTTGCCGGCCGAGCTGGCACGTCCCGAAGGTGGTTCGGAGTGGTGCGACGTCCAGGTGCTGCGGCAGCTGCGCAGCCGTTCGCTCGCGGCCCTGCGGGCCGAGGTGGAGCCCGTCGACGCCGCCACGTTTGGGCGTTTTTTGCCGGCCTGGCAGCATGTCACGGCTGCCACCGGAAGCTCGGCACTGCGCGGTCTGGATGGTGTGCTGACGGTGGTGGACCAGCTCGCGGGGGTTCCCATTCCGGCGTCGGCATGGGAGCCGCTGGTGCTCGCCGCGCGAGTGGCCAACTACTCGCCTGCACTGCTGGATGAGCTGACGGCAACGGGCGAGGTGCTGGTTTCCGGTGCCGGATCCATCGGTGCCAATGACGGCTGGCTCAGTCTGCATCTGGCCGAGTCCGCCGAATTGACGTTGAACCCGACGGCGGATTTTGAGCCCACGGATTTTCAGGAGCAGGTGCTGGCGGCGCTTTCCAACGGCGGCGCATATTTCTTCCACCAACTGCGGGAAATGACGGCCACCGGGCCCGATCCCGTGTCGTCCGATGACGAGCTCACCACTGCCCTGTGGGAGCTGCTCTGGGCCGGGCGCATCAGCAACGACACCTTCGCCCCGATCCGTGCGTTGCTGGCCGGAGGGCACACGGCGCACAAGCAAAAGGCGCCGCCCTCACGCATCCGTCCGGGACGGGCCGGGCGGTATGGCCGTCTGCCCGGGCGCGCCGGCGGGGCGCAGCGTGGCGCGCCGCCCATGGGTGCCGGCCGGTGGAGTCTGCTGCCTGTTGATCCCACCGCTGACGCTGCCAGCCCCGCCGCGATCGACCCCGCCCAAACCACGCTGCGCAGCCATGCCCTGGCCGAGCTTTTCCTGGACCGCTACGGGGTGGTCACGCGCGGATCCGTCATGAACCACGGGCTCCCCGGCGGGTTTGGGCTCATGTACAAGGTGCTCGCGCGGCTGGAGGAGGGCGGGCGGTGCCGCCGCGGCTACTTCATTGAACACCTCGGTGCCGCGCAGTTCGCCGTCTCGGCCACGGTTGACCGGCTGCGCAGCTTCAGCGAGGATGCCGCCGCGAATCCACGTCCGCCGCAGGCCCTGGCTCTGGCCGCCACCGACCCCGCCAATCCTTACGGCGCCGCACTGTCGTGGCCGCCGCTGGACTCCGGCCACCGCCCGGGGCGCAAGGCTGGTGCCATGGTGGTGATGGTCGACGGCGCACTGGTCCTGTATGTGGAGCGCGGCGGCCGGACGCTGTTGTGCTTTAGTGACGACGAAACCGTGATTGCCCTTGCAGCCGGCGCGCTGGTGCAGGTGGTCAAGCGCGGGGCGATCGACAAGATGGCCATCGAAAAGGTGAACGGGGCGGACGTTTTAGGCACCCCGCTTGCCGCATCCTTGTTGGCGGCCGGGGCCTACAGTTCACCGCGAGGGGTGCGGATCCGTGCCTGAGACCAGCGATTCAACTGGGGTCTGCCATGCCTGAGGGAGATACGGTTTGGCGGCAGGCACGGGATTTGCGGGCAGCCCTCGAGGGAGAAACCCTAACCTCAAGTGACTTCCGGGTGCCCGCCTACGCCACCTTGGATTTGTCCGGTGCAGTGGTGTCCGCTGTTGAATCGCGGGGCAAGCATCTGCTCATGTTTGTGGCAGGGCAGGTCATCCATTCGCATCTGGCCATGGAGGGACACTGGGACATCTATCCGGTGGGCCCGAACGGCCGTATGGCGAAGTGGCGACGCCCGGCCTTTACCGCCCGGGTTGTGCTGGGCACCGAGCGGGCTGCCGTAGTGGGCTTTTCGCTGGCGACGCTGGAAGTCTTGCCGGAAGCCTTGCTGCCGGACGCCGTCGGCCATCTGGGTCCTGATCTGCTGGGACCGGACTGGGATGCGGATCTAGCGCTGCGACGACTGCTGGCGGAACCCAATCGGGCCGTTGGGTTGGCGCTGCTTGACCAGCGGAACGTGGCGGGGATTGGCAATATCTACCGCAATGAGCTGTGTTTTCTGGTCGGGGTGCACCCGGCCACAGCGGTGGCACTGGTGCCCGACCTGCCCAAGATGGTGGGACTGGCCAAGCGGCTTTTGGAGGCCAACAAGGATCGTACTGGGCGGTCGACCACGGGTGGGCCGGCGCGGGGCGATGCTGCCTCATGGGTTTACGGGCTGGCAGGGAAGCCGTGCAAGCGATGCGGGTCAACCATCAAGCACGGCACCTTGGCCGATCCGTCCCAGCCTACACATGCAGCACGGGACATATACTGGTGCCCGCATTGCCAGCCGGCGCGCTGACTGAACGTGGCGAGACCTGGGACGCCTACCGGAGCCGTTCCACAAGCATTTCGGTGCCCGGCCCCTCAAGCTCGGTGAGGTAAGCCGCACGCCCGGCCATGATCATGACTAGGGCAAGGGTGGGACCCGTGACTAGCGCCCCGGTGCCAGCCTTGAAGGGCCCGTCACTGGATTCGAGGCGGAGGCCGGTGGCGTTGCTGCGGCTGGGGACGGCAAAGTTTCGGCTTGCGTAAAATGCGGCGACCGGCGTCAGCGCCTCGACACTGGGCTTGCGTTCGATCCCCAGCGGGAAACGGATGTCCTGGGCGTGGACCACCACTTCGCCCAGGTAGGCAGCGGTATCGGACGATGGGGCAACGGTGCTGTCGACGACAGCACGGAACCGGGTAAGGGTTTCCGCGGGGGTGCCACCAACTTGTTCCTTCAGGCGTCTCGCGTTGTGCACGCCGGGCCGGAAGCCTGCAGCAATCATGCTGCGCAGCCAGCGTCCTTGACCCGTACTGGCTGCTGCGCTCAGATGTGCCACCACCTGCTCAACGTCCCACTCCCGGCACAGTGTTTCGTGATGCCACTGCTCCGGAGTGAGCCCGGCGAGGTCCTCGGCCAGTGCGGCACGTTCCGCGTGGGCAAGTGCCCACAGTGTGCTGTCTTCGAGTTTTGCCATGACGCTCATTTCGCTTGACTTGATGGCCGGCCGCGGTCTCCAGGACTTATGTCATGTCCACTGTGCGGGAAAGTTTCTTCCGCTGCAACCACGGCGGGAGCGTGCGCCAACAGCGGGTGCCGGGACGCGCCGTCGTACTTCCCTTTGGGAACTAGGGTCTGCTGGACTACTTGAGGGGACGCTGGGTTCGGCGGCCCTTGACGAAACCGTCGATCGGGGTGGCCACGGCGATGCCGATGGTGACGAACGCGCCAAGTACGGCCAGGACGCCGCCGGGTGCGATCAGTCCGGCCCAGTCAGTCCAGCCGGTGCGCTCAAGGAAGGCGTGGTTGAGCAGTTGGTCACTGGCGAACGCCCACGCCAGCGGCAGTCCGAACGCGAGATTGGGCACGATGCTGGCCGCAGCGAACCCAAAGCTCCAGCGTCCGCTCCGGGCGAGCAAAATCCAGAACACAAGGTCAACGGCCAGCACCCCGAGCAACCACCATTGCAGCCAGACCCAAGTGCTGCTGTTGAAAAGCGGCACGCTCACGCCGTCCGCATCCCGGAAGGACAGAAGGAGCGGGAGAACGATGACGGCAACCACCAGGAGCGCGATGAGCACCAGATGGGCGATGAAGTCCGTGCGCATTTCGTGGCGTCGCGGGTCCATGAGTTCCGGCAGGGACTCTGGCTTCCACTGCATCAATGGCGTGCCGCGGAGGTTGCGCTGCAGGACCGCGAAGACCAGTGTGGTCCAGAAACCGAGGTGGACGCCCAAGGTGATGAGCGTGATGAAGGTTGAGCCTGCGATCTCGCCGAGCGACTTGTGCGCCAACAGTTCGGCAAAGACGAAAGCCACGCCAACCGTTGGAATGACGGTGAGGGCGATGATCCGCAGGAGCCGTTTCCACAGAGGGAACAGGCTCGGGCCAATGAGGAACTGCGGATGGTCACTATAGCTCGCAACGAGCAGGTCCGGATCCCCCAGTTCCACGAGCGTCTGGTATTCCGCGTCGGAGGAACTTGTCCCTGCCTCGATGCGTGCATCCACGTCGTCGGCGATGCGCTCGATCAGTTCGCGCCGGAACTCCTCGCGCTGGTCGCCGGGCAGGTCCCGCATCGCCGCAGCTATATAGCGTTTGGTGAGGGTCGAGGCAGTCATAAGAGGTCTCCTTTGCGGGGGCCGTCGTCGCCGGCCGTCAGATCGCGGACTGCACCATCCAGGCGGATCCAGTCGCCGGTGAGGGTGCGGGCCAGCTCCTCGCCTGCTGCACTTGTGGTGTAAAACTTGCGGGGCCGGGCCTCGTCGGTGTTCCATTTGCTGGCCAGTAGGCCCTGCTTCGCGAGCCGCCGCAACAAGGGATACAAGGTATTGGCGTCGACCGTCATGCCGCGGTCCCTGAGTGTTTCCAGCAACGCATACCCATACCCGGGCTGACGCAAATGCACCAGGCAGGCAAGCACCACGGTGCCGCGCCGCAACTCGGCAAGATGCCCGGCGGTGATCTCTTCGGCGGATGGGTTGCTCATATCCATTACTATAGTGTGTCTGACACACTATAGCTATGGGCGCACCAATCCGGCCCTGCTTTGGTCACTACTGCCGGGAAGCCTCTGTACCCTTGAATGGTGATGAAATCTCCCCTTCCCGTGCGTAATGGCGTCAATGCCACCCGCATGCGCATCCCCGTTGAGGGCCCTTGGGCAACCGCCATGGAATACGTCCTGGACAAGTTCAACCATGTGGATCCGGCCGGCATTGTGGAGCGTTTTGAACGCGGTGAGGTGAAGGCGCTGGGCGGCGAAGTTGTCACACCCGCCACGCCCTTGAACGAACACCTTTTCATTTGGTATTACCGTGAACTGCCGGTGGAGAAGCGCCTGCCGGTGGAACTGTCCATCCTGCACCAGGACGAGCATCTTGTTGTCGTGGACAAGCCCCACTTCCTGCCCACCACGCCAGGCGGAATGTACGTGCAGGAATCAGCGCTGGTCCGCCTGCGGGTTCTTCTTGATCTCCCAGATCTGGTGCCGATCCACCGTTTGGACCGCATGACCGCCGGCGTATTGCTGTTCTCCGCGAACCCGGAAACGCGCGGTAAATACCAGCTGCTGTTTGAGAAGCGTCGGATTGAGAAGACTTACCGGGCGGTGGCGCCCATCCGTTCGGACTTGGAATTCCCTCTCGTGGTGCGCAGCCGCATGATCAAGTCACGTACGTATTTGCTGGCCGAGGAAGTTGACGGCGAACCGAATGCGGAGACCCGGATTGAACTCATGGACACCCGCGTTGACGCTGCGTCCGGTCAAACCTTGGGGCTTTACGACCTGGCGCCACACACCGGCAAGACGCACCAGTTGCGCGTTCACCTCGCGTCGCAGGGCATCGGGATCCTAAATGACCCGTTCTATCCCGTACTTCATGAGCAGGCCCCGGACGATTACACGAAACCGCTGCAGCTGCTGGCACACAGCATTTCGTTCCAGGATCCGCTAACACGCGAGCCGGTGAAGTACTTCTCCCAGCTGGAACTGTCCGAGTTCCCGGACCACAACTAGCTGCGGACTACAGGCCCCGAGCTGCCGTCCGCAATACCCGCGCCCATTGCCCCCGCCGTGCGACGCCCGCCGGCCGCTATGCTCCGTGCCAGAACCTGGACCTACGCATAGGCACGGGCCACTTCCGTGGGGCGCCGCCTCAGCTGCTCACATGGCGCATGGTGACGGGAACCCGGTCAGCATGCGCCTGGCCAGGTGCCACGCAGGCGCAGCTGACGCAGTGACGCGTGTTTGGACCCTCAGCGTTGCGCACACGGGAAGTCAAAGGAAAATCCCGTCCGTCATGCGCAACGTTGGGTTACCCTCAGGCGCATGCCGGAGCTATAGCGTCAGCCACTTGCCGGCTGAGCGGCGATAGGTGAGCAGCGTGCCCGTGGTGGCCACGGTGTTCACACCATGGGCCATCGAAACCGCAGCGTTGCGCGCAAACTGGTTCTCGGCGTCGTACTCGCTTGCCTCCACCATGAACCGGACGGTGACCCGCGGAGTGCCGGCCACAATGTCCAGCTGGTTCGCTTCCACCACGTGGGCCGAGGCGACCGTGGCAACAGCCATGTCCATGACCTCTTCGGGAGCGTGACCGGGACGCAGGCCGGTGATTTGAATGGTGGCGCGGAAGGAAGGCATTGGTACAGCCTATCGGCGGGACGGCCAGCACAAAAAAGACGGTGTTTGCGGTTAAAGCCGATGGTAGACCACCCGCTTTAACCGCAAACACCGTCTTTACCCGGCCAGCAGGCCTCGACAGGCCCGGCCACCGCGGCGGCCCGGGACTACCCCGTGTTGCGCAGGCCGGCGGCAACTCCATTGATGGTGATCAACATGGCCCGCTGCAGGCGCTCGTCCACCTCGGACTTGCTGATGTCGGCTTCGCGGACACGGCGCAGCAGCTCGACCTGGAGGTAGGAGATCGGGTCCAGGTACTGGTCACGAACGTTCAGTGAACGCTTGAGCAGCGGCTGGTTGTCCAAGAGCTCAGTCTCGCCGGTGAGCAGCTGAATTTCAGCCACCGTGAGGTCGTACTCGGCGCGGATTGTGGCGAACAGGTGCTGCAGTTCGGCAGGCACCAGCGTGGCCACGTAATGCGCTGCAATGGCCATGTCCGTCTTGGCCAGGGTCATTTCCACGTTGGAGATCGTGGAGGAGAAAAAGTGCCAGTTCGCCAGCATTTCCGACAGCTCGGCGCCACGGCCAGCCTCGCGGGCAGCCTTCAGGCCCGAGCCCACACCGAACCAGCCGGGCACAATCTGCCGTGACTGGGTCCAGCCGAACACCCACGGGATGGCGCGCAGACCGCCCAGGCCGGCACCGGAATCGGGACGCTTGGACGGCCGTGAGCCAATGTTCAGCGAACCGAGCTGCTCCACCGGCGTGGAGGCCAGGAAGTAGGCCGGCAGGTCTTCGTGGTCGATCAGCGTCCGGTAGGTGGCAAACGCGGCATCGGAGACGACTTCCATGATCTTTCCGAAACGGTCCAGATCGTCCTCGGAGTGGCGCGGTGCCTGGTGCAGGGCCGAACCCTGCATGACTGCGGCCAGCGAAAGCTCCAAATTTTCGCGGGCAAGTTCGGGCAGGGAGTATTTGTCGGAGATGACCTCGCCCTGCTCGGTGAACTTGATGGCACCTTCCAGAACGCCGTTGGGCTGGGCCATGATCGCGTCGTACGTGGGTCCGCCGCCACGTCCCACGGAGCCGCCGCGGCCGTGGAACATGCGCACGTTCACGCCGTGCTTCACCGCCACGTCGCGCAGCTTGCGCTGGGTCTTGTGAATCTCCCACTGGCTGGTCAGAACGCCGGATTCCTTGTTGGAGTCCGAGTAGCCGAGCATGATTTCCTGCACGTCGCCGCGCAGCCGGACCAGTTCGCGGTAGGCCGGGTCGGAGAGCAGCTGGTCCACGATTTCAGCGGAGGCACGCAGCTCATCCACGGTTTCCAGCAGCGGCGCGAAGCCGATCTTCGCGTAGCGGTTCTCACCCGTGAGCTGGATCAGGCCCGCCTCGCGGGCCAGAACGGCCGGAGCCAGGACATCGTCGGCACCGCGGGTCATGGAGATGATGTACGTTTCGATGACGTCCGGACCGTACGTGCGCAAGGCGCGGCGCACCACACGGAAGACGTCGTACGTAGCGTTGGCCCGCGCGTCGTCAAGCTTGATGGGGTGGCCCGACAGCGGACGATGGCTGGCCAGTTCGGTGCTGAGCACGGCCATCCGCTCGGTCCGGTCCAGTTCGGCGTAGGGCTTGCCCAACTCGCCAACGCGGTCCATCAGCTGGCCGACGGCGTCATGGTGGTAGTCGGCGTGCTCCCGGATGTCCAGGGTGGCCAGATGCAGGCCGAAGGAGGAGATGGCCCGGCGCACCGAGGCGAGGGCACCATCGGCCACCAGCGCGGCGGAATTGTTGCGCAGCGAGGTTTCCAGCAGTTCCAGATCGCCAATGAGCTCGGCGGTGGTGCTGTAATCGCGTCCGGCTTCATGGTAACCATCGGCGGCCACGCGTTTGCGGGTGTTGATGAGCTTGGCCTTGATGCAGGTCAGCTTCAGGCGGTAGGGCTCGTCGGCGTTGAGCTCAAGGACTCGGGGGTCGATGTGCGGCAAGTTGGCCAGGTCCACAGCGATGGAATCGGTCAGTGCCGGATCCGCACCGTACAGGGCGCTGGAGTTGGAGAGGACGCTCAAGAGCTCATCGATCAGGACCAGCGCGATTTTCACGGCGTTCTGGTTCTGCAGGATCAGAACCTCCCGCGTCACCTCGGAGGTGACATTTGGGTTCCCGTCGCGGTCGCCACCGATCCAGGAACCGAAGCGCAGCGGGGCGGCGTCGGCAGGCAGCGTGACGCCGTGCTCGCCGAGCAGGTCGCTGAGCTCGGTCAGCACCTCCGGCATGGCATCCGTGAGGATGTTGCGCAGGTAGTAAATGGCGTTGCGGGCTTCATCCATGGGGGTGGGGCTGACCTTGCGCAGCTCATCCGTCTGCCACATCTGGTCAATGATTTCGGCCAGCTTGCGGTCCTGGCGGGCGCGGGCAGAGGTGCCTTCCCCGGACGGGGTGGACAGAATGTCGGAGAGCTTGCGGATCTTGTCCAACACCGAACGCCGCGATGCTTCCGTGGGGTGCGCGGTGAAAATGGGCCGCACGTCGAGCTCGTTGACGACCTTTTGCAGCGCTTCCGGGCCCGCTTGTTCGGCGATTTCGGTGACGGCCTTGGCCAGCCAGCCATCCTGCTCCGGGCGCGAACGCAGGCTGCGCACGCGGTGCACCTGCTCCGCTGCGTTGGCCAGGTGGAAGTAGAAGGCGAAGGCGCGCACAAGGTCTGTCGCTTGCTCGAGTGGCAGGGACGCGAGGACTTCGCGGACCTGCTCGGCGACGTCGTTCGCGCTCCATGGACCCGTACCGGACTCGCCGCGGGCGGCTTCCTTGGATTCCTTGGTCAGCAGGCGGACCTGCTCCACCATGGCCAGCAGGTCCGGGCCCTGCTGGCGGACCAGTGACTCACCCAGCAAGGTGCTGACGCGGCGCACGTCGGCGCGCAGGTCGGTGTCCTGCCCGGGCTCCTGGGGGTCGCCCTGAGGGTTTGCTTGCAAGTCTGAGCTCATGAGTCAGCGTCCTTACGGTCTGTGATTCTGGAGTGCTCGTATGCGGCATTGGATACGCTTGGGCCCAAGACAGGGCCTCTTGGATATTATGCGCGTTGGACGCGCGGGTGCCAATCCGTCTCAGATATTGTCGGTTTCGGCAGGTGCGTGCGCAAACGCAGCGGATGCGCGCGGAAGAGCGGGCTTAGCGGGCCACATATTGCGCGTGAGCCTGCTCCCAGCAGGGGTAGAAATCATCCCACCACTCCTGCCAGTGCACGCTCTTGCCCTCCAACGCCTCCTGCAAGTGGTCCAAATGGACGTGCCAACCAGCCAGCGACATGTTCACCACTTCCGCCGGAACCTCGATGGTGTTGGTAAAGACGAGCTCGGTGCCGTCCGCTTTCGGAGTGAGCGTGATGCGGATCCGTCCGTGCATGGCATTGGAAATCTCCAACACCTTTGCTGCCTCGGCTTCAATGACGCGCCCGTACCACCAGTCAGTTTCAATGCCGTGGCCTTCGTCCTTCACATTGAGCCACTTCAGGTCAAAGGAGGATCCGGCCTTGGCCATGCCCCGCGTCTTCGCCCACCACATGAGCGTCTTTTCCGGATTGGTAAGCATGTCCCACAGCACCTCGGGCGACGCCCGGTAGTGCCGGGTGAACACCAGTTCCGTGCGCTCGGCGTCGACCGGGGCGCTTGTGCCCAGCGGGAATCGGTTCATGTCCTTGTTCAGCTCTGCATTTGTTGCCATGGCCCCATTCTTCCATCACGCGCGTTCCGCCCCGGTCCGGAATATCAGCCTGCTTCCGTCCGTTGCGCCTACAGTGGATTAACCACGGATTCAAAGGAGCATGATGAGCATCAACACGGCAGAACTCGACCGCCTCACGCAGCGTTGGGAGCGTTTCCGCGCCGGTCGCGACACCTCCTTGGTAGGCACCCATGGCTGGCTCACGCTCACCTCCTTCCACTGGCTCCCGGCCACTCCCGCCGCCCTGCCCGGCGTCCCCGGACTGTGGAGTGTTGAAGGTACGACGGCGTCCCTCACCGCCACAGCCGATGATCACCTGACGCTGGTGGAAAGCGGCGAGCCGGTGGTTGGCACCGTTAAGGCGGAGCTGGCCGATGAGGAGTCCCTCATGTGGGTTTCGTATGGCTCCGTGGTGGTGGAGCTGGGAATGCGGGCCAACCGCTACATGATCCGCACGCGCGATTCCCTCTCCCCCACGTTGACTGATTTTGTTGCAGTGCCCACTTTTGACTACAACGCAGACCTCGTTGTGAACGGCACGTTCGCCCCCTACCCGGAGCCGCGCACCGAGCCCATTGCCACGGCCAACCCGGAGGTTCCGGGCGTGGCAGTGCTGGTGGGCGAGGTGTCCTTTGAGCTGGCCGGGACACAGTACCGGCTCGCAGCCGAGCGGGGTGCGCTCGGCTCACTTGTCGTCACGTTCCACGATCAAAGCAACGAGGTCTCCAGTTCACACTGGCGCAAACTCGAACTGACCAAACCCCGTCCGGACGGTTCCGTGGTGGTGGACTTCAACCGGGCCATCAACTACCCCAGCGCATTCACCGACTACGGCACGTGTCCCGCTCCTGCTGCAGCAAACACGCTGCCGGTAGCCGTGGAGGCCGGCGAAAAGGACCCGCGGAAGTAGCCGCAGCCCACAACCCAATTCGTTACAAGGATGGTTACCTCGGCGCCATCCGGATCGCGCCATCGAGCCTGATGGTCTCCCCGTTGAGCATTGCATTGGCAACGATGTGCTCCACGAGCGCCGCATACTCCGCCGGCTTGCCCAACCGGGACGGGTGCGGGACCTGCTGACCCAGCGAATCCTGCGCGGCCTGCGGCAGTCCCGCCAGCATGGGAGTTTCAAAAATGCCGGGCGCAATCGTGACAACACGAATCTGCGAGCGCGCCAGTTCACGGGCAATGGGCAGTGTCATGGCGGCCACGGCGCCCTTCGACGCCGCATACGCCGGCTGGCCGATCTGCCCGTCAAACGCCGCCACGGACGCCGTATTCACAATAACCCCGCGCTCGGAACCGTATTCGCCGGCGAGCGGTTCGGCGGCGGCCATTGCCTCGGCACACAGTCGAATCACGTTGAACGTGCCCATCAGGTTGATCTGCACCACCTTGCTGAACTGCTCAAGCGGCAGCACACCCTCGCGACCCAGCACCTTCCCCGGAGTTGCCACGCCCGCACAGTTCACCACAATCCGCAGCGTCCCCAGCCCAGCCGCCACTGCGACGGCGGCGCGAACCTGCTCCTCATTGGTCACATCGGCCGGCGCAAAGGCCGCGCGGTCGCCCAGTTCGGCAGCCAGCTCGGCCCCACTTGAATTTGGCAGATCGACAAGTACGACGGCGGCACCCGCCGCATGCAGTCGCCTCGCCGTCGCTGCGCCGAGACCGGAAGCGCCGCCGGTGATGAGTGCGACGGTGCCGTTGTTGGAAAATTCCATGGATCCTCCTCGTTGAGGTGCGTGTTGCCCTGAGGTCCAGGACAAGAGCTTGCGTTAATGCATACTAACCAGAAAATCTGTTGCCGGCTCCTCTCCACGCATCTACTGCCCGGGTTAAGCGGAGGGGGCGAGGCGTGCGGGTCAGGGTGGAGCGAGCGGGAGCAAAGCTTGACGGGTAACGCGTACGCTGGAGTATATGAGCGCCCAGTTCAACTCCGCTGCGATGGATCCGCCCACGTCTGGTCAGTGGTCCGCTCTCGCTCAGCAGGCAGCGGCGGAGGTGAACAGCGCTTTCGGCCACCAGTTGATGGGCTTGCCCGGCGTGTGGATCGGCGCCATAGCCGCGGACTCAGTTACGGTCGCGGCCGCTACCCAGACCCCGGCCACAACCCAGAGCCCCGCCCCCGCTCCAGGGAAGAAACGCTGCACCCCGTTCTCGGAATGGCACTACTGGTGGCAGGCCCACTATCTTGATGCGATCCTTGACTCCGGTTTCCTGGCGCTGTACCGCAGCGACCGAATCGGTGCGCGCACGGACCTGCGCCGTGCCCGGGCGTTGCTGCGCGGCATCCTGATCCGCAACTTCGGGGTCTTCCCCAACTTCTATTTCGATGACATGGCCTGGCTGGCACTGGCCGCGGCCAGGCTCAACAAACTCTCGACCCGCCTGCTCGGACAACCGTCGCCGCTGGCAAACTTCGCCCTCCGAACACTGAACCGGCAGTTGCACAGCGCCCACGATGACGTGTTGGGCGGCGGCTTGTACTGGTCACGGAAACGCGATTTCAAAAACTCCCCCGTCAACGGCCCCGCTGCCCTGCACTTTGCCAGAACAGGCCAAAAGGACACGGCCCGCGCCATTCTGGACTGGCTGCGCAGCGAGCTTTTCAACCCCGAAACCGGGCTTTACATTGACGGCGTCCACCCCACAGCCACCGGGCCCACAACACCCACCGGCCGCAGCGTGGAACACACCGTCTACACCTACAACCAGGGCCCCGTTCTCGGGGCGCTGCTGGAACTCGGCGAACCCGCGGACCTGGCGCAGGCAACCGAACTGATCCAGGCCATCCAAAACCAACTGGCCACCCCAGGGCAGGGCATCCGCCTCGAACCAGGCGGGGACGGCAGCCTGTTCACCGGCATCCTGATCCGCTACCTCACCCTCGCCGCACTCGACCGGCGGCTGGGCGCGCACACCCGGGCAACGGCGTCGGCCCTCATCCAAGAGACGGCCCGGGCGGTGGCGGACCAGTCACCGCAGCAGCTATCGGCGGCGGTCCAGCGCTGGACCATCCTGACCGCCGCGGCGACCCTCATCGCCTAAACCACGCACGACGGCGGCTCAGCCCACCACCGCCGCCAGCGTCTCGGCGTCGCCAGTTTCGGACAAGTCAGTTTCAGGCATGTCAGTGCCGGAAATGCCGGTGAGGGCCCGGTCCAGATCGGCCATCAGATCCTGCACCGATTCGAGGCCAATGGAGAGCCGAACCAGGTTCGCGGACGGACGAGCCTCGGGGGCAACGGGGCGGTGTGTGAGCGCGGCCGGGTGCTGGATCAGCGAATCAACCCCGCCCAGCGAGACCGCGTGCGTGAAGAGTTTGACCGCGGAGGTCACCCGCATCGCAGCCTCGAAACCGCCGCGCAGGCTCACGGACACCATGGCGCCGGGCCCGCTCATCTGCGTTCCCACCAGTCCGCGGGCATCGTCCCTGCCGGGGAAATGGACACGTTCGACGGCGGGGTGCCCGGCCAGCCAGTCGGCTATTGTCCGGGCGCTTTCCTGCTGCGCGCGGACGCGCACCGGCAAGGTGGCGAGTCCGCGGTGCAGCAAATAGGCTCCGAGCGGATGCAAAATGGCTCCCGTAATGGCACGGACGCGACGCAACGATTCGGCGCCCTTCTCGTTGCAGGCGATGACACCGCCCACGGCGTCGCCGTGCCCGCCAATGTATTTGGTGGCACTGTGCAACGAAAACGCGGCCCCGAGCTCGATCGGGTTTTGCAAGACAGGTGTGGCAAAGGTGTTGTCCACAAGCACCGGAACATGGCCGGCCTGAGTCACGATGTGGCGGATGTCGACCAGGTCAAGGGTGGGGTTGGCTGGGGTTTCCAGCAGCACCAGAACGGTGTTCCCACGCACCGAGGCGGCGACTTCGTCCTCACCACAAAACGTTGTTTCCACCCCGAGCATGCCAGATGCCAGCAGGTGGTCGGTGCCGCCGTACAACGGCCGGACCGCAACTATGTGGGGCTGGCCCGTTGCGCTCGCAGGCAGGGTGGACTTTGCCGCGAGGATGGCGGCGCTCATGGCGGCCATGCCCGAGGCAAAGGCGACGGCGGCGTCTGCCTTTTCCAGCTGGGCCAGGGCGTCTTCGAATCTGGCCACGGTGGGGTTCCACAAGCGGGCGTAGACAGTGCCGCCCTCGGCCAGCGGATGTCCGCCGGTGGCCATGGACTCATAGGAGTCGCCGCCGCGCTCAATATCGGGCAGTGGGTTGGTGGTGGACAGGTCGATGGGCAAGGCGTGGATGCCCAGTGCGCTCAGGTCTTCGCGCCCGGCATGCACGGCCATGGAGTCAAGGCGCATGGAGTCAAGGTTCATGGATTCAGGTGTCATGGGCCCAGAATGAATGGTTCTGCAATGAAATGCCAGATATTTCGGTGAAAGAACAGTAAAGTCGGCAAAGACGATGTTTTTCACCAACCATTGACGGCGCGCCGGGGGTCATTTTGCAGAAATCACAAGCACTTTCAACACCCGGCGGTCTCGATGAAACGGACTTCGCCCTGCTGCGGGCGCTGGTCATGGACAGCGAACTGACCAACAAGGCGCTGGCCTCGCGACTGGGCCTGGCCGAGTCCACCTGCGCCTACCGACTGCGCATGTTGCGCGAGGCCGGAATCATTTTGGGGCGCCGGGTCACGCTGAATTATGCCGCGCTGGGCTTCCCCATCCAGGCCATCATCAAGGTCCGTCTCGGCAGCCACAACGCCGCACACGTCAACGAGCTTTACACCAAACTCACCGAGGTTCCCGGAGTGATCCAGGCCTTCCACGTTGCCGGCGAGGATGACTTCCACCTGCACGTGGCAGTGGCGGACCCCGGCGCGTTGCGGGATCTGGTCCTGAACCACATCACCGTCAACCGCGTGGTCCGCCAAACGGAAACCCAACTGATTTTTGAGGCCCGGGACGGCGTCGGTGTTCTGGCCAAATAGGGCCGGCGAACGCTCGCAAACCTTTTTCCAGCTTTTCCAATCCGCACTGTGAACCGCTCCGAAGTACTCCCTGACAGTCCAAACCGACCGCACATTCTGCGACACCGGATTGGGAAGCAAAACGGAATCCTTCCGCTTTCACACTACGGAGAATCATCATGAACACCACATTGAAGTTTGGAAACCGTAAGAGCCTCAGCCTCGGCTTGGGCCTCCTCGCCATCACCGCACTGGGCATCACTTCCTGCAGCGGTGGAACCACAAGCAGCCCCACGTCGGATGCCCCGATGACTTCGGAAGCACCGATGAGCTCGGAGGCTCCCAGCAGCATGGCACCCATGGCCGACGAAGGACTCGTGGGCTCCGGTTGCGCCGCCTATGCAGCGGCCGTCCCCAGCGGTGCGGGTTCGGTGGCTGGCATGGCTGCGGATCCCGTTGCCACCGCCGCATCCAACAACCCGTTGCTGAAGACCCTGACGGCTGCGGTAACCGGCCAGCTGAACAAGGACGTGAACCTGGTGGACACGCTGAATTCCGGCGATTTCACGGTCTTCGCCCCGGTCGATGACGCCTTCGCCAAGATCCCTGCCGAAACCATTGACGGACTGAAGACGGACTCGGCAGCCCTGACGTCCATCCTGACCTACCATGTGGTCCCCGGCCAGCTGGCCCCCAGCAAGATTGCCGGCGAGCATGCAACTGCCGAGGGCAGCAACCTGGAAGTCACCGGCAGCGGCGACAACCTGGAGGTCAACGGCGCCAAGGTCATCTGTGGCGGAGTCAAGACAGCCAACGCAACTGTCTACCTCATCGATACGGTCCTGATGCCTCCGGCCAAGAAGTAACCGGCCGCGCAGCAAAATTTACCGAGACACATCGAGAGGCGCGATCCGATGGGCACAGAGCGTGACAGAGTGGAAACCATGCGTTTACCCTGGTTGCGTTCCGTGGAGCCCTTGGCACCACCAACCCACGAAGACCTCATCCGTCTCGTCGCCCTCGGCGACGAGACGGCCTTCGAGGAACTGTATGACGCCGTCGCGCCGAGGGTTTTCGGTTTGGTGCGACGGGTGGTCCGGGACCCGGCACAGAGCCAGGAAGTCACCCAGGAGGTCTTCGTGGATATCTGGGCCCAGGCTTCGCGTTTTGATGCCGACAGGGGAAAGGCAATGTCCTGGATTCTGGTCATCGCACACCGCAAGGCGGTGGACAAGGTCCGGGCCAGCCAGGCCAGCAACGACAGGGACCTGCGCCAGGGCATCAAGGAGTATCAGGAAAGTTACGACGACGTCGCCGACACGGTGGAATCCCACATGGAGGCGGAACGCGTCAACAAGGCCCTCGAGTCTCTGACGCAGTCACAGCAGGAAGCGATCAGGCTGGCATATTACGGCGGGTACACGCACCAGGAAGTTGCTGAACTGCTGAAAATTCCGGTCGGTACTGTTAAGACAAGGATTAGGGACGGCATGATCAGGCTCAGGGACAGGTTAGGAGTGGCGTGATGGAACAACAATTGCATTTACTCACCGGCGCCTATGCCTTGAACGCCCTGGGTGATACGGAACGCAGAGACTTTGAACGCTACGCGCTGACTGACCCGCAGACGTTGGAAGAAGTCCGCAGCCTGAGCGAGACGGCTGCACTGCTGGCCTACGGCACACCCGTTGAGGCTCCGCCCGCCGCGTTGAAGGCGGATGTCATGGCGGCAATTCGCAACACCCGCCAACTTCCTGCAGCTTCCGTGGTGCGCGATATCTCCACAGCCACGGGAACCTCAACCCGACGCACTGCGGCGGGCAGCCACGAGGCACGCGGCCACGCAGCAGGACGTGCGCAAACCGCGAACCGCCCAAGAAATCGTTGGGCGCCTGCGCTCAGTGCCGCGGCAGCCCTGGTGCTCTTCGCCGGCGTCGGCCTGGGCGGCTGGGTGGTTGGACAAGCGGCAACGCAGCGGGACATGGAACAAAAAATTGTAGCCATCTCGGCACAACAGCAGGCAGCTGCCGCTCAGCAGGAAGCCATGCTTGGCATCGTCAGCTCCCCGGACGCCAAGATCGCCACCACTGAGCTGTCCGACGGCGGTTCAGTGACAGTTGCGTCCTCGGGCAAGGCCGACAAGGCCGCAGTCATGGTCCAGGACCTGCCTGCGCTGCCCTCCGGCAAGACCTATGAACTGTGGTTCATTTCGGCAGCTGGCGCCGTCCCGGCAGGACTTATGGGCGTTGGCGATCCTGCCGTTGCAGGGTTGCAGGTGCTCAATGGACCGCTGGGTGGGGCAACCCACGTGGGCATCACGGTGGAACCTGCCGGTGGTTCCCCCGCCCCCACCACAACGCCCATTGTGGTGCAGGCGCTCTAAGCCCGCCCTGGGCCAGGCACCCCGCGCAGCGCCCAAGTCGTTGAAAAGAATCCGGCCCGCCGAGCAATCCAGCGGACCTGCGGCTCCGAAGTAAAGGTAAGCACTTCCACCGGCTTCTCCCGGCGGTGGCCACGTAAACCTTTCAAGGAGCCTGACATGGGCAAGCGAAGCACAACGGTACGGCGCATCAAATGGCGCAGCGCGGCGGCGGGATCGCTGGCAGGGATCATCGCGGCAGGCAGCCTCTTCGCCGTCGCGGAGCTGGCCTCGGCCTTCTTTGGGCCGGCAGCATCGCCACTGGCCGCTGTCGGCTCCACCTTCATCGACTTCACCCCGGCATGGCTGAAGAATTTCGCCATCGCCACCTTTGGCACGAACGACAAATTGGTGCTGCTGATCTCCATGGCCATTGCGGCGGCAGTGCTGGCCGCGGTGGCCGGGGTGGTGGCGCGGCGCAACCTCAGGGCCGGCTCCGCAATGGTGCTGGGCTTCGCCGTCGTCATGGCCTTGTGCATCATCACCCGCTCCGGTGCCGGCACCTTGGACCTTGTTCCGCTGTTGCTCGGCACCGCGGCCGGCCTCTGGGTGCTGCGCTATCTCACGGTTGTTCGCGGATCGTCCTCCGGCCAGGGAACACCGGCGGAACGTCCGACGGCGGCGGGAGCCACTGCATCCCACGGCCAGGAGGATGCCGTTTCTCCCAGCAGACGCACCTTCCTGTTGCGTTCGGCAGCGGTGGCCGGAGTGGCCGTCGTCGTCGGTTTTGGCGGAACGCTTCTCTCCACGGCCCGCAACACGGCGGTTGCAGTACGCGAGGCGCTGAAGCTGCCAGCTCCCAAGCGCAAGGCGGCGCCGCTGCCCGCCGGCGTTCAGGCTCCAGTGCAGGGCCTGGTCCCCTTCGTCACACCGAATGCCGACTTTTACCGCATCGACACGGCCTTGATTGTGCCCGAGATTGACCCTGCCAACTGGGCACTGCGCGTCCACGGGATGGTGGAAAATGAGTTCACTTTGGGTTTCGACGAACTCCTGGCCGCGGAACTTATTGAGTCCCACGTGACCTTGACCTGTGTTTCCAACGTGGTGGGAGGAAATCTGGCCGGCAATGCCAAATGGCTCGGCTATCCGCTGCGCGAGGTCCTGGCCCGCGCCAAGCCCACGGCCGGGGCCGACATGGTGCTCTCCACCAGTATTGACGGATTCAGCGCTTCCACACCCCTGCCGGTGTTGCAAGACGGCAGGGACGCCATCCTGGCCGTCGGCATGAACGGCGAACCGCTGCCTCTGGAGCATGGCTTCCCTGTCCGCATGGTGGTCCCTGGCCTGTACGGATTTGTCTCGGCCACCAAATGGGTCGTGGACCTGGAGGTGACCACGTTCGCCGAGAAGGCCGGGTATTGGACCTCCCGCGGCTGGTCCTCCCACGGGCCCATCAAGACCTCATCCAGAATCGAGGTGCCGCGGGCGTTTGCCCGGGTCCCGGCAGGAACGGTCGCCATCGGCGGCAGCGCCTGGGCCCAAACCACGGGAATCTCCAAGGTTGAGATCAGGATTGACGACGGCGGCTGGCAGCTTGCCGAGCTGGCGGCGGAAGCGTCGGTGGACACGTGGCGGCAGTGGTCCTACTCCTGGGACGGGGCAGCAGCAGGCACCCACAAGGTTCAGGTGCGCGCCCATGACAGCAACGGAGCGTTGCAAATCGAAGAGCAGGCACCGCCGGAGCCCGACGGCTCCTCGGGCTGGCATTCCATGACGTTCACCGTGGTCTAGCCGATGCCCAAGCCCGGCGGCCGCCGGCGTGCAACTCTTGGCGCAGCTACTACGGGCGGCGTTGTTGCGGGTAGGGAGTCTCTCCTTTTTCCAGCATGGCGACGAAACGGGCGATGCTCCCTTCCCGGCCGGCCACGGTTTTCACGTTGGCGATGCGATGCAGGAAGGCATAGCGGTTGGTGGCGGTCAGCATGTCAAACATGGCTTGGGCTCCGGGGCTGGCGGCAATTGCGGTGGCAAAGTCCGCCGGCACTTCCGCGCTGGCCTGGCCGGCGTAGGCCGCCTCCCACCGCCCGTCTGCCTTGGCCGCATCCGCTGCCGCGACGCCGGCCGCCGTCATGCGCCCGTCCAGGCTCAACCGTTCAAAGTGGCCCACATTGATTTGGGACCATCTGCTGGCCTTGGTGCGCGGGGTGAAACGCCGGACAAAGGAATGCGCATCGCGCTTGCCCACCACACCGTCAATCCAACCAAAACACAACGCCTCATCCAGGGCGCCGGCGTAGTCCAGCTCGGTGACCGTGCCACCCTTCTTGTGCAACACCAGCCGGACACCGGGGTTGGACGCGTGGTTCGCCTCAAGCCAGGTATGCCAGGCTTCGGTGTGGGGCAGCAGCAGTTCCGGGAGTTCAACCATGACTCAACACTAATATTGGAAACAACTTGCTGCACCACCAGGAGGAACCATGCTGCGCGTCCGTCCCGTCCACTTCACCTCAAGACTCGATGAATTCTCCGCAAACCTGGAGGCCGCAGGCCTGCGCTGCACGGAGAATTACGGCAACTGGCGCGTCTTTGACTCCGGCAGCGGCAAGGTGGGAGTGCACTTCGCGGCCGCAGGCTCGGACCAGGACGGCACCACCGCCCTCGGCTTTGAGGTGCGCGACCACGAAATATTTGTCCGCCGCACAATGGAGGACGGCACCGCCGCCGAGCTCGTCGATTCCGGGCACGGGAGCACCGCCCGCGTCACGGCCCCGGACGGCTTCACGTTCCTGGCCGACCCCGTCACCGACCTGAACCTTCCGGATCCCGAATCCGAACTAGCCGTCACCGCCACGTGGCACACCCCGGATCCGGCTGCAGCCAACAAGGTCCTGGCCAATATTGGCGCCAAGTTCGTCCGCGACCTGGCGGATGGCGGAGCGCTCTTTCGGGCCAAGAACGGCGGCTTCGTGGCCACCGTGAAAGGTGGGGGAAACGCCGTCGAACTTGAATTTGGGAACCACGCTGAGAGCGAATCCTGAGCAGATTTGCGGGTGGGAGGCGGCGCCCGGGCCGCGGATGGGGTAGAACTTAGATATGAGCGTGCGCACCCCTGACCCGTATCCCGGCTGGCTGTCCCCCGAGGACCTGTACGAGGCCCGCAACAGGCTTCCGATGGTCTATGTTGAGGTGGTTCCGGTGCGGCTGGACCCACTCGGCTACGTCAACGAGGTGGGGCTGTTGCTGCAGGCGGACGACGAAGGCTCCATGGTCCGCACTCTGGTGTCGGGGCGGGTGCTGTACCGCGAAACGATCCGTGCCGCGCTGATCCGGCACATTGAGAAGGACCTGGGGCCGCTCGCGTTCCCGCAACTGCCGGTCAGCCCGGTGCCGTTCACAGTGGCCGAATACCTGCCCTCACCCTCGCAAACCGGGTTCACCGACGAACGCCAGCACGCCGTCGCCATGGTTTATGTCATTCCCGTGACGGGCGAGTGCGAGCCACGCCAGGACGCACTTGAATTGACGTGGATGACACCCGAAGAGGTGCTCAGCCCGGGCGTGCAGGAAGAATTCGTAGGCGGTCGCGGCGCACTGATCCGCCAGGCAATCTCGTACGCAGGTCTGGGCCGCTAACCCCGCCCTTCCCCCTCCCCGACGCTCGCTCACATCCGGCGGGTTTTTCCCCAACAATCGCTCACAAACGTGACTGGGACGTGTGGGTCCGTTCGCGCGGGCTCTGGCCCGTTGCGAGGATCGAGCGTAGATTACGAGTCATGGTGAACTCCCAGCTCTCCGTCCTTGTCAACGCCGATGCCGAGCAGGTTTGGCGCATGCTCCGCGAACCGAGCAGAATTGCGCAGTGGCACGGTTGGGAGTCGGACGAACTCGACGCTGAAATCGAGCAAATCTACTACGCCAACGTCCAGGAGGGTGCCGACCACCGGCGCCTCGAGCTCGAGATGGGCGACGTGTTCACTCTCGAACCCAAGCCCGACGGCACGTTATTGACCATGGATCGTGGGGTCGCGACGGGTGAATGGGAGAAATACGACGCCGACATCACCCAGGGGTGGTCCATGTTCATGCAGCAGCTCAAATTTGCGTTGGAACGGCACCCGAAAACGCCGCGACGCACCATTTATGCTGACGGCACCAGTTCTTCGAACACCGATTTGTGGAACGCTCTGGGCATTGACACAGGCTGGTTGCCTGAGCCTGGCGAACCCTACGAACTCACCCTGTCCACGGGTGCCGTACTGGCTGGCAAGGTCTGGTATCGCACCGAATCCCAGGTTGGGCTGACCGTGCAGAGCTTCGCCGAACATGGCGACGGACTGTTGATCATGGCCCGGCAGCTGCCCATCGCAGGCCTCCGCGAACACCCCGGAGCCCAAATCATTGCCAGCACCTACGGTCTCGGGGCTGCCGCGCTGGAGGAGATCAGCTCGCAATGGGATGACTTCATGGAAACCCACTACCCCGACGAGTAACTGGCCAGCCAACAAAGATCAAGCATGTTGGCGCCGTTGCCGCAGTTACAGCAAAAGGTGGGTGCGACGCCGGTCCAAGAGCCGCTGCACGCCCCACCTCTCGCTGTGCCCCGGACGGGCTACACAATCGGCCCGGGTGTTTCCACAGACCGGGCTGCAAATTCCGTGACTTCGGGATCGTCCTCATTGGCGCCGTAGTCGGAGGCCTTGGTGCTGTCCCTGCCCTCCGGCACCTTCAATGCACGCAACACCAGCGTGAGAACCAAGGCCACAAGTGCATTGAGCACAAACGCTGTGATGGCGATGTACACCTTGATGTTGGTTCCGGGAATGGCTGCGATGGAACCCCCAAAGTGCGCGTGCGTCACTGGATTGACCACACTGTAGGCGGCCCACGTCCCATAAATAATGCCCGCCGCCCAGCCCGCAAGCAGCGCCCACTTATGCAGCCATCGGGTGTACAAGCCGGTCACGATCGCCGGGAAGGTCTGCAGTATCCAGATGCCGCCCAGCAGCTGCATGTTGATGGCGGCGGAGGCGTCCATGCCAATCACAAAGATCAGCGCCCCAAACTTCACCACCAGGGAGGTCAGCTTGGAAACCTTTGCTTCCTGACGCGGCGTCGCGTCCTTCTTGAAGAGGTCCCTGTAAATGTTGCGGGTGAACATGTTGGCGGCGGCAATGGACATGATGGCCGCCGGCACCAAGGCACCCACCGCAATGGCTGCCAGCGCAACACCGGCAAACCAAGACGGGAAGTTGTCCAGGAACAGCTGCGGAACCACCAATTGCGGGTTGATGGTCTTGCCGTCCAGCTCCACCGGGCGGGTTCCGGCGGCGATGGCCACGAAGCCCAGCAGCGCCAGGAAGCCGAGCACCAGGGAGTACAGGGGCAGCACAGCGGCGTTCTTGCGGATGGTGTTGCGGCTCTTGGTGGCCAGCACCCCGGTGATGGAGTGCGGGTACATGAACAGTGCCATGGCCGAGCCCAGCGCCAGCGTCGCATACGCCGCATAACTGTCAGCACCCGGGATGAACGGTCCGGGGACCTTGCCGGTGGCTGGATTCACAGTGGTCATTTTGTCCTGCGCCGCACCAAAGATGTGCTCCCAGCCGCCAAACTTGTTCGGCAGGTAGATGATAGCCACAATCACGGCCAAATAGATCAGCACATCCTTCACGACGGCGATCATGGCCGGGGCGCGCAGTCCCGAGGTGTAGGTGTAAACGGCGAGCACCACAAAGGCGATAATCAGCGGCAGGTCGTTCAGGAACCAGTTGTCCGGGTTGCCCACGCCCAGGACCGTCAGCACTGACTTGATGCCCACCAGCTGCAGGGCAATGTAGGGCATGGTGGCGATGATGCCAGTCAATGCGATGGCCAGCGTCAGGGGCCTGCTGCCGTAGCGTCCACCCACAAAGTCGGCCGTTGTGACAAAGCCGTGCCGTTTGGACACCGACCACAGGCGGGCCATCAGCAGGAACACGATCGGGTACAGCACAATCGTGTAGGGAACAGCGAAGAAGCCGCTCACGGAACCGGCCGCCCACATGGCCGCCGGCACTGCCACGAACGTATACGCCGTGTACAGGTCGCCGCCGAGCAGGAACCAGGTGATCCAGGAGCCGAACTTGCGCCCGCCCAGGCCCCACTCGTCCAGCGAGTGCAGTCCGTCCGTTCCGCCGCTGCGCCAACGCGACGCGTAGAAACCCAGGATGCCCACCAGGACAAAGAGCACAATGACGACGACCAATGCGGTCACGTCGACACTCCGCGTTGCGGCGGGGGCCACGCCCACGGCGCCGGCCACAGCAAAAGGTGCGGCGCTCACTGGGGTTCACCTCCGGCCTTGTGCTTCCCCTTGTGGGGTGCCGGCTGCTTCACGGCGGCGCGGCGCCGCTTGTCCTCGGCAGTCATCAGCCAGTAGCAGATGCCGATCAGGATGGCGCAAATGGGTACCCACATCATTTGGTACCAAAAGAAGAACGGGAAGCTGAAAAGCTGGGGATCGGCGTGCGCGTACATGGGCACTGCCAGCGGGAAAACGACCGCGGCCAGGAGCAAAATGCCGCTGATGACATATGGAAGTGGTTTGGCCGGACCCCGTGTAGGTGTTTCGTGAGTGACGTTCGTGGCGGACATGAGCGACTCCTTTGGCTCTGGCGTCCATGAGTGATTCCGATGTGTTCATGGTAAGGACGCACGCGCAACCTCCGATAGGTGTTTGGCGAAAAACATTCGCCCCCGCTGCCCAGCACCGTCCGGGGATGCTGCCGCTGCCACCAGGACAGGGCGTGTGCCAAAGAATGGCAAAATAGGATAATGCCCTCCCCAGATAACAGCACCATTCTTCTTGCCACAGCGCCTGGCACAGTTCCGCCCACAGTTCCTGGCCAACCGACATCGCAAAGCGAATTCGGCTTTGAAGTCACCACCCGCCTGAACGAAACGTGCGCGCCCACAGCAGCAGCCATCGAACAAAACGGCGATAAATTCCAGGGCCGCACCGGTGTCATCACCACCCCGCACGGCACCATCAAGACCCCGGCGTTCATTGCCGTCGGCACCAAAGCCACAGTGAAGGCCGTGCTGCCGGAAGCCATGGCGGAGCTGGGCGCACAGGCCCTGCTGTCCAACGCCTACCACCTGTACCTGCAGCCCGGCGCTGACATTCTGGACGCAGCCGGCGGCCTCGGCGCATTCATGAACTGGCAGGGCCCCACCTTCACCGACTCCGGCGGATTCCAGGTCATGTCCCTGGGCTCGGGCTTCAAAAAAGTCATCAACATGGACGCCGTGACGGCTTCCCCGCACGCCGGAGCCGATGATTCCGTGGCCGTCGGCAAGGAACGCCTGGCCCACATTGACGACGACGGCGTCTGGTTCAAGTCGCACCTCAACGGCGACATGCACCGCTTCACCCCCGAGGTATCAATGCAGGTCCAGCACCAGATTGGTGCCGACATCATGTTCGCCTTTGACGAGCTGACCACGCTGCTGAACTCACGCGGCTACCAGGAAATGTCCCTGGAACGCACCCGCCTCTGGGCGCTGCGCTGCATCGAGGAGCACTTCCGGCTCACC
>JBBPZC010000104.1:0-3763 GCA_038199275.1 Actinomycetales bacterium
CGGCACTACATTGTGCGCACCAGCTGGGTCATTGGTGAGGGCAACAACTTCGTCGCGACCATGGCAAACCTGGCCGGGCGCGGCATTGCACCCTCGGTGGTCAACGACCAGGTCGGCAGGCTGAGTTTCACGGCAGACATCGCCGCGGGCATCCAGCACCTGCTGGAATCCAACGCCGCCTACGGCACGTACAACCTCAGCAATGACGGGGAACCCCAGACCTGGGCAGAGATCGCCGGCGACGTGTACGAACTCACCGGCCACAGCCGCGACGCCGTCACCGGGGTCAGCACCGAAGATTACTTCAAGGACAAGGCAGCCGCACCGAGACCACTTGACAGCACCCTGGACCTGAACAAAATCAAGGCCACAGGATTCACCCCCGCCCCCGCCAACCAACGCCTGCGCGAATATTTGGAGAAGTAATTGATGGAAAGCAAGAAAGTTCTCGTCACCGGTGGCGCCGGATACATTGGCTCGCACATGGTGCTGTGCCTGCTGGAAGCCGGGCACGACGTCGTCGTCCTGGACAACCTGGCGAACTCGTCCGCGGAATCACTGGCACGGGTTGCGGAACTGACCGGACGGACGCCGGAGTTTGTGGAACTGGACCTGCTCGACGCCGCCGGGGTGGACGCACTGTTCGCCTCCTCCAGCTTTGACTCCGTCATCCACTTTGCCGGGCTGAAGGCTGTGGGGGAGTCCGTGGCGAAACCGCTGTGGTACTACCAGAACAACATTGTGGGCACCCTGAACCTGCTCGCCTCCATGGACAAACACGGCGTTCGCTCACTGGTCTTCAGCTCCTCCGCCACGGTGTACGGCGCCAGCGAAGAAGTGCCGCTGATTGAAAAAATGCCGCTCGACGCCACGAACCCTTACGGACGCACCAAGGAACAAATCGAGGACATCCTCACCGACCTGGGCGCCGCCGATCCCACGTGGCGGGTGGCCCTATTGCGCTACTTCAACCCGGTTGGCGCGCACGAATCCGGCCGCATTGGCGAGGACCCCACCGGCATCCCCAACAACCTGCTGCCCTTCGTGGCCCAGGTTGCCGTGGGCCGCCGCGAAAAGGTCATGATTTTCGGCAACGATTATCCGACGCCGGACGGCACCGGTGTGCGCGACTACATCCACGTCATGGACCTGGCCGCCGGACACCTTGCCGCACTGGACTACCTGAGCAGCCATGAGGGTGTCTTCACCTGGAACCTGGGCACCGGCAACGGCTCCTCGGTGCTGGAAGTCATCGCGGCGTTCGGCGACGCCGCCGGCGCACCCATCCCCTTCGAATTCGCTCCGCGCCGCTCCGGCGACGCGGCCGTCAGCTATGCGGACCCTTCGGCCGCATTGGCAGATCTGGGCTGGTCGGCGCATCGCAACCTCGCCCAGATGTGTGCCGACCACTGGCGCTGGCAGAAGGACAACCCGAACGGTTACGCAGGGGAATAAGCCCTCCTGCCAATTGCGGAATATGGAACTCTAAATGGCCTGGTTTGAGACGGTACCAACCATCGTGGTTGCCGCCTTGGTCATCGTGGTGCCCGGGGCCGTGCTGGCCCGGGCGCTGGGTGCGCGCGGACTGGCTTGGCTCGCCGCCGCGGCGCCCATGACCGTCAGCCTCGTGGCTGTGGGCACGGTTGGCGCCGGGGTCGTTGGTTTGAGCTGGAACCCAGTAACGCTGGGTGTCTTTACGCTCATCTGCGCGGGCATTGCGTGGGGTGTGCGCAGGCTCGTGGTGGCGCGCCTCGCCGTCGTCCGCCGCAGTGGTGCCCGCCAGAGTGGTGGGGAATCCGCAACACTCGGCACCCGCCGCGGTCAGCGGGACCACGCTGGCGCCCGCCGCCAGGCTGATTCCACCAGCAAGGCCGGCCCTATCAGTCAGATGCAGCACAGACGGACGACGGCGGGACTCGTCGCCGCCGGGCTGGCCGGACTCGCGATCGGTGTGGGCACGCTGTGGGCCAACCTGACCCGGACGTTCATTGCGCCGGAGAACATCTCCCAAACGTACGACAACGTCCACCACCTCAGCGCCATCCGGGCCATCGTGGAATCCGGGAACGGATCGTCCCTGACCGTGGGCGCCATGATCCACAACGGACCCTCAGGCGTCTACCCCTTCGCCTGGCACAACCTGGTGGCGCTGACGGTGGAGCTCACGAATGCGCCGCTGCCGGTCGCCGTCAACGCCGTAAACATTGTCTTGGGCGCCTTGGTGTGGACCGTGGGTGCCATGTTTCTGGCCACCCGCGTGGCCGGCACCCGCCCCGCCGTGCTGCTCACGGCAGGCGCCGTGGCTGGTGGCTTCGGTGCGTTCCCGTTCCTGGCACTCGGTTGGGGCGTGCTGTATCCGAACTTCCTTGCGATTGCCCTGCTGCCGGTGTTCATAGCCTTGGTGGCCGATGTGCTGAAGCTTTCGGTCAAGCCCCGAACGGACCCGCTTCCGGTCCTCGCCCTGCTGGTGGTGGGTGCACCCGGGCTGGCGCTGGCCCATCCCAACGTGGTCATGGCACTTGCGGCGTTCAGCATCCCACTGCTGTTGTTTTGGCTTGGCCGGCTCTTCGCCGCACGCAGGTTTACAGGGCAGGCCCTGGCCGCCGCCACGGTGGCTGTGGTGCTATATCTGGTGATCTTTACGGCCGCCTGGGACCGCATCCGGCCCAGCGCTGCCGGCTCGCACTGGCCACCCACCCTGACCCTGCCGACGGCGGTGGGCCAGGCACTCTCCAGCGCACCGCTGCAGGTGCCTCTCTCCTGGCCCGTCCTGGTGCTGATGCTGCTGGGGATCGTGGCCGTCTGTATTCAGTGGCGCAAAGCGTGGCTGTTGGGCGCGTTCGTGATCAGTGGCATGTTCTTCGTGGTGGTTTCCAGCTTCCCGGACGAGTCGCTGCGCCATGTCATCACCGGCGTGTTCTTCAACGACAGCAACCGGCTGGCCGCGCTGCTGCCGGTCGTGGCGCTGCCGCTGATGGTGGCCGGCGCCGTCTGGGCCTGGGATCTGGCCGTGCAGCGGATTTCCAACCCGTCAATGCCCGCAACCAGCCAGCCCGCAACCAGCCGGCCCACCACAACCAGACTCACATCAGGCCGTGCCACCACGGTCGCCGTGGTGGGCGTGGTGGCGGCGTTGCTCCTTGGCTTCGCGGTGCAAAACAATTCAGTGAACACCACGGTGGAGTACGTGGGCACCGATTATTACGCCTCCACCCCGGATTCCTGGCTGCTTTCAAGCGACGAGGCGGCACTGATCAAGCGGGCACCGGAGCACATCCCGGCCGGTGCAACGGTCATTGGCCACCCGGCCAACGGCGGCTCGCTCATCTACGCCCTGGACGGGTACAAAACCATCATGCCGTCGCTGGCTTCCGTGCAAACCCCGGAAATCAAGACCATCTGGGAACACCTCCCGGAACTGGACACGGACCCGGCCGTCTGTGCGGCCATTGAAAAACTGGATGCTTATTACATCCTGGACTTCGGCAGCGGACGGCAGGTCAGTGACATGCGCATGCCCATCCCCAGCTCCGAGGATCTGGCACTTGCACCGGGGCTGACACTGCTCGATGAACAAGGCGCCGCCAGGCTCTACCGGATCGACGCCTGCCAGCAATGAGCGGAGTGGCACCGGCACGGGAAAACTGTGGGCTGTCTCTCAGCTGACACCGCGGCGGCTCAAAGCTCTATATTCTAATAGTCAAGAGAGCGGCGCGGGCAGGCTTGTCCGCAGCCGGGGAATTAACAAAAGAGTAGGTTACAC
>JBBPZC010000105.1:0-4479 GCA_038199275.1 Actinomycetales bacterium
GAGGGTTTCGACGACGAGGTCGCCACCGTTCCTTTGGACAGGGGCCTCCGGCAGCGAGGGGTCCCCGGCCGGGGGCCCACTGACGCGCGGGGCCCCGGCCGAGCTTGCGAGGGTGGGGAGCGGCTGGGGACTTGCGAGGTTGGGGAGCTGCTGGGGACTCACTTGTTGTCTCCTTCGGTGATGTCGGCTGCACGGAAGCCGGCAGGTCGGCGTCGTTCTTCAGCATCGAGGGCCTGCGGGGCATAGCCGTTCGGGGTGCCGAAGCGGTCACCGGCAACGTGGTTGTCTGCCATCAAGGTGACGAGCTCGAAACCGACGTGGCTGGCGGCAACACCAGTGATTTCGGCGTGGTCGTACGCGGGGGCCACCTCAACGATGTCGGCGCCAACCAGGTTCATGCCGCGGAAACCGCGAATTATCTCGATGAGCTCGCGGCTGGTGATGCCGCCGGCTTCCGGGGTGCCGGTGCCGGGCGCATGAGCCGGGTCAAGGACGTCAATGTCCACGGAGATGTACAGGGGGCGGTTGCCGATGCGGTCGCGGATTTTCGCTACAGTTTCCAACACGCCTTGGTAATAGACGTCGGCGGAGGTGACGATACCAAAGCCGAAGCGGTGGTCATCGTCCAGATCCTTCTTGCCGTACAGCGGGCCGCGGGTACCCACGTGGGAGACGGCCTCGGTGTCCAGAATGCCTTCCTCGACGGCGCGGCGGAAGGGGGTGCCGTGCGTGTATTCGGCGCCAAAGTAGGTGTCCCAGGTGTCCAGGTGTGCATCGAAGTGCAGCATCGCGATGGGTCCACCAGCTCGCTCCGCTGCTGCGCGCAGCAGCGGCAGGGAGATCGTGTGGTCGCCACCGATGGTGAGCAACTTTGAGCCGCCGGCGGTCAGATCCAGCGCGTTTTGTTGGATCGTTTCGATGGCCTCGTTGATGTTGAACGGGTTCACGGCCATGTCGCCGGCGTCGGCAACCTGGCAGTTTTCAAACGGGGAAACATCCCAGGCCGGGTTGTACGGGCGCAGCAGCCGTGAGGCCTCACGGACATGGTTGGCGCCAAAGCGGGCGCCGGGGCGGTAGGAAACGCCGCTGTCAAAGGGGACGCCGACAACGGAGACGTCAGCTTTCTCCACCTGGTCCAGCCGCGGCAGGCGTGCATAGGTTGCTGCGCCGGCGTAGCGCGGAATCCGGGAGGAATCTATGGGGCCAAGGTTGCCGTTGGCCTCAATACGGAGCTCTTTCATGGACGTCCTCATCTCTCGTGACGGGTTTACAGCATTTGGACGCAGATTAGAGCTGCGTCACATTCGTGCATTCGTCCCATCGTACAGCCGATGTTGCCCAATGTGAACCAAAAGTTTCCTACAGGATACTTTCGGAGTGCACTCCCGGCGGCTCCCGTCTGTTGGGGTAAATGTTGGGATAAATTACGGGCGGCGGGCCTTGGGTGGAATACCACTGCATTCCCCGGAGCTTCCACACAGCTACTCCCCGGGCGGGTCCCCCGCCCCGGCCAAGCAGCCTCTCCAAGGCAAGAAATTGGCTCTAATCTTTTTCTCAAATTGACTATTTTTCCCATAGACAGGTGCTATTCTCCATAAGCCGTCATTGGACGGTATGAAAATTGAGACAGAAGGCCCACCCGTGTCGCCACTAGTTAAAACACCAAAAGAGCCTGCGGGGACAGGGAAGTTGCACGGCCGGGCGGCCCTGCGCCAGTGGCTGCTCGAGGGCTTGCCGGAGGCGTCCGGCAAACGCCAGGGCCCGCACGGCCGGCCGGAAGAAAACCACAAGCCACAGTCCTGGTGGCGGGTCATGTGCCTGACCGGCCTGGACTACTTTTCCACCCTGGGTTACCAGCCGGCCATCGCCGCCCTGGCCGCGGGTGTGATGGCTCCGCTGGCCACGATTGTGCTGGTGCTTGTCACTCTGCTCGGCGCCCTTCCGGTGTACAAGCGCGTGGCGAAGGAGAGCCCGCACGGCGCCGGCTCCATTGCCATGCTGGCCCGGCTGCTGCCACGCTGGTGGGGCAAGCTCTTTGTGTTGGCGCTGCTGGGATTCGCGGCCACCGACTTCATGATCACCATTACGCTCTCCTCCGCCGACGCCACTGCCCACATCATAGAAAACCCCTTCGCGCCCAACTTCCTGCACGGACAAAACATCGTCATCACGCTGATCATGATTGCCGGTTTGGCGGCCGTGTTCCTGCGCGGATTCAAGGAAGCCATCAGCATTGCGGTGGTCCTGGTCGCGGTGTTCCTGACCCTGAACCTGGTGGTCATCGCGGTGGCCCTAGCCCGTGTGGTGGAAAGCCCACTGCTGACCCAGGACTGGTGGACGGCGTTGACCACCCATCACGGCAACCCCGTCATGGTCATAGCCGTGGCCCTGCTGGTCTTCCCGCGCCTGGCCTTGGGACTCTCCGGTTTTGAAACCGGTGTGGCCGTCATGCCGCAGATCAAGAGCTCCCCTGGAGAATCGGAAGCCAACCCCACCACCCGCATCAAGGGTGCGCACCGGCTCCTGACCACGGCCGCCGTCATCATGAGCACCTTCCTCATAACCTCCTCGCTGGCCACGACCATCCTGATCCCCGCCGCCGAATTCCAACCGGGCGGATCCGCCAGCGGCCGCGCCCTTGCCTACCTGGCGCACGACCTCCTGGGCGAAGGCTTCGGCACGGTGTATGACATCAGCACCATCGCCATTCTCTGGTTCGCTGGCGCAAGCGCCATGGCCGGCCTGCTCAACCTCGTGCCGCGCTACCTGCCGCGCTTCGGCATGGCCCCGGAATGGGCCGCCGCCGTCCGTCCGCTGGTCCTGGTGTTCACCGTCATCGCGGTGCTGATCATCATCATTTTCAAGGCCGACGTCGATGCCCAGGGTGGTGCCTACGCCACAGGCGTGCTGGTGCTCATCACCTCAGCCGCCATCGCTGTGACCCTCTCGGCCCGGCGGAAGGGCGAACAGGGGAAGACGATCGGCTTTGGGGTCGTCTCGGCAGTCTTTGTGTACACCACGGTGGCGAACTCGATTGAACGGCCGGACGGATTGAAAATCGCGCTGCTGTTCATTCTGGGCATTGTCCTGGTCAGCCTGCTCTCACGACTGCGGCGTTCCTTTGAGCTGCGCGCAAGCTCCATCCACATGGACGAGGCTGCCGTGAAATTTGTCAGTGCCGTCAATGCGCACACGATCCAAATCATTTCCCACGACCCCAAGACACGCAGCGCGTCCGCCTACCGGCGTAAACTGGCCCATGCCTGCCAAGTCAACGAGTTGGGGAACGTGCAGGACGTTCTGTTCATGGAAGTCATTGTCGATGACTCCTCCGACTTTGAAACGGCTTTGGAAATACGCGGCATCACCCGGCACGGCTTCAGGGTTCTGGAGGTTCATTCATCCAACGTGCCCAATACCATTGCCGCCGTGCTGCTGCACGTGCGCGATGTGACCGGATTGATCCCGCACATCTATTTCCGCTGGAACGAGGGCAACCCCATCACGAACATGCTCAAATTCGTGTTCCTGGGCGAGGGAGAGATTGCTCCGGTCACCCGCGAGGTGCTGCGTGAGGCCGAGCCGGAACTAACCCAACGCCCCTGGGTCCACGTGGGCTGACCGGCAATGGGCCCACGCGCCCGAGGGTTCCCTGGCCGAGGCACGAAGTTAGGGAGGGCATGGGGGTCACCAGCGGTTGTGGACATCTTCCGCCCAGCCCATGATGCCTGCGACTTTGATGCGGCTTCCGTCACTGTCGGCGATGTCGCCGTCGTAATGACCAAAGCACTGGTGGGTGTTATTGCCCAGCACGCCAAGGTTGATCGCAGAAATCTTGTCATAAAACGGGGTGAACACCAGATCCGCTGTGGCGCCGTGAATGTGCCAGGGCGCCAGCCAATCGGTGGTGCTGTAGTCCCAGATCAAGTCTTCGCTGATCTTGTGCAGGCGACCGTCGACCAGAAGCGCATTCTCCGTGGAACCGGTGCCGTCGGTCCATTTCGAACCCAGCTGAATGCCGATGGTCATGCCGTCCGTGGTCCCGGACCCGGCACCCCAATTCCAGTGCATGGCGTACGGCCAGCGGCCCCGCCCGTGATCCAGCACGGCCCATGACTCACCCGCGGCGAGGCTGTGGCTGACCCCGTCCACGGAGAGCACGCCGGCGGCCGGCCGGGCCACATCCTTCACCGTGTATTGGAATTGGCGATCGGTCCACGGCACCACCACCCCAAGTGACTCGTGTCCGGCGGGCTTGGTCGCCATGATGTCCAGCCGGACCCTCGGAGTAGCTGCACGCAGCCGCGTCCCTCCGGGAACTTCGGCGATGTCTATCTGCAGCTTTGCTGTCTTCGCGCGCGCGGAGCCGTCCCCCAACGACGCCGGCAACGTGGCACTGCCGCTGAGCAACCCGGTCACATTGGCCCCCACGGATTCTCCGGTGGCCCGGTCCAGCACCCACAGCTCATGCACGGCGGC
>JBBPZC010000106.1:0-8449 GCA_038199275.1 Actinomycetales bacterium
AGGTGTGCGAGCCGAAGCCGTGCATGTGGCGGTAGCTGGCCGGGATGCCGCGGTCGGACATGACGATCGTGACCTGGTGCAAGGATTCGGGCAGGTTGGTCCAGAAGTCCCAGTTGTTCTCGGCGCTGCGCATGTTGGTGCGGGGATCGCGCTTGACGGCGCGGTTCAGGTCGGGGAACTTCAATGGATCACGGAAGAAGAACACAGGGGTGTTGTTGCCAACCAGGTCCCAGTTGCCCTCTTCGGTGTAGAACTTCAGGGCGAAGCCGCGGATGTCGCGCTCGGCGTCGGCAGCGCCGCGCTCACCGGCGACGGTGGAGAAACGGGCGAACATTTCGGTCTTCTGGCCGACCTCGGAGAAGATGTTCGCCTTGGTGTACTTCGTGATGTCGTTGGTGACCGTGAAGGTACCGAACGCGCCGGAGCCCTTGGCGTGCATGCGACGCTCGGGAATGACCTCGCGGCTGAAGTGGGCCAGTTTCTCGAGGAACCAGACGTCCTCAAGCAGCATCGGGCCGCGGGGACCCGCGGTGAGACTGTCCTGGTTGTTGGCAACCGGTGCACCTGCAGCGGTGGTCAGCGGCGCGGTGTTCTCGATAGTCATATTGCTATTCGCTCCTTGTGGTGTTCAATGATGATTGCGTCAAAAGCTTTTTGGCTGCGCAGTCCGGACAAAGTCCCCAATAAATGACCTCGGCTTCGTCAATGCTGAAACCGTGGCTGTTTGAGGCGTGCAGGCAAGGCGCCTGTCCGATGGCACAATCCACGTCGGCGATGTCCCCGCAATTGCGGCACACCACGTGATGGTGATTGTCCCCCACCCTGCTTTCATAGCGGGCCGATGACCCCGAAGGTTCAATGCGTCGCAGCAGACTGGCCTCAACCAGTGCTGCCAAAACGTCATAGACGGCCTGCTTGGAAACGCTGCCCAACTCCGCCCGAACGGCACCAATAATGGCGTCGGCATCAGCGTGGGGCTGGGCAAAGACTGCACCGAGAACGGCAACACGAGGACGTGTCACACGCAGCGACGCTGCCCGCAACATTTCCTCGAATTTTTGCTCTTCGGCCATGCTCCAACTCTATCGGCTTTTCTGGACTCAGTCCAGTAAAGCCCTTGTGCGGCGTGGTTCATTCCTCCCCACCGGTGACTGTGGACCTGTTTCCACACCTTGGGCCCTTTCGATCTGGTGGGCGTCCCCTGCCGCCCCTAGGCTCACTGCATGGACACTATTTCAGGAATTCCCGCGGCTGCGATTGAGTTCTATGCCGCCTTGGAAAATAACAACAATCGTCAGTGGTGGCTGGAGAACAAGGACAGGTACGACGCCGATGTGCTGGCTCCGCTGTCGTCCCTCCTACGAGTGCTGGAGCCTCGGTTTGGCCCCGCCCGGATTTTCCGCCCCTATCGGGACATGCGGTTCTCCTCGGCCAGCCAGCCATTCAAGAGCACCGCGGGCGCATTCCTCTCGCACTATGAAGAGGTGGGGTATTACCTCCACCTGGACGCCACAGGTTTGTCACTGAGTGGGGGCTACCGTTCGGCTTCACCGGCGCAGCTCTCCCGGTACCGGGCTGCCGTGGATGCCACAGCCAGCGGCACCGCACTTACGGGCGTTGTGGCGGAACTGGAGGCAGCAGGCTTCGTTATTGGCGGCCAGATCCTGCAAACCCTGCCTCGGGGATTTCCCAAGGACCATCCCCGCCCACAGTTGCTCCGGCATAAGACCCTCAACGCCACCATCGAGCTTGGCCGGCCAGACTGGCTGGGAACAACCAGCGCCGCTGACCGCGTTGCCGAACGCTGGGAACAGCTGCGGCCATTAGTTGAGTGGGTGATCCGCCATGCCGCACCGTAGGTGACCGTTCTGGCCCTGAGCAGTCCGCTTGGCCACAGGCAGCCGGCCCGCCTACCTATCCGGGAATCCGCTTGAGGTAGTAATGCATGGGTGCGTGCCGAATAAATTTCGGCGCTACCCGCACCCCCGCCCGCATCACCGCAAGCCCACGATACAGCCACCGTTCCCGTGTCGGAGACCATTCCAGCTTGAACATTTCCCTGGCCTCCGGTGGCAACAAGCCTGCTGTGAGGAATCGAGCCACCGGCATCGCGGATCGGATCCACAGCGGCGCACTCCGGGCTGCGAGCAATTCAACAACAACATCGTGGGTGGTCTCATCCACACTGAGGCTTGCAATCTGCTCATCCCAATAAGCCTTGAAGTCTGCCCTGGTGACGGGCCATAGTTTTGCAGGCATGCCCAGCGCCGTCCCGAGCATGCCGTACTCGCCATAGAGCGCTTCTGCCTCGTCTTCGCCCAGGGCGGGGAAGACCCAGTTGTAGATTTGCATGGCCGAGTCGTACAGCGTTGCCGCAACCCACAGCTGCAGCGCCGGATTCTGTGCGTCATAACGCTGCGGCGAGTCACCGCCGTCGGAGCGGACGGGGCGGTGGGCGCGGTGCACCATGGCAATTGCCGAAGCCCTTTGCTGCGGCGTGCCGTTGGTGAGTGCGTAGATATAGCTCAACGTCCCGTGGAGACGCTTAAGCGGGGTCACCGCAAAGCTGGAATGCCGCGCAACTCCGTATCCGATGGCAGGGTTGGCAAGCTGGAGAAGAATTGCCCTGCCCGCACCGACCAGCATGATCGATTCAGGAGCAACATCCTTCATGCTCCGTTTTCCGTCCATCTTGCACCTCCACCAACGGTTATTTTTTGGAGATGTTCACCATGTGCTCGCGGTCAACCACCTTGACGCGTTCGCGCTTCACTTCAATACCGGGAGCCGAAACGTAGCTCTCCCCCAGGTACTTCTCATGGGCATCCAACTTGTTCCAGCCTTCCCACGTGGTGTAGTCGACGCCGCGGGATTCCAGAAGTTCCACCACCTCTTCTTCACCGGGGTGTTCTGCCACGGGCAGGCCCAGACGGTCTTCGAGGAGGCAGCCAATGGTTTCCAAGGCATCGCCCTTGGTGCTGCCAATCAGACCAACAGGTCCACGCTTGATCCAACCCGTCGCATACAGGCCGGCCACCTGGGTGCCGTCGGCTGCCAACACACGTCCGCCGTCGTTAGGGATCACTCCGCGGCTGGCATCAAACTCCACCTCCGGCAGCTCCGAACCTAAGTAGCCCACAGCACGGTAGACGGCCTGGACCGGGTAGTCAAGGAATTCGCCGGTGCCCCGGGCGTTGCCGGTCCCATCCAGTTCGTTGCGTTCAAAGCGGATGCCGGCGACCAAGCCGCCCTCCCCCATGATTTCCACGGGTGTGTGCAGGAAGTGCAGGTGAAGGCGGCGCGACGCCGGGACCCGGCTTTCGTCGTCGTCCTCCTGCTCGACCAACCAATTGGTGAGCGTGTTCACCAGGATCTTGATCTGGTTGTTGCCCTTGATGGCAGCATCGGAGGCCTCATCAAAATCAAAGTCCTCCTCATAGAGGACAATGTCCACGTCCTTTGAATGTGAAAGTTCACGCAATTCGAGCGGGGTGAACTTCACCTGGGCGGGGCCACGGCGGCCGAAGATGTGCACGTCCGTAACGGGAGAAGATTTCAGGCCTTCGTAGACGTTGTCCGGGATCTCGGTGACGAGCATGTCGTCGGCGTGCTTGGACAGGACCCGGGCCACGTCCAGGGCCACGTTGCCGTTGCCAATCACGGCGATTTCCTTGGCATGCAGCGGCCATTCGCGCGGCACGTCCGGGTGTCCGTCGTACCAGGAAACGAAATCGGCGCCGCCGTAGGAGCCGTCCAGCTCAATGCCGGGAATGCTCAAATCCGCGTCCTTGGTGGCGCCAGTGGCGAAGATGATGGCGTCGTAGTGAGCGCGCAGATCGGCCAGGACCAGGTCGCGGCCGTAGACAACGTTGCCGAAGAAGCGGATGTCGCCGCGGTCCAACACCTTGTGGAGGGCATTCATGATGCCCTTGATGCGGGGGTGGTCCGGAGCCACACCGTAACGGATCAGTCCATACGGGGCAGGCTGGGACTCAAACAAGTCGATGCTGACCTGCACGTCGCCGCCAGCAACTTCCTGGGACTTCGTCAAAATATCCGCCGCATAAACGCCCGCCGGGCCCGAGCCAACAATGGCGACGCGGATGGGGCGGGTGACGCTCAAGTTAGCCAAGAAAGAAGTCCTCCCGAACTGTGAATCGCAACATCGCTTACGGCAACTGTTGCACACGACTGCGCAATTAGGCGCTGTGTTTCTAGTCTAATTATGTTCACCCATGACTAACAGGGCAAAGTGAGCAAACCCTCAACCGCCGCGCCACGGTGCCACCGATTGCCAAGTGGACATGGCGTTTGGGCACCAATGGTGTTCTTATGGAGTCTGTGACAGTAAGCGAACCTCATACAGACAGCACTCCGAGCACCGCGAAGAAGGGCACCAAACCCGCCAGATCCGAGGCCGCCACCGGCGTCCTGTACGGGGTGGGCGCTTACGGCTTGTGGGGCTTGATGCCGCTCTACTTCGTCCTGCTCATCCCCGCTAACAGCATTGAAATTGTGGCCAACCGTGTGGTCTGGTCCGTCCTTTTCTGCGCCATCATCATCACCGTCACCCGCGGTTGGGGAAAGATTGGCGCCGCACTGAAGAGCCGGCGCATCATGGGCACCTTGTCCGTTGCCGGTGTCCTGATCGTCATCAATTGGCTCACCTACGTTTTCGCCGTCACCACCGGCAACACGATTGAAGCCTCCCTTGGGTACTTCATCAACCCCCTGTTCTCGGTTCTTCTGGGCGTCGTCCTGCTGAAGGAGCGGTTGCGACCCCTGCAGTGGATTGCCGTTGGCGTGGGATTCGCGGCCGTTCTGGTGCTCACTCTCAGTTACGGCAAACTCCCCTGGTTGGCCTTGATTCTGGCCGCCAGCTTCGGCCTGTACGGCTTCGTCAAGAACCGTGTTGGAGGGAAGGTCGACGCCATCACCAGCCTCAGCATTGAAACGGCAGTGCTGACCCCGTTCGCCATCGCCGCCATGGTGATCGTGACCGTCCTGGGCCAAGCCACTCTGACCACTCTGGGCGCCGGCCACTTCTGGCTCCTGGCCGCCGCCGGTATCGTCACAGCCGTTCCCCTGCTGTTCTTTGGCGCCTCGGCGAGCCGGCTGTCCATGACCGGAATCGGCCTGCTGCAGTTCATGACCCCGGTGGTCCAATTCGTCTTTGCCATCACCCTCCTCGGCGAGCACATGAGCACGGAGCGCTGGATCGGATTCGGCATTGTTTGGGCGGCCCTGGCCATCCTCGTGGCCGACATGCTCATCAACTACCGCCGCACCGCCCGGCTGCGCAGCCGGGCGGTCTAACCCCAAAGGCTCATTGTGGACAGTGAAGAGTTCGACCTTCTGGTCGTTGGCGGCGGCAAGGCCGGCAAATCCCTCGCCATGGATCTGGCCGCGGCCGGGCAGCGCGTGGCCATGGTGGAGCGCGGCATGATTGGCGGCACCTGCATCAACGTCGCCTGCATCCCCACCAAAACACTCGTCAACAGTGCCCGCCTGCTCGCCGTGACCCGCCGCGCCGCTGACTTCGGCATCACCATCCCCCACTCCCCAACCATCGACATCGACCTGCTGCGCGCCCGCAAGGAGGACGTTGTGGGCACCATGGTGGCCGGTCAGCGCAAGTCATTTCTGGGCTCCGGCATGGACCTCATCATTGGCCAGGCGCGTTTCACCGGCCCGCGCACCGTTGAGGTGATCGACGACGACGGGAAGCACCGAACCCTGACCGGAACCAATGTGGTGGTCAACACCGGGATGGTGCCTGCCGTTCCGGACATTCCCGGGCTGCGGGAGGCGAAGCCGCTCACCAGCACCACCATCCTGGCCCTGGCGGAACTGCCGAAGAGCATCATCATTTTGGGCGGCGGGTATATTGGCTGCGAGTTCGCCTCCATGCTGGCCATCATGGGCGTCTCCGTCACCGTGGTGCAGCGCGGAAAGACCCTGCTGCCGCGCGAAGATCCCGATGTTTCGGCCGCCGTCACCGCCGCTTTGGAGTCCGACGGCGTATCCGTGCGCTTGGGTGCCGAGGCCACCTCCGTGTCCCGGAACAATGGCAAGGTCACCGTTTCACTCGCGAACGGAGGTGCCGTGGAAGCAGCAGGGGTCCTGGTGGCGCTGGGCCGCGAACCCGTCACGGCAGGACTGGTATTTGAGAGGGCCGGCGTCGAACTTACCGATAAGGGGCTGGTCCGGGTTGATCAGTTCCTGCGCACCACGGCCACCGGCGTGTGGGCCGCCGGGGATGTGGCGGGCACACCGCAATTCACACACGCCTCCTGGAACGATTACCGGATCCTGAAGCGGAACCTGGCGGCGGGGGCGGATGCGGAACTGCAAAGCACCCTCGACCGGCTCATTCCGTACTGCGTTTTCACCACACCGGAGCTGGGCCGGGTGGGCCTGTCCGAGAAGGAGGCGCTCGCCGCCGGTCACGAGGTCCGCATTGCGCGGATGCCCGTGACGGCCATCCCGCGCGCTCGGACGGTGGGTCATCTGGATGGCTCGTGGAAAGCAGTGGTGGAGCGCGGCACTGACAAGATTCTTGGCGTCTCGCTGCTGGGACACGACTCCAGTGAAGTCATCGCCGTGGTGCAGATGGCCATGCTGGGCGGGCTTCCGTACCAGCGGGTCCGCGACGCCGTCATTGCCCACCCCACCATGGCGGAAGGTCTGCAACTGCTGTTCAGCGACGCCTTCCTGGAGAAGTAGCCGCGTCGCGGACCCGCTAAATGCGCCACCGTCGGAGTATTGGCACCGGTCGCGGCCTAAATTCCCTGGGCCGGGTAGTCCCGTGGAACCACGACCATGGGCACCGGCAGCGCTCGCAGGATCTTGTTCGCTGTGGAGCCGAGGAAGATCTTGCGGTGTTCGGCCAGGCGGCTGGAGCCGACAATGACCAGCTCGCCGGACTTCCAGCCAATCCCGTCAATGGCCTCCTCAACAGTTCGCCCGTGGGCCAACGTCACGGTGACCTTGTTGTTGGGCAGTTTCGCGCCGGCACGGGTGAGCACGGTGTTGACGTGCTGCTTGGCCGGGCTGAGTGCGTTGTCCTGGTCAAAGTCGGTTTGTGTGCTCTGGTCCATTTCCACCACGGAGACCAGCCTAAGCGGCAACTCCCGGCGGCTGGCGGCGGTGGTTCCGACTTCGAGCACCGCCTGCCATCCCTCGCGCATTCCGGTCATGACGGTCAGCCGGGTCAGCGGGTCCCTGCGGTTGTAGCCCCGCGGCGCCAGTGCCACTGGTACAGGTGAAGCGTGGAGCAGCCCGTTGGCGACCGAGCCCACGGTGAAGCGTTTAAACAGCCCGCTGCTGGCGGCGCCCACGATGACCAGGGCCGCATCGTCTTCCTTCGCTGTGGCAATCAGTCCGTGGACGAAGGAGTCAGCGACGCGGACGCTAAAGCTGGCATCAACATCATCCGGGACCATGGACAGTGCATGTTTTTCCATGTCCGCTTCTGCTGCCTTGGCGCTGTGGACCACGTTGACCAGATGCAGTTGCGCGCCCTGTGTTTTTGCGATGACTCCGGCGAGGGCAATGGCGTCTTCGCCGCGCGCGTCGGGGCGGTAACCTACTACGTACTTCATGCGTCACTCCTCAACTGGCTGTGGGTACACCGTTGTGCCCACAGAGGTTTGTAGCATTGACTGTACAGCCGCGGATGTCCCCCGCAACAGAGCCCGGGCCCGTTTCCTTGGCCTATAGTTCGACGCCGGATCCGTCCAGTTCCGCTGCCGGTCCGCGCCGGGGCCTGGTGGAAAGGTGCACCAGGGCCCAACCCATGACGACGAACCCGGCGAGCAGCAGCGGCGTAACAAGGTTTTGTGCCGATACAGCCCAGTCCTGGTGGCTGGCCGTCTGCCCCTCGGAAAGCTCGACCATGACCGTGCCGGTGGCCAGCGGAAACATGTAGGGAGCAAACATCGCGAACATGCCCGCTGCCACCACGCCGGCCCCAAACCACAAACCCCTCACCGGGGAGGGCCCGGCGGTGGCCAGCCGCCACTCGGGAGGGTTTTCACCTGGGTAGTTGGCGTCGTTGTATTGGGCGTCGGTGTGTTGGGCGTCGTTGTCAACGGGGTCCGGCTCTCCGGCGTCGTCCGTCATGGCATGCTCCGGAAGGGGTTGCTGCCAACGCCTGGGTACCACGAACAGCACTGCCAGCATCAGCACGGCCACGCAAAACAGCCAGGTGCCGCTAAAGCTCACCAGGTACGTCCATGGCAGCGCCAGTCCCCTGCTGCCGCCTCCGGCCCACCTCAGCGCCGCCTCCGGGAAGATCACTGTTGCGAACAATCCCATCCAACTGGCCGTGCCAACCACCGCGGCCACCCCTGCGAACGTGGTCCGCAGTGCCCTCTCCCGCGCGGCCTTGTGCCGGGAAGCCAGGAACAGCAGTGCCGCCGGGATGCCGATGCCCGTGCCCAGCAGA
>JBBPZC010000107.1:0-5526 GCA_038199275.1 Actinomycetales bacterium
CATGATCGTGTACGTACTGATCGGTGGCATGAATGGCACCACCTTGGTGCAGATCATCAAGGCGTTCCTGTTGATCATCGGCGCCGCCATCATGACCATCATTGTTTTGGCCATGCACGGCTTCAATCTCTCCACACTCATGGACGCGGCAGTGCAGACCTCCATCAACGAAGGCGGTGTGGGCGAGGCGCTGCTGAACCCCGGCGCAGCATATGGCAAGGCCCCGCTTGACTTCGTCTCCCTGGCCCTTGCCCTGGTCCTGGGCACCGCGGCTCTTCCGCACGTGCTCATGCGCTTCTACACCGTCCCCACGGCCAAGGAAGCACGCAAGTCCGTGGTCTGGGCCATTTGGCTCATCGGCGGCTTCTACATCTTCACCCTGGTCCTGGGATACGGTGCCGGTGCGCTGATCGGCAAGGAAGCCATCCTGGCAGCTCCCGGCGGCGTCAATGCAGCCGCCCCGCTGTTGGCGTTCGTGGTTGGCGGGCCCATCCTGCTCGGCTTCATTTCCGCCGTCGCCTTCGCCACCATCCTCGCGGTTGTGGCGGGCCTGACCATCACAGCGGCAGCATCCTTCGCCCACGACATCTACTCCAACGTGATCGTCAAAGGCGAGCCCAAGCCGGAGATGGAGGTCAAGGTTGCACGACGCACCGTCATCGTGATCGGCGTGGTCGCCATCGGCGGCGGCATCCTGGCCAACGGCCAGAACATTGCGTTCCTGGTGGCCCTCGCCTTCGCAATCGCGGCCTCGGCCAACCTGCCCACCATCATCTACTCGCTGTTCTGGAAGAAGTTCACCACTCAGGGCGCCCTGTGGAGCATGTACGGCGGTCTGGCTGCGGCCATCATCCTCATCGCATTCTCCCCGGTTGTTTCCGGCAACGAGAAGGCCATGATCCCCGGAGCCGATTTCTCCTGGTTCCCGCTGGCCAACCCCGGCATCATCTCCATCCCGCTGGCATTCTTCCTTGGCTGGCTCGGTACGGTTATGGACAAGGGCGCCGAGAACCCGCGCGTGCAGGCCGAGATGGAAGTTCGCTCCCTGACCGGCATCGGCGCCGAGAAGGCTGCGGACCACTAAACCGTCCGTTCCACCGACACATCGAGTGGCCCCGTCCACCGTCAACAACGACGGCAGGCGGGGCTTTTCGCTGTCCGACCGCCCGGGTGTTTGGCTGCTGGGGACCTTGCCGGGCGGGATCAGTGGTGGTGTCCCTGCTCCTTCATTTGCTGCAGTATTCCCCTGTCGGGGCTTTCCTGCTGCGGACTGTGCTGTGGGGTGTTGTGGTGGCCTGAATGCGGCACTGCGAGTTCCCCGGCTGTGGAGGCAGCCATGCCGGACGTGGTGATTGCTGCAACCAGAACGGAGGCAGCAAAAAGTATTCCCACCACGGCGGGTGCAGACGGTTCCCGCACCCTAAAGTTTGGGCCCTTGCGCAACTCTGCGTTGCGGCGCCAGCCAAGGACTGCAATGACGGACAGTTCCAAGCTTGCCAACGCTGCCAGCGTCACGTCGAAGGTTCTGGCCTCCTCGGGCATCCGCCAGATGCCCGCCACCAGGACTGCCAAGTGCAGCCCCGCAAGCAAGGAAACGCCCGCCCGGAGCATTGCCGGGCGACACTAGCACCCCTGCCGGAACGAAACCAAGCCACAAGCCAGTGCCGTCAGGCCCCACCCGGCCGACGCGATTCCGGCGGTCAGCGACCAGGGAACTTGCCACCAATCCAGCCCAACGCCCTGGCCGGCGGTGCCCCTCAAGCCCGAGAACAGGCTTGAGGCTGCCGCGCTGGCCAGGGCGGCGATTCCCAACAGTGCAAGGCTCACATAGAGTGACGACAATTGCGTCGAGGGCCGGGTGGCTGCCATGGTCAGGCGATTCGTGCAGCGGCCGTGCGGTCCTGGGAGAGGCCAATGGCCAGCAGGACCAGTGCGCTGCCCAGGTGCAGGACGTTGTCGGCCCCGTTGAGGGCAATGATGTTCAATGCCGTGCCTGGCAGGAACAACCCCACGATTCCCACCAAGAGGTAAACGGCGCCCACTGTGGTGTTGGTGGACTTTGCAGCCTTCGCCGAACCCAGTCCGGAGAGCAGCAGCGCTGCTCCGATGGCGAGGTGTATGACGTTGTGCAAGGGGTTGACCTCGAACAGGATTAAGTTCCGGCCTTCAGTGGCAAAGAAGCCGATCCCGCCCGTGACCAAGAATCCCAAGATTCCCACCAACAGGTAGACGGCGCCAAAAACGGTGGCGAGGAGTCGATTCGGTGAAGTGCGCATGATGATATTTCCTTTCCCAATGGCGGGAAATCCCCTTCCCCGCCAATTCCTGACAAGGTTCTCGGCGAACCCATGGCAGTACTTCGGAGCCGGCGGGACAGCGGATTGTGCAATCGCACCTTATTCTTTCCGGCCCCAGCGTTTCACCGGATCGGGACCCGTTGGGAAGCTGGCGGGCCAGTGCGCGCAGTGGCGGCGGCCCAGCACCAGCGTCAGCCCCGCGCCCGCCACTGCTACCAGGGCTGGCTCCCGCCCAGCCCGCGTCAGCTTTCCAACACACGTATCAGCAAAGGGGACATGCGAAACGGCACCACCTCGTTCATGGCCAACGACGTTTCGGTGCGCTCAACGCCGTCGCACGCCAGGATTTTGCCGTTGATGCGGAACAGGTCCTCGGCCCCGGTGCACACCACACGCACCAGCAGGTCCGCCCTGCCACTGAGTCCGTGGGCTTCAAGCACTTCCGGAATTGCGGCGAGGGTGGTCCCCAGTTGGGGCAGCTTTTTCTGTTGCGCATGGACGGAAATGAAGGCCGTCAACGGGTAGCCCAGGGGAGTGGGGCTGATGCGGTGGTCGAAGGGCAGGAAGGCGTTGTTCTTCTCCAATGCCGCCATCCTGGCCTGGACGGTGTTGCGGGAGAGTCCCAACCGTTCGGCCATGGCCACCACGGTCTGGCGGGGATCCTTAATAAGGGCAAGCAGGATACGTGCGTCTGTTCCATCCAAAGTAGGCATAATGCGCAGATTAGCACGGTTGAAGCCCGTCCAATAGTGCACTCTGCTCAATTTTCTTGGCGGTGATTGCACGTCGTGCATTACGTGAGTATCGTCACACTCATAGGAACCATCCTCATTACAATGCAGGGAGGCGAGCAATATGAGCCATTTGCGCCAGGAGCCCACAGGCCGCGACGAAATGCCAATGCACCAACTGATCACCGCAGACGGAAACCGTGTTGCCGATGAGCTGTTGGACGGATACGTCAGCGACTTGGACGCCCAAAAACTTCGAGATTTGTACCGCGACATGGTCGTGATCCGCCGCATCGACTTCGAGGCGACGGCACTGCAACGGCAGGGGCAGCTGGCGCTGTGGCCACCGCTGCTGGGACAGGAAGCCTCCCAAATCGGTTCGATCCGGGCCCTCAACGACGAGGACTTCGTTTTCCCCACCTACCGTGAAAATGGTGTGGCCTATTGCCGCGGCGCCAAAATGGGCGACGTTCTGGGCGTTTGGCGAGGCACCAGCAACACCGGCTGGGACCCCTATGAGGTCAACATGGCCACCCCGCAGATCATCATCGGGGCACAGACACTCCACGCCACGGGATACGCCATGGGCCTGACCCTGGACGGCAAGGACTCCATGAGCATCGCCTATCTGGGCGATGGCGCCACGAGCCAGGGTGACGTTCACGAGTCCATGGTCTTCGCAGCCAGCTTCCAGGCGCCCGTGGTGTTCTTCTGTCAAAACAACCACTGGGCCATCTCCGAACCGGTCGGTCTGCAGTCGCACGTTCCCATCGCCGGCCGCGCCACGGGTTATGGCATGCCCGGCATGCGCGTGGATGGCAATGACGTCCTGGCGGTTTTGGCCGCCACCCGTTGGGCCGCGCAGCGGGCCCGCAGCGGTTCCGGCCCCAGCTTCATCGAAGCGGTGACCTACCGCATGGGTGCGCACACCACTGCCGACGATCCCACCCGCTACCGTGGCGTCACCGAGTTGGAGGAGTGGGGCGCCAAGGACCCCATCGCCAGGATGCGCACCTACCTGATGGACGCTGGGATGCTCGACGACGGGGCTGAAGCGGCCATTGCTGCAGAGGCTGACGCCGTGGCAGCGGAGTTGCGGCATGCCTGCATCAATCTGCCGGATCCTGACCCGATGACCGTGTTTGACCACGTCTACGTGGATGAACATCCCATTCTGGCGGAGCAGCGGGCCAACTATTTGGCGTATTTGGAATCCTTCAACGAACAGCACACCGTATCGGCAACAGCACAAGGGAGTGCGTCATGAGCAAGCTGAGCCTGACCCAGGCCATTAACGCAGGACTGCGCCGCGCGATGGAAGATGACCCCAAGGTGGTGCTGCTCGGCGAAGACATAGGCACGCTCGGCGGTGTCTTCCGCGTCACCGACGGACTGATGAAAGACTTCGGCTCCCACCGGGTCATTGACACCCCGCTGGCCGAATCGGCCATCATTGGCACAGCTGTGGGGCTGGCGTATCGCGGTTACCGCCCGGTCTGCGAAATCCAGTTCGACGGCTTCATCTATCCAGGGTTTGACCAGATCGTTTCCCAGGTGGCCAAGATGCATGTCCGCACCCAGGGCAAGGTCCGCATGCCACTGACCATCCGGGTGCCGTTCGGCGGCGGCATCGGCTCGCCCGAACACCATTCGGAATCCCCGGAAGCCTACTTTGTGCACACCTCAGGGCTGCGGGTCATCAGCCCGTCCAACCCGCAGGACGCCTACACCATGCTGCGCCAGGCCATCGCCAGCGACGATCCGGTCCTCTACTTTGAACCGAAGCGTCGCTACCACACGAAGGGAGAAGTTGAACTCGATGCGCCCCTGAGCGCCGCACTTGGCATGGGTTCCTCACACGTGGCCGCTCCCGGGACCGACGTCACGCTGGTGACGTACGGACCACTGGTAAAAACCGCGCTCGACGCCGCCGTCGCAGCCGCCGGCGAAGGCGTGTCCGTCGAGGTCATTGATCTGCGTTCCCTTTCACCCGTGGACTACGCACCGGTGGTGGAATCCGTGCGCCGCACGGGACGGCTGGTCATCACCCACGAGGCCGGGCGAACCCTGGGGATTGGTGCCGAAATTGCGGCCACCATCACCGAACGTTGCTTCGATTTTCTGGAAAGCGCACCGGTGCGGGTCACCGGATTCGACATCCCGTACCCGCCCTCCAAGCTGGAAAAGCACCACCTGCCCGACCTTGACAGAATGCTCGACGGCGTTGACCGGGCCCTAGGCCGCCCCAACTCACACACAGGAATGGACGACTGGGCATGATCGCAGAATTTAGGCTCCCGGACCTCGGCGAAGGCCTGACCGAATCCGAAATTGTCAGCTGGCATGTGGCCATCGGTGACGTAGTGAAACTGAACCAGGTCATTGGGGAGGTGGAGACCGCCAAGGCCGTGGTGGAACTGCCCTCACCCTTCGCCGGCATCGTCACCGCCATCACCCATGAGCCGGGCACCATGGTCGACGTCGGAGAGGTCATCATC